>NZ_AP014635.1:2497981-2810228 GCF_001547935.1 Vibrio tritonius
CGGGCTTCTAGTTACACTCTATGTAGTACGTTGGTTTGGCTATAGCTATAAACAGTCTATCGCTATCACCATGTTTTGCGTTGGCTTTATCTGGAATGGTGTAGGCGGTCTCGCCGTCGCTCAAGCTGGCGCTCCTATCTACTGGCCATGGTTACCTATTTTGCTGCTAGGTTCTTTTGTTGGTGGCAGTAGCGGAGCTTATCTTGCCAATCGTTACAGTAACCGAGTAATTAAAATCATTTTTGAAGTGATCACCGTAGTCGTTGGGATCAAACTATTAGTAGGCTAAATAACTGTTCCTAATTATGCTCCAGTGTGATTCAACAGGCGGGTGCTGATAAGCAGACCCTCTTTGCCAAGGATGGCAAAGAGGAGCCCCATGGATGGGTTTATGCGAGTCTGCGTTCAGCATTTGCCTAAATGACCTACATTTAGGAACAGTGATTTAGAGATTGTAGTAGGTTATAGATTAACGGGATAATGATGAAAAAAGCGAGCATTGATATCTATTACTGCCGTCAATGTAACTGGATGCTTCGTGCCAGTTGGATGGCTCAAGAACTGCTTCATACTTTTAGTGAAGAATTGGAAACTGTCGCCTTACATCCTGATACGGGCGGCCATTTTGAAATTTTATGCAATGGTAAAACCATTTGGGAGCGTAAAGCAGATGGTGGGTTTCCTGAAGCGAAAGAGCTTAAACAACGCGTGAGAGATGAAATTGATCCTGAGCGTGACTTAGGCCATGCCGATCGTGTCTTGCCATCTGAGCAATAACGTTGGCAACGTGAGATGAGGATTCATCTTTAATGCTGAACCCTCATTCTTATTAGGCAAGGCAAGTGGCTACTAATGTTTCACCATCAAACGTGATGACTGATAGCTTATCGTTTTCCAATAATCCGTAGCTGGCTGGTAAACCATTTCTGGGAAAGGTGACAGAGCCTGGATTAAAAATAATGGTTTGATCAATTTTTTCTGCAACAGGGACATGTGTGTGTCCATGCGCAATCACATCATTTTCTCTTAATGGTGGTTGCTTATTTTGATTATAAAGATGCCCATGGGTCAAAAACAGACGCTGACCACTTTCTAGTAGTACCCAAGCATAATCGCTCATCATAGGGAAATTGAGCAGCATCTGATCCACTTCACTGTCACAATTACCCCGTACTGCAATAATTTTATCGGCTTGCTGATTGAGTAAACTCGCAACTTCGGGAGGATTATACCCTTCTGGAATAGGGTTACGTGGTCCGTGATTAAGCAAGTCACCGAGCAATACTAGACTTTGTGCGCCAGATTGAGCAAACAATGCCAAAGTACGCTGTGTAGCAGGTAAGGATCCATGAAGATCCGATGCAAAAAACAATTTCATAAACTACCTCTCTAATGCGCATTCATTGTACGTAATTTTAAATGGAACGCCACCCACACTATTCACTTCGCAGGATGCAACAACTAGCGTATGATCGGCGCTAACAATCTATATTTTCTTCTTAAACATCACTCACTTTTCCGGCAGATGGGCAGCGGCAGGGAGGCACAATGAAAATTTTGATTACCGGTGGTACAGGCCTCATTGGCAAAGAATTAGCCAAGTTGATCATGACACATGAATTGGTTGTACTTACTCGTAATCCTTATCGGGCTAGACAGCAACTGTCTTATATTAACCATGATAAGCTCAAGTTTATTCAAACACTTGATGGTCTCAACGACCTCAATAGTTACGATGCCGTGATCAATCTCGCGGGAGAACCTATTGCCGATAAGCGCTGGACCAAAAAGCAGAAACAAGTCATTTGTGACAGTCGTTGGACAATTACCCAAAAACTCACCAACCTAATCAAACAAAGCCAAACGCCTCCTAAAGTGTTTATTAGCGGCTCAGCAGTCGGCTACTATGGCAACCATTCAGTGGGGACGTTTAATGAACTTAACGACCTGCATAACGACCGTTTCTCGCACTATGTCTGCGCCAATTGGGAAAAGATTGCCTTGAGTGCGCAAAGCGAAAATACTCGAGTCGTGATATTACGCACCGGCGTCGTACTGTCCACTCATGGCGGCGCTTTAACAAAAATGCTTCTGCCCTATAAGTTAGGCTTGGGAGGCACTATTGGTAACGGAAAGCAATATTTACCGTGGATCCATATGGTCGATATGGTTCGAGCGATTGTCTATTTACTTGAAAGCCCACAAGCGCATGGAGCATTCAACTTAACCGCCCCCCATCCCACGACCAATAAAGAATTTAGCCGCACTCTAGCCCGCTGTTTGAGCCGCCCACATTTACTATTCACCCCTAAATGGCTCATTAAATTGCTCATGGGAGAGTCATCAGAATTGTTGCTCGACAGTCTGGGAGCCAAACCTAAACGTTTACACGATCTTGGGTTTCAATTTCATTTCACGCGCATTGAACCCGCTTTGCGTAATTTGCTGCATCTAAACCATTAAAGCGAGGTATACGGTGAAAACTTCCCCAACGCTTTCAATTTTGATTACTGGCTGTTCAAGTGGCATTGGCTACATGGCCGCTCATGCTCTTAAAAAACGTGGTCATGAGGTGGTAGCCTCTTGCCGTCATGCTGACGATGTGAAGCGCCTTACCGAAGAGGGGCTGACTTGTATCATGCTTGATTTGGCTGATGAGGCGAGCATTGATCATGGTGTAAAGCAAGCGCTTGAACTCACGGAAAATAGGCTCAACGCACTATTTAACAATGGAGCATACGGTCTTCCAGGAGCATTGGAGGATCTTTCTACTCAAGGATTGCGGGAGCAATTTAATACCAATTTTTTTGGTTGGCATCATCTTACTACCCAGTTGATTCCTCACTTTCGTCAACAAAATTATGCGCGCATTGTGCAAAATAGCTCCGTGCTTGGGTTTGCCGCTATGAAATATCGCGGTGCCTACAACAGCTCCAAGTTTGCTATTGAAGGATGGACAGATACTTTACGACTCGAACTCGCCGATACTCACATTCGGGTTAGCCTTATTGAACCCGGTGCGATAGAAACCCAATTTAGAAACAATGCACTAGCTGCATTTCGTCACTGGATTGATATTGAACACAGCGTTCATCAGCAAGAATATCAAAGCCAGATTGATCGATTGTCCCGCACTCAATCACGCAATAAGTATGCTCTGCCAGCAGAAAGTTGTTTACCGCCACTGATTCATGCGCTCGAATCTGACAACCCCAAATTGAGATATCGCATCACCAAACCAACCAAAATTATTGCCATTCTCAAACGGCTATTGCCCGGGAAGGTCATAGATAAAATTTTATTAAAATCCTCATAAACGACAAAATTGTCATTAATTGGTCATAATTTACTCTCATAATAGATCCTGTTTACTAATCTAATTGATCTTTCAGAGAGCCGTTATGACCCTAAATCAGTGGAACTGGCTTGGTGTTATGGTCGTGGTTGTACTGTTCCTCACTTTTTAATACCAGTCGTCACAATGAACGATCCCTTTCCAAGGCCTATTTTTTCAAGGCCAACGGGAAGGGATGTTTATTTTCTTGCATCAGCCATCTTGAAAAATGACTAACTTTGCCCCATTTTAGGAAAAAAGTGCGACGTTATAAGGATTTGCTATGCAATCACCATACATTATCGATGTGAGCCAAACGAATTTTCATCAAGTGTTAGAGAGCTCAGCTCAAACACCTATTCTTTTCTATTTTTGGGCTCCGATGAGTGAAGAAAGCACTCAGTTATTGCCTCAAATTCAACAACTAGCGCAAAATTACGATGGTGCATTCACCTTAGCAACATTGAACTGTCAACAAGAGCAAGCTATAGCCAGTCAGTTTGGCATCCAAGCATTACCTACTATTGCCATGTTTATCAATGGTCAGCCAGTCGATGGTTTGGGTGGTCCACAACCCATTGCTGCCATCGAAACGATGTTGGCTCGTCACCTCCCAAGCCAAGAAGAGCGAGATGTCAGCAAAGCAATGCAATTGGTTCAAGCACAGCAACACGGCGCTGCACTGGCTTTGCTTCAACCTTTGTCTGATGAATGGAAAAAACAAGGTGATGTGAAATTGGCTCTTGCTGATTGTTACCTAGCCACTCAACAATTTGATTTAGCAGCTGAGTTACTTAACCACATCCCATTGGAATATCAAGACAACTACTACAAAAGCCTCTGTTCAAAGTTGGAACTGCATCAACAAGCCTCTAACAGTCCTGAACTGCAAGCGTTAGAACAGGCCTATCAAGCAGCACCGAAAGATGCGACATTGGCAAATGAATTGGCGACCTCTTACCATGAAGTGTCGCGAGACGAAGAGGCTCTTGAGCTACTGTGGTCATTTTTGAAAAAAGACCTTAACACCCTTGATGGTGAAATGAAAAAAACGTTTATGGATATTCTCAATGCGCTCGGTCAAGGTAACAGCCTAGCCAGCAAATATCGTCGCCAACTATACTCGCTCCTCTACTAACCACAGGTTGGTAAACTAATCGCTTAGTTTGAACAATGACAGCAGTGCCCTTTGAGATCTTCGATGATTGGGCACTCGCTATTTTCATCGCCAGGGCATTCGTTTACCCATTCTTGCAGTTGTTGCTGCACTAACCGTAACTCATTGAGTTTTTTGGTCACCTGCTCTAACTTCAATTGTGCTTGTTGCTTCACCGCTTTACTCTGTCGAGTTGGATCGTTAGCAAGCATCAACATCGCCTTACATTCATCCAAACTGAAG
Source organism: Vibrio tritonius (assembly GCF_001547935.1). Taxonomy (NCBI): domain Bacteria; kingdom Pseudomonadati; phylum Pseudomonadota; class Gammaproteobacteria; order Vibrionales; family Vibrionaceae; genus Vibrio; species Vibrio tritonius. The sequence continues at coordinate 2,502,715 of NZ_AP014635.1, forward strand.
CCTACTCGTTTACAACGCGCGATAAGCAATAAATCATCGATATGATGTTGTTGATAGGTCCGGTAACCGTTATCCGCGCGCACGGGCGCTGCAATCAAACCTTTTTCTTCGTAAAGACGAATCGACTTAGCGGTAAGTCCTGTTTTTTCTGCTACCTCACTAATATTCATCATCGATAGACCCCTTTTCTTAAACGGTATTGGTATATATCCAAGTAACCTCAAGATGCTATTTCAGCAAATACAACTCGCCCTTTGAGAGCTCATTTGGGTATAAACTACCACAAAGAAAAAAGCCCTGACCAGAGTCAGGGCATTGTTGTTACTCATTTTCAATCGGTTTACGCCAAGGGGCTGAGTAAGTCCAGCAGATCTTGTTCAGTACGAACTTCAACGCCTAGCTCTTGTGCTTTTACCAATTTTGAGCCTGCAGCTTCACCGGCAAAAACGATATCGGTATTTTTCGATACGCTACCCGCCACTTTAGCGCCCAGCGCTTGCAGCGCGGCTTTAGCATCGTTACGTGATAACTGAGTCAAACTCCCCGTTAGTACGACGGTTTTGCCAGACAATGGCTGTGCGGCTGCGTCAGCATCGCTTTTGGCCGCCAAATCCGGCCAATGCATGCCGAGATCTCGTAAACGAGTGATGACCTGCTGATTACGTTCTTGGTCGAAAAAGGCCTTCACATGATTCGCAACAATAGCACCGACATCTTGCACCTCTATCAATTGCTCTACCGATGCTTGCATAATCGCTTCTAACGTAAGGAAATGCTGCGCTAAGTTAAGCGCTGTTGCTTCCCCTACTTCGCGAATACCGAGTGAGTATAAGAATCGAGGTAAAGTTGTCTCTTTTGCTTTGGTCAACGCATTAACAACATTTTGCGCCGACTTAGGGCCCATACGTTCTAATATCGTCAACTGACCTGCGCTCAGCGTGAATAAATCCGCTGGCGTCGCCACTAATTCCTTATCCACTAGCTGCTCAATGACTTTTTCGCCCAAACCATCAACATCAAGAGCTTTACGCGAAACAAAGTGCTTAAGTGCTTCTTTACGTTGTGCAGGACAAACCAAACCACCACTACAACGAGCAACGGCCTCTCCTTCAACACGTTCTACTTCAGAACCACACACAGGACAATGGGTTGGGAACAGGATTGGATGAGAGTCTTCGGGACGCAACTCTTTAACAACAGAGACAATCTGAGGGATAACATCACCTGCGCGACGAATGATCACGGTATCGCCTACTTCAACACCAAGTCGTTCAATTTCATCGGCATTGTGTAGCGTTGCATTACTCACGGTAACACCACCAACAAAAACAGGAGCTAACTTAGCCACCGGTGTAATGGCACCAGTTCGACCTACTTGGAACTCAACATCATTCAGACGGGTCATCTCTTCTTGAGCAGGGAACTTATAAGCAATTGCCCAACGCGGAGCTCGAGCAACAAAACCTAACTCTTCTTGAATTGCGATATCATCAAGTTTGATCACCACACCATCAATCTCATAAGGTAGTTCAGGACGGCGTGTCATAATGTCTTGATAATAGGCTTTAACGGCTTCAACACTATCCACCAGCTTAACTTCGGGACTCATAGGTAAGCCCCAGCCTTTAAGCTGGATAAAACGTTCATAGTGACTATCCACTAAAGAACCACCTTCAATGACACCAACACTGTAGGCGTAGAAGGCTAAAGGTCGTTTAGCAGTAATACGTGAATCTAACTGACGTAGGCTACCCGCCGCAGCATTACGCGGGTTAACAAAGGTTTTTTCGCCTTTTTTGATCGCATTTTGGTTCAAGCGATCAAAGCCCGCTTTAGGCATGAAGACTTCGCCACGCACTTCAATACGTGTTGGCCAACCTTCCCCACTAAGATGTAAAGGGATCGATTTAATGGTGCGAACGTTTTCTGTGATATTTTCACCAGTCGCACCATCGCCACGTGTTGCAGCTCGAACTAACACACCATTTTCGTATAATAGACTTACGGCAAGCCCGTCAAGTTTAGGCTCACAACAGATACGAGCCGATGTTGCCGCAGGAACGCGATCGCCCATACGTCGGAAAAAGGCATCAAGTTCTTCATCATCAAACACGTTATCAAGCGATAGCATTGGAATGTCATGAGCAACCGATTCAAATCCATCCAGCGGCGCACCACCAACACGTTGGCTTGGCGAGTCGGATGTTACCAACTCTGGATGTTGTTCTTCCAACGTCAGTAACTCACGCATAAGACGGTCGTACTCTGCATCCGGAATGGTTGGATCATCTTCCACGTAATAACGGACTGCATGATAATTAAGGGTTTCGCGTAATTCTTTGAGTCTGTGCTCGACATTCTGCATCGTTATTATTCTCTTGCATGATGAAAAAAGGCCCCGCCCGGAGCCTTTGCATTATATTTTCTAATTAAGCGTTGGCTTTGCGGGCCTTGTAATCTCTTATCTGGTGGCGGTACTCAGCAAGGCGATCTGGTGTCATTAAGTTACGACCATCATCTAGCACATTTCCCCCCATGTCATCCGCAATTTGTTGTGCGGTTTTGAGCATCAGTTTAAAGTTTTGCTCAGCATCACCAAAGCAAGGCAATGTCATGAAGAAAGAGATACCTTTAGTTGTAAAGCTGTCTGGGTCATCATGTTCTAGTGTGCCTGGTTGCATCATATTGGCGACACTGAACAGTACTTTACCCGTCCCAGAAAGATCAGCATGGCGGTGAAAAATATGCATTTCACCGTAGAGCAAACCATTTTGCTGCATGCTATCAAATAATTTTGTCCCCACAAAAGGCTCATTACCCGAACAATGGACATTCAGAACCAGTACCTCCAGCTCTTCTTCTCCAGGTTCTTCAACTTGGGGTTCTGTTATTTCTGCAACAGAAACATCATCTTCTTCTACCGCAGAGTTATCTGTTTCTTTTGTCTTCGCGTAAGGATTATCAATAGAAACACTTACTTCCTCAACATCCGGCTCGGCCGATGAAAATGATCCGATTAAAGGGTCAACGGGATCGGCTTCTACATCACCAAAATTGGGTTCTTTACGCATTGATGTAGGCTCTGCGTCTTGTTTACCTAAAGATACATCTTCCTCTTGGTCAACATCGATTTTTTGCAGAGGTCTCTCTCCAAACTTGGATTTTCCTTCCTTCTTAGAGGTCCAAAGACCATGAAATAGTAAAGCGGCTATCGCTAGCCCGCCAACAATAATGAGTACGAATCGCAATTCCTGCATCTTAAACTCTCAGTTTCTCTACTTTTGATGTTCTGAGTTTATGTCGATAAATAGAACGTTGTTGACCAAGTAGGTTTGTCAGTTCATCTCGTTACTTTACCAAAACTCTTACCCTGTTTTGAACAACTTAATGTAAGAACTTCCAACCTTGCTGTAATTTTTACCCAGCTTTTATGACGGTATCGCTCAGATACAATACAATGACAGCTGAAAATTGTTTAACACCGACTCGGAACAAAATTAATGCAACCAAAACAACGCTCTGGCTTTGGCTACTTTTTTTACGGACTCGAACTGGCGTTTTCACCAGGTATTCGCCGCTTTGTGCTTTTGCCACTACTGGCCAATATTTTGCTAGTAGGTGGTTCTCTTTACTTCCTTTTTCAACACTTAGGTGGCTGGATTGATCAATGGATGACTCACCTACCCGATTTCCTATCGTGGTTAAGTTATGTCATTTGGCCGTTACTTGTTATTACAATATTAGCGACGTTTTCTTATTTTTTTAGTACGTTAGCCAATTTTATTGCAGCACCGTTTAATGGTTTGTTGGCAGAAAAGGTGGAAGAGAAGCTTACGGGCCAAAAAATAAACGACGACGGCATTCTTGATGTCGTAAAAGACGTGCCACGAGTTCTGAGCCGAGAATGGCGCAAACTAATGTATATGCTCCCGAAAGCATTAGGTCTGTTTATTTTGTTATTAATTCCTGCACTAGGGCAAACCATAGGTCCCATTGCTTGGTTTATCTTCACTGCTTGGACACTAGCAATCCAATACTGCGATTATCCTTTCGATAACCACAAAATTGATTTTCACTCTATGCGTATGAGCTTGAAACAAAAACAATCAAAAGCCTATGGGTTTGGTGTGGTGGTATCCGTATTGACCACAATCCCAATAGTCAATTTGTTTGTGGTTCCTATCGCAGTGTGTGGCGCGACAGCCATGTGGGTCGCCGAATATCGCGATGAGTTTAAGAACCGTAGCTAACTCATTATAGGTGGGAGCCTTTTAGTACGATAGATAACAATACAGAATGTAATAAGAGACTATATCTTATAACTTTTTAGTCCTTTTACCTGACTAGTGAAGTGAATATGCTTCTTAGCATATTCACTTCGATACAATGTTATCGACACGATCCCGTGCGAAATGAAGGAACATCACAATGAGCAAAATCTACGAAGACAACTCCCTAACTATTGGTAATACACCACTCGTTCGTCTTAACAAAGTCAGCAAAGGCAACGTACTGGTCAAAGTAGAATCTCGTAACCCAAGCTTTAGCGTTAAATGTCGTATTGGCGCAAACATGATTTGGGACGCAGAGAAAAAAGGTTCACTAAAAGCAGGTGTTGAACTTGTAGAACCAACCAGTGGTAATACTGGTATTGCTCTTGCTTTCGTTGCTGCAGCGCGTGGATATCAATTGACTCTAACTATGCCTGAGTCAATGAGCCTTGAACGCCGTAAACTGCTTAAAGCTCTAGGGGCAAACCTCGTGCTTACTCCAGCAGCAGCTGGTATGAAAGGTGCTATCAACAAAGCTGAAGAAATTGTTGCTAGTGACCCTGCTAAATATCTGATGCTACAACAATTTAACAACCCTGCTAACCCAGAAATCCACGAAAAAACTACAGGTCCTGAAATTTGGGATGCAACTGATGGTCAAGTGGACGTATTCGTTGCTGGTGTGGGCACAGGTGGTACTCTAACCGGGACTTCTCGTTTCCTTAAAGCACAAGGTAAACAGATCACCTCAGTCGCAGTAGAACCCGCTGAATCTCCTGTTATTACTCAAGCGCTCGCTGGCGAAGAGATCAAACCTGGACCACACAAAATCCAAGGTATCGGTGCGGGTTTCATTCCTGGAAACTTAGATTTAGAACTGATCGATCGCGTAGAAACTATCCCTTCAGATGATGCAATTGCCATGGCTCGCCGCCTAATGGAAGAAGAAGGTATCCTTGCTGGTATTTCTTCTGGTGCAGCAGTTATCGCCGCTAACCGTCTTGCGGAACTACCTGAATATAAAGATAAAACTATCGTTGCCATTCTACCAAGCTCTGGTGAACGTTATCTTTCAACTGCATTGTTTGCTGGTTTTTTCACTGAGAAAGAGAACGAACAGTAAATACGTAGCCAAATCAAATTTTCTTGTAAAAAAGCCCCTTGCCGGGGCTTTTTTGTTGATTCTAGCTCGCCCTTTGGTAATATCGGGCTGTTTTATTTTTCGCTTCAAAATAAAGAAGTGACCAAGTTTGTACTACGAACGCTTGAGAACGTCATAGTTCCAGCGGTCGCGAAAATGAATCAGAAAAGCTTTTGATGGCTTCAAAGTAAATGTCACTCTGGCACATTTGTGGCTATCAAGGTAAGCTATGACTGGTCAACAATCTTACAAAAATATAAATTAATTGGGGTATATCACATGTACGAGAAGCAAGTAGAAATTACTGCAGAAAACGGTCTTCACACTCGTCCAGCAGCACAATTCGTAAAAGAAGCTAAAGCTTTTGACGCGGACATCACTGTAACTTCAAATGGTAAAAGCGCTAGCGCAAAAAGCCTATTCAAGCTGCAAACTCTAGGCCTTGTAAAAGGTACTGTAGTGACTATCTCAGCTGAAGGTGCACAAGCGCAAGAAGCAGTTGATCACCTAGTTGCTCTAATGGATCAACTTCACTAATACGACCATTTCTATTAAAGCCATTTTGCCAGTGCAAAATGGCTTTGTTGGAAATAAGGCAAAGAATGAGCTAAATAATTAGTGAACTTTGTCTCTCATTTCACGTTTACAGATGACCAGTTTAAGGTAACGCTATGATTTCAGGCATCCTAGCATCTCCTGGTATTGCTATTGGTAAAGCATTACTACTTCAAGAAGATGAAATTGTCCTCAACACCAACACTATTTCTGACGCTCAAGTTGAAGCCGAAGTGCAACGTTTTTACGATGCGCGTAATAAGTCAGCTCAACAACTTGAAGTGATCAAGCAAAAAGCACTTGAAACGTTCGGTGAAGAAAAAGAAGCGATCTTCGAAGGCCACATTATGTTGCTGGAAGATGAAGAGCTAGAAGAAGAAATTCTGACTCTGATTAAAGAAGAGAAACTTCACGCTGACAACGCAATCCACACTGTTATTGAAGAGCAAGCGGCAGCGCTAGAATCTCTAGACGACGAATACTTAAAAGAACGTGCAACGGATATCCGTGACATCGGTTCTCGTTTCGTTAAGAACGCGCTAGGTATCAATATCGTTTCTCTAAGTGACATTAGTGAAGAAGTTATTCTGGTAGCTTACGACCTGACTCCTTCTGAGACTGCACAAATCAACCTAAACTATGTTTTAGGTTTTGCTTGTGATATCGGTGGCCGTACTTCTCACACCTCTATTATGGCTCGTTCTCTTGAATTGCCAGCGGTTGTGGGTACTAACGACATTACTGCTAAAGTTAAAACCGGTGACACACTGATTCTTGATGCAATTAACAACAAAATCATTGTTAACCCTTCAGATGCTGAACTTGCACAAGCTAAAGACGTTCAAGCTTCATTCCTAGCAGAAAAAGAAGAGCTAGCGAAACTGAAAGATCTTCCTGCCGTGACTCTTGATGGTCACCACGTTGAACTTTGTGGCAACATCGGTACTGTAAAAGACTGTGACGGCATCAAACGCAATGGCGGTGAAGGTGTAGGCCTATACCGTACCGAGTTCCTATTTATGGACCGTGATGCTCTTCCTACTGAACAAGAACAGTACGAAGCGTACAAAGAAGTTGCTGAGTCTATGTCAGGCCAATCTGTGATTATCCGTACTATGGATATCGGTGGCGACAAAGACCTACCATACATGGATTTGCCAAAAGAGATGAACCCATTCTTGGGCTGGCGCGCAATCCGTATCAGCCTAGAGCGTCGCGAAATCCTACGTGACCAGCTACGTGGTATTCTACGTGCTTCTGCTCACGGCAAACTACGCATCATGTTCCCGATGATCATCTCTGTTGAAGAGATTCGCGAACTGAAAGCGGCTCTAGAAGAGTACAAAGCAGAACTTCGTAGCGAAGGTTACGCATTCGATGACAACATCGAAATCGGTGTGATGGTTGAAACACCAGCAGCTGCTGCAATCGCTCACCACCTTGCTAAAGAAGTATCATTCTTCTCAATCGGTACTAACGACCTAACGCAATACACTCTTGCAGTAGACCGTGGTAACGAAATGATTTCTCACATGTACAACCCACTGTCTCCATCAGTATTGAGCGTAATCAAACGTGTTATTGATTGCTCACACGCTGAAGGCAAATGGACTGGTATGTGTGGCGAACTAGCAGGCGACGAACGTGCGACTCTATTGCTTTTAGGTATGGGTCTAGACGAGTTCTCAATGAGCGGTATCTCTATTCCTAAAGTGAAGAAGATCATCCGCAACACCGATTTCGCAGAAGTGAAAGCAATGGCAGACGAAGCATTGTCTAAAGCGACTGCTGAAGAGATCCAAGCTTGCGTTGATAAATTCATCGCTGAAAAAACCAAATAATCGAAGTGATAACCAAGGCATTAGACGATCAAAAGTAGTCGTCTAATGTCATTGATTGTTATACTATACTTCGACTGAAAAAATTTTAAACGTTAGGAGCATGACACAATGGGTCTGTTTGACAAACTTAAGAAGCTAGTCTCTGACGACAGCGCTGATGCAGGTGCAATTGAAATCATCGCACCACTTTCTGGTGAAATCGTAAACATCGAAGATGTGCCAGATGTCGTGTTCGCTGAAAAAATCGTTGGTGACGGTATTGCTATCAAGCCTTCTGGCGACAAGATGGTAGCTCCTGTTAACGGTACTATCGGTAAAATCTTCGAAACTAACCACGCGTTCTCTATCGAATCAGACGACGGCGTTGAGCTATTCGTTCACTTCGGTATCGACACTGTTGAACTGAAAGGCGAAGGTTTCAAACGTATCGCTGAAGAAGGTCAAAGCGTTAAAGCTGGTGACACTGTTATCGAATTCGATCTTGCTCTTCTACAAGAAAAAGCAAAATCTACTTTGACTCCAGTTGTTATCTCTAACATGGACGAAATCAAAGAGTTGAACAAACTTTCTGGTTCTGTTGTTGTTGGTGAAACGCCTGTACTACGCGTTACTAAATAATTTTATTTAGCCAATGCGATTAAAAAACGCTGCCTAGGGCAGCGTTTTTTGTTTTGGGCTGAGGCTAATTCAAACCAAGTGCATAACGCAGCACCTGTTTTTTTATTGGACCTGAATGTTCTGCTACTTTCAGTAATGCGTTACGCGCCAACTTCAATGGAGTAAGTTCATTACTAAACGCTTTATAAAACACATCCATCCCACTTTGCATCAGTAGGTTATCAGGTCGGCGGCGACGCTCGTATGCTTGAAACTGCTTCAATGTGAGCGCGCTATGACCCTCTGTTGCTTCTAATAATACCGATACATCTTTAAAACCTAGATTCACTCCCTGCCCTGCTAGCGGGTTAATGGTGTGCGCAGCATCGCCAATCACTACACATCTGTTTTTAACATAGTTTTGCGCATGGCGGCGAGTTAGCGGGAAGTGGCCATGTTGCTGCACTTGCACATCACCTAATTCTGCAGGGAAATAGCGTAATATTTCTTGGCGTAATTGTTCAGAGGAGAGCAGATTTAACTGCTTAATGCGACTTGGTGAGTCATACCATACTAAAGAACCTTGATGACCACTAAGCGGCAAAAATGAACGTGGGCCTGAAGGGAAAAACTGCTGCCAAGTAATGTCTTGCTGCGGTAACTCTGTGGTTACGTTAATTAACATGCAGCTTTGTCTATAATCCCAAGCGGTCACGCCAATACCTGCAATGTTGCGCACTTTGGAATTAGCCCCATCAGCACCAATAACCCATGGCGCATAAAGTTGAGCCCCCGACTCTAACGTAATGCACTTTTCATCTTCACCCTGTATCGATGCCAAGCGGTCAGGACAAAACAGAGTAATATTCTCCGCGGAGAATTGCTGCCAAAGACCAAGTTGAATAATGCGGTTTTCCACCATATAGCCAAGCTGGTTTAATCCTAGGTCTTCACTGTTAAAGCGAGTACGGCATTCCGGATGCTCCCAAGTCTCTAGGCGGCGATAAGGGCAAACACGCATCTCGTTGATTGCTGACCATGCTCCCAGTGAACTCAGTAGGTCAACCGAGGTTTGTGAAATGGCGGAAATACGCACATCCATTGGCTGTGTTTCATCAAAAGCTTGGGGCGTTGCCGTTTCTACCACCGCAACCTGACGCCCTTGCTTGGCCCAACCTACCGCCAAAGCAGCGCCGACCATGCCACCACCAATAATTACCACATCAAACTTGTTCATATTTCACAACTTCTTACGTTATTTTGCCTCTAACCGTATTGTACGTAGTCGCGCCCTATTTGCGAATTATTTTGCGAAAAAACCCTAACTCAAACAAGGTCAAAAGCCTGATGGCACAATGCTTACAATAGATTTCGTGTCATGACTAGTCAGCCCGTTTTTAAAGAAGTACAATACGCCGCTTATTGCCACCAAAGTGGTGATACCTAAGCTTCTTCTACCTGCTATTCTTCCTTCTAGAGGTAGCTTAGGTATAAAGACAACAGATGAACTATTAAACGAGCGAAAGTGAGATGAGTAAGAAACTGCTAATAAAAACCTGGGGATGCCAGATGAACGAATACGATTCATCAAAAATGGCCGACCTGCTTCATGCTGCCAATGGCTATGAGCTGACCGAAGAACCAGAGGAAGCAGATGTCCTACTACTAAACACCTGCTCTATCCGTGAAAAAGCACAGGAAAAAGTGTTCCATCAACTTGGTCGTTGGAAAACTTTAAAAGATAAGAAGCCTGGTGTTGTCATCGGTGTGGGCGGTTGTGTGGCGACACAAGAAGGGGATCACATCCGTCAACGCGCCCCATTTGTTGACGTTATTTTTGGTCCACAGACATTGCACCGTCTACCAGAAATGATCAAACAGTCGCAGGTAGATCATGGCCCTGTGATGGATATTTCTTTCCCTGAGATCGAAAAGTTTGACCGTTTACCTGAGCCTCGCGCCGAAGGTCCAACAGCATTTGTTTCAATCATGGAAGGCTGTTCAAAATACTGTACTTACTGCGTCGTACCTTATACTCGTGGTGAAGAAGTTAGCCGCCCAATGGATGACGTTCTTTACGAAATCGCCCAACTTGCTGATCAAGGCGTTCGTGAAGTTAACCTTCTTGGTCAAAACGTTAACGCGTACCGCGGTGCGACGTTCGACGGCGATATTTGCACTTTTGCAGAGTTGCTGCGTCTGGTTGCTTCAATCGATGGTATTGACCGTATTCGCTTTACTACCAGCCATCCGCTTGAGTTTACTGACGACATCATCGCCGTATACGAAGATACACCAGAACTAGTAAGCTTCTTGCACCTACCAGTACAAAGTGGCAGCGACCGCATCCTAACTATGATGAAACGTCCACACACTGGTATCGAATATAAATCTATTATTCGTAAGCTACGCAAAGCACGTCCTGATATCCAAATCAGTTCTGACTTTATCGTTGGCTTCCCTGGCGAGTCAGACAAAGACTTTCAAGATACGATGAAACTGATTCGCGATGTTGATTTTGACATGAGCTTTAGTTTTATTTTCTCTGCTCGCCCAGGCACTCCAGCCGCAGATTACCCATGTGATTTGTCCGAGGATGTGAAGAAAGAACGTTTGTATGAACTGCAACAGCAGATCAACTCACAAGCTATGCGTTACTCGCGTCAGATGCTGGGCACCGAGCAACGTATTTTGGTCGAAGGTCCATCGAAGAAGAACCTAATGGAACTTCGTGGCCGTACTGAGAACAACCGCGTTGTTAACTTCGAGGGGTCTGCAGACCTTATCGGTCAATTTGTTGATGTTAACATCGTGGACGTATTCCCTAACTCACTTCGTGGTGAGCTAATTCGTACTGAGCAAGAGATGAACCTTCGCGTTGTCACTTCTCCATCAGAAATGATGGCGAAAACTCGTCGTGAAGATGAGCTAGGAGTCGCTACTTTTACTCCATAAGCTCGTATAAACTGTCATTAGGTGCCCGGTCCCAATCGGGCATCCTAAAATGACATTATTGAGAGGCTAATTTGAGCAATAAAATCGTTACTGTCGAGATCAATCTCGAACCTTCTGATAACCGCCGCCTGGCAAGCCTATGCGGTCCTTTCGACGATAATATTAAACACATTGAGCGCCGCTTAGGTGTTGAAATTAACCACCGTAACAACGTATTCACTGTTGTTGGTAAACCTCATACTACTGAGGCTGCCATCGATATTCTAAAAACGCTTTATGTGGATACCGCGCCAGTACGTGGTGACATTCCCGATATTGAGCCGGATCAGATTCATCTTTCTATCAAGGAACACGGTGTACTTGAGCAAAACACGCATATTGAATCTGCAATTGCTCACGGCAAAGAAGTGTTTGTTAAAACCAAGAAAGGCGTAATCAAACCGCGTACACCCAATCAGGCACAGTACCTGATGAACATGGTTACCCATGACATTACGTTTGGTATCGGCCCTGCGGGTACAGGTAAAACCTATCTGGCCGTCGCCGCCGCCGTTGATGCGCTAGAACGTCAAGAGATTCGACGCATTCTATTAACTCGTCCTGCTGTGGAAGCTGGGGAAAAACTTGGTTTCTTACCCGGAGACCTAAGCCAAAAAGTGGACCCTTACTTGCGCCCACTTTACGATGCCTTATTTGAAATGTTGGGCTTTGAGCGAGTAGAAAAACTGATTGAACGTAACGTCATTGAAGTGGCTCCATTGGCTTATATGCGTGGTCGTACGTTGAACGACGCCTTTATCATCCTTGATGAAAGTCAAAACACCACTGTTGAACAGATGAAAATGTTCTTAACACGTATTGGCTTTAACTCTCGTGCGGTAATTACAGGCGATGTTACCCAGATAGACTTACCTCGTGGTGCTCGTTCTGGCCTTCGTCATGCGATTGAAGTATTGAGCGAAGTGGATGAAATTAGCTTTAATTTCTTTATCGCCGATGACGTTGTTCGTCACCCAGTTGTTGCTCGCATCGTGAATGCCTATGAGAAATGGGAAATTCAAGATCAAAAAGAGCGCAAAGAGTACGAAAAACGTCGTCGTGAAGAACGCGAAGCGAAATTGCTAGAAACTCAAAAAGCAGATGCCACTCTAGTACGTTCAGAACCTCAGGAATCCGACGAATAATGAGCATTGAACTGGATTTACAAATTGCGTGTGAAAATGAACAAGGTCTGCCAAGCGCAGACCAATTTTCTCACTGGCTCACGCAAGCAGTAAGCGGCTTTCAAGAGCAAGCCGAAGTGACTATCCGTATCGTTGATGAAACAGAAAGCCACCAGCTAAACTTTGATTATAGAGGCAAAGATAGGCCAACCAACGTACTATCTTTTCCTTTTGAAGCGCCTCCTGGTATGGACATTGACCTCTTGGGTGACCTGATAATTTGTCGCCAAGTTGTTGAACGTGAAGCACAAGAGCAAAATACGCCCTTAGCCTCACACTGGGCGCATATGGTTGTACATGGTAGCCTTCATCTGTTAGGTTATGACCATATCGAAGATGATGAAGCTGAAGAGATGGAATCTCTTGAAGCAGATATCATGCTAGCAATGGGGTTCGAAGACCCCTACGCAGCTGAAAAAGAGTAACACGCAGCCCAACTCGGTAGCGTGTGATATGTGAGCTATCACACATCTGATAGCATTATATTAATGAGAAACAATGAACGAAGATAATTCGCAAAGTTCTGACGGTCCGAGTAGAAAGTCCTTCTTTGAGCGTTTAGGTCAATTATTTCAGGGAGAACCCAAGGATCGTCAAGAACTCGTTGATGTCATCCGCGACTCTGAAGTCAATGACCTAATTGACCATGACACACGAGACATGCTCGAAGGTGTGATGGAAATCTCCGAAATGCGTGTTCGGGATATTATGATCCCGCGCTCCCAGATGGTTACCGTTGATCGTAACGACAATCTGGACTCGCTTGTTGCACTGATTACAGATGCTCAGCATTCTCGCTACCCTATAATCAGTGAAGACAAAGATCACGTTGAAGGCATTTTGCTCGCGAAGGACTTACTTAAGTATCTGGGCTCCAATAGTTCACCATTTAACATCGAAGAAGTGATTCGTCCGGCTGTGGTTGTACCGGAAAGTAAACGCGTCGACCGCCTGTTAAAAGAGTTTCGTGAGGAACGATATCACATGGCGATTGTCGTAGATGAGTTCGGTGGTGTTTCAGGACTCGTGACCATTGAAGATGTGTTAGAAGAAATAGTGGGCGATATCGAAGATGAATTTGACGATGACGACCAACTAGACATTCGAAAACTCAGCAAGCACACCTACGCGGTGAAAGCACTGACGACAATTGAAGACTTTAACCAAACATTCAATACCAACTTTAGCGATAACGAAGTGGATACCATTGGTGGTTTGGTCACAACGGCATTTGGGCATTTACCTGGTCGTGGTGAGGTTGTTGAAATCGACCGTTATAACTTCAAAGTGACAGCAGCTGATAACCGTCGTGTGGTGCAACTTCATGTCACCATTCCTGATTTGGAATCATTACCTCAAACCACTAACGAGTAATGTTAACCCTTCCTCTTACCCATTAAGAGTTCAGAAAAGTTGCAGATGATTAAAGTTGTTACTCATCGCCTAAAGCGGCCCTTAGCGGCCGCTTTCATTGGCGCTCTCACTACCCTCGCTTTTGCTCCTTATCAATATTGGCCAATGGCGATATTGAGTCCTATGCTCCTGCTTTTGCTTCTTGAACAACGTTCAACTAAACAGGCAGCGTGGATAGGTTTCTTCTGGGGTTTAGGTCAATTTAGCACCGGCATTAGCTGGGTTCATGTCAGTATCGACACTTTTGGTGGTATGCCTGAGATTGCAACCATTGCTTTACTCTCGCTGCTCTTTGCCTATCTAGCGCTCTATCCAGCATTATTCGCTTGGTTACTCAATCGCTTTGCTGCCCATTCTGGTCGCACCCGATTCTTTATCATGGCGCCAGCCTTATGGCTCATTTGTGATCTACTCCGTGGCTGGGTATTCACTGGCTTCCCGTGGTTATGGTTGGGCTACAGCCAAATCGACAGCCCTCTCGCCTCTTTCGCTCCAGTCGGAGGCGTCGAACTACTCACGTTTCTAGTGGTGCTATGTGGCTCATCGCTCGCGTATATGGTGCTCAAACGTACTTGGCGCATTGCCATGATTCCACTCGTGCTTCTCGCAGCAGGTTTTGGCCTAAAATCAGCGCAATGGGTAACGCCCGATCCCAATCGAGTAGCTTCTATCGCCCTGGTTCAAGGTAATATCGACCAAGCGTTAAAATGGTTACCTAACCAGCGCTGGCCAACCCTAATGAAGTATGTCGATTTATCTCGAGAAAATTGGGACGCCGATGTCATCATTTGGCCAGAGGCAGCAATTCCCGCGATCGAATATGAAGTTAGGCCATTTCTGACCAACCTTGACCATGCTGCACGAATTAATAACAGCAGCATTATCACTGGTGTGATCAATTTGGATGAACAAAAACACTTCTACAACAGCATTCTTACCCTAGGTAAAACACCAAGTGATGGGTATCACTACGACATTGATGCCCGTTATCATAAGCATCACTTGCTGCCGTTTGGTGAATTTGTGCCATTTGAATCGCTCTTGAGACCATTGGCTCCACTTTTCAATCTGCCCATGTCTTCCTTTTCCGCAGGCGATTACATTCAACCAAACATTATCGCAAATGGTTTTTCTTTTGCGCCCGCACTCTGTTATGAAATCGTATTTGGTGGCCAAGTGCGAGCCAATGTAAATGAAACCACCGACTTCATTTTAACGCTCTCCAACGATGCTTGGTTTGGCCATTCGATTGGTCCATTGCAACACATGGAAATCGCCCAAATGCGCGCACTAGAGCTTGGCAAGCCTGTTATTCGGTCAACCAACAATGGGGTCACAGCAATTACCGATTACAAAGGTCATATTGCCTATACCATTCCTCAATTTGAAACCGGCGTCTTAAAGGCTGATGTACCGACAACCCAAGGGGTAACACCTTATTATATTTGGGGTTCATGGCCCTTATATATGTGGATTGTTGTGACGATTGGATGGGCGCTACGCCGACGCTATCAAGCAGTTAACGCTCAGCAAAGCTAATCTAGCGGTAAAAATGCAAACAAGGCGCTCACGAGCGCCTTGTTTATATCTCAATGGACCAAAGAGATACTGAACTCAGAGCTTCATTAACCAACACTGTTCAAGCTCAATTACGGTTTCAATGGCTCACGATGAAATGCACTCCCCTCGCAATGAGGGCATGGCGTCACTCGAGTAGCATGAATATACTCGGTTTTATATCCACACCGTTCACACACTAAAACGCCCAAGCCAATCACATCACCAACTTGGTAGAGCCCCTGCTGCTCAAGCTCTTTCGCTAGCTCTATCCATTCCAAACGTGTTTTGTCGGTAATATCAAGTAAGCTCTGCCAGATGCTATTGGTAATCGTGAGATAAAATGGCCCACTTTTACTTTCCTCAAACGCATCAGCAAACTCTTTAAGGTCGGCTTTTACATAGGCAGAAATCAACGCAATTTCGTCTTTAGTCATCTCGTTCGCCGCGCTAACGACTTTTTCCGAGTTTTCTAACAAATGCCCTATTTCTTCAGGGCTTTGTTGCAACCTTTTGACGAATTCTTCGAGTAATGCTTCATACCCTTGTTTCTGTTTTGGCATAAGTCACCTCCATCAATGTGGATTGGCTATTGTTGTGCTCTCCAGCTTTAGGTATTCTATGACGATCTATTAGTATCAATTCTAATTGAACTCACAAATTCCAAGATAACCGGATATCATCGATGCAAGATCAATATAACCCGCAAGATATTGAACAGAAAGTTCAACAGCACTGGGATAGCAACAAAACTTTTGTTGTCACTGAAGACCCTAACAAAGAAAAATTCTATTGTCTCTCAATGTTCCCATACCCAAGTGGTCGACTCCACATGGGTCACGTGCGTAACTACACCATCGGTGACGTAATCTCTCGCTTCCAGCGCCTACAAGGCAAAAACGTCATGCAACCTATCGGTTGGGACGCTTTCGGTCTACCTGCAGAAAACGCAGCAGTGAAAAACAATACTGCACCTGCACCTTGGACTTACGAAAACATCGAATACATGAAAAACCAGCTTAAACTTTTAGGCTTTGGTTATGACTGGAACCGCGAATTCGCCACTTGTCGTCCAGAATACTACCGTTGGGAACAAGAGTTCTTTACGAAGCTGTACGAAAAAGGTTTGGTTTACAAAAAAACCTCATCAGTAAACTGGTGTCCAAACGACCAAACCGTTTTGGCGAACGAACAGGTTGAAGATGGCTGCTGCTGGCGTTGTGATACTCCAGTAGAGCAAAAAGAGATTCCACAGTGGTTCATTAAAATCACCGCTTACGCTCAAGAATTGATTGACGACCTAGACAAACTAGAAGGTTGGCCTGAAATGGTGAAAACCATGCAGCGCAACTGGATTGGCCGTTCTGAAGGTGTTGAACTTTCTTTCCAAGTAAAAGATCACGACCAAGACCTAGAAGTCTACACTACACGTCCAGACACGCTTATGGGCGTAACTTACGTGGGTATTGCAGCGGGTCACCCTCTTGCAACGAAAGCAGCAGAAAACAACCCAGAGTTGGCTGATTTCATTAACGAATGCCGTAACACCAAAGTTGCTGAAGCTGAATTAGCAACAATGGAGAAAAAAGGCATGGCAACAGGCCTTACTGCGATTCACCCATTAAATGGCCGTGAAGTTCCTGTATACGTGGCTAACTTCGTATTAATGGATTACGGCACTGGTGCGGTAATGGCGGTTCCGGCACATGACCAACGTGACTACGAATTTGCAACCAAATACGGTCTTGACATCATGCCGGTTATCCAACCATTGGATGGCGGCGAACCAGACCTATCAGAAGCAGCGTACACAGAAAAAGGTCGACTATTTAACTCTGGTGAGTTCGATGGTCTTGAATTCCAAGAGGCATTCAATGCTATCTCTGCAAAACTAGAAGCAGAAGGTAAAGGTAAGAAAACCGTTAACTTCCGTCTACGTGACTGGGGTGTGTCTCGTCAACGTTACTGGGGTGCACCAATCCCAATGGTCACGACCGAAGACGGTGAAGTTCATCCAGTACCAGCAGACCAACTGCCAGTGATTCTTCCTGAAGATGTGGTAATGGACGGCGTAACTAGCCCAATCAAAGCAGACAAAGAGTGGGCAAAAACCACTTTTAATGGCGAACCAGCACTACGTGAAACAGATACCTTTGATACCTTTATGGAATCTTCTTGGTACTACGCTCGTTACTGCTCACCACAAGCTGACGATATCCTAGATCCAGAAAAAGCAAACTACTGGCTGCCAGTAAACCAATACGTGGGTGGTATTGAACACGCATGTATGCACCTACTGTACTCACGTTTCTTCCATAAGTTACTACGTGACGCAGGTTACGTGACTTCTGATGAACCATTCGAGAAATTGCTATGTCAAGGTATGGTATTGGCTGATGCCTTCTACCTAACCAACGAAAAAGGCACCAAAGAGTGGATCTCGCCAACCAAAGTTGACGTAGAGCGCGATGGTAAAGGTCGTATCACTAAGGCAGTTGATGACCAAGGCCGTGAAGTTGAGCACTCTGGCATGATCAAAATGTCTAAGTCGAAAAACAACGGTATCGACCCACAAGAAATGGTCGACAAATACGGTGCAGACACAGTTCGCCTATTTATGATGTTCGCATCTCCTGCAGATATGACGCTTGAATGGCAAGAATCAGGCGTTGAAGGCGCTAACCGCTTCCTACGTCGTGTATGGAAACTGGTTAACGAACACATTCAACATGGTGACGTACCGGCTATTGATGCCGCTAGCCTAACGTCAGACCAAAAAGCATTGCGTCGTGATGTTCATAAAACCATTGCGAAAGTGAGTGACGATATTGAACGCCGTCAAACATTTAACACTGCAATTGCTGCGATTATGGAACTGATGAACAAGTTGACGAAAGCGTCACTTGCTGAAGGTCAAGATCGTGCCATTATGGATGAGGCGTTAAAAGCGATCGTACGTATGCTTTACCCAATCACTCCACACATTTGTTATGAAATGTGGGAAGCGCTTGGTGAAAGTGACGTTGACCATGCAAGTTGGCCAACTTACGATGAAGCTGCACTAGTTGAAGATGAAAAACTGATCATTCTTCAAGTGAATGGCAAAATGCGCGGTAAAATTACCGTTGCTGCAGACGCATCAAAAGAAAGCGTTGAAGAGCAAGGTCTAAACGATGAAAACGTGGTGAAATTCACCGACGGTAAAACGATTCGTAAAGTAATCTATGTTCCAGGGAAACTTTTGAACATCGTTGCTAACTAAGACAGAAATGGGCAAGTCGATTGATTTGCCCAGCTTAATTTGAGAAGTTGCCATATTGGCAACTTCTTTATCGTACGAAACACAGTGAAGCACTTAGCTTAGGCGACAACCTTTTGTCGATTAAGCTAAGTCTTTCGATAACAGAGAACACCATACTAATGCGCTTAACAAAGTCTTCTCCATTTCAATTTTCATTGGTTATCCTACTCGTTTCTCTTTTGAGTGCCTGCGGTTTTCATTTACGTGGTGACTACGACATCCCTGATGCGTTAGACACGATGTCGTTTACCAGCTATGACCAATACAGCTCCTTTACCCGCGTTGTAAAAAGCCAGCTAAGAATGAACTCCGTTGAAATCGTGGCTCCAGCAGAGAACATCCCTAATTTACATTTACTGTCGGAATCTCTTGGCGAACGAACCCAATCTCTTTACCAAAATACTCGTGCAGCAGAGAAAGAACTTACATTCCGCGCAAACTATCGCGTAACGATTCCTAATATTGGTGAAAAAACGTTTACGACCAGTGTAACGCGCAGCTATTTGGATAACCCATTAAGTGCTCTAGCAAAATCTGTTGAACGCGATATGTTGGAAGATGAAATGCGCAAACTGGCTGCCAGTCAAATCATTCGCCAAATGGCTCGTTTAAAAGCGAATATCGAAGCGGGCACCATGAACCTAGACAAAGATGGGGTTGAAATTTCAACCAAAGAAATGGCTCAGCAAGAAGCGGATCGTAAAGCAGAGGAAAAAGTGGGTAGCGACCTTTCTAATTCAGACTCAATCAACTGATTGGATTTAAGATAGCTATTACATGAAAATTTTTGCCGACAAACTCAATGAGTCGCTCAATAAAGGGTTGCTACCGTGCTATTTTTTGTACGGTAGTGAGCCGTTATTACTTGATGAATCGAAGACGTTAATTGAACACGCTGCGTTTCAACAAGGATTTGAAGAAAAGCACCGCTTTACTGCTGATGCAAGCTTAGACTGGCATGAAGTGTACGATTGTTGTCAGTCGATGAGCTTATTCTCTGCTCGCCAATTGATTGAAATCGATATTCCAGAATCAGGTATTACTGCAGCTTTAGGTAAAGAGATTGCCGCGTTAGCAAAGCAACTTAACCCGGACATCATTCTACTAATCCTTGGTAACAAACTAACTAAAGCCCAAGAAAATGCAGCTTGGTGTAAGGAAATCAATGCCCTTGGCTGTTTTGTAAACTGCCTCACACCGGATTTATCGCGCTTACCACAATTTGTAATGACACGTTGTCGACAATTAGGGCTTACGCCAGATAAAGAAGCGGTACAAATGTTAGCCCAGTGGCATGAGGGCAATTTATTCGCCTTGATGCAGAGTTTGGAAAAGCTACGCCTTATCTACCCTGATGGGCAGTTGACCCTAATTCGCCTAGAAGAAGCCCTTAGCCGTAATAACCATTACACCGCTTTTCATTGGACCGATGCGTTATTGGAAGGAAAAGCGAATCGTGCGCAGCGTATCCTACGTCAACTTCGAGCAGAAGAACTAGAGCCCATCATCTTAGTTAGGACAGTACAAAAAGAGCTATTTCAACTGCTAAAAATGCAGCAGCTCATGGCTACGACGCCCCTATCGAGTGTGATGGAAAAATTTCGCATCTGGCAAAATAAGCGCAGCGTCTATGCTGCCGCTCTACAACGTTTGACTCCACAAAAATTACGTCATTTGGTGCAATTACTTGCTCAATGCGAAATATTGACGAAGACTCAATATGAGCAACCAATTTGGCCACTCTTGCAACAACTCAGCCTTGAGTGTTGTCATACAGAAGCATACATACCTTTGCCGAATTGAGGCGTGGTATACTTTAGCTCTGTTATTTCAATTTATTCCTATTTGTATTTGAGGATATTTACTTGCAACGCGAAGAATTAACCGTATTTTTGGCCGACAAAGCCGACGACATGAAAGCGCTGGATATTGTGACGCTCGATGTTCAAGGCAAATCCAGCATCACCGATTTTATGATTATCTGCACCGGTACATCTAAACGCCATGTTTCATCTATCGCGGAACACGTCGCGAGCGAAGCACGTAAAATTGGCCTACCCCCACTTGGTTTAGATGGTGAGAATGAAGGTGAATGGGTTGTGCTCGATATGGGGTCGTCCATTTTGCACGTAATGCAAGAAGAACAACGTGAGCTATACCAGTTAGAGAAACTCTGGGGTTAAGCGTTGAAAATTCAATTAATTGCAGTTGGCACTAAAATGCCAAAATGGGTAGAAGAAGGTTTCGAAGAATATCGCCGCCGCTTTCCACACGATATGCCACTTGAATTAGTGGAAATTACCGCTGGGAAACGAGGAAAAAACGCCGACATCGCGCGTATTTTGCAAAAAGAGGGCGAAGCCATGTTGGCTGCGGTACCGAAGGGAAACCGAATTGTCACACTCGATATTCCAGGAAAACGCTGGGATACAGAGCAACTGGCACAACAACTTGAAGCTTGGAAACTGGACGCACGCGATGTATCGATCTTGATCGGTGGTCCCGAAGGGCTCGCTCCAGCGTGTAAACAGGCGGCAGAGCAGAGTTGGTCGTTATCTCCTCTTACCCTACCTCATCCACTGGTTCGCGTAGTAATGGCGGAGAGCTTATACCGAGCTTGGAGCATTACGACAAACCACCCATATCATCGAGAATAGGTAGAGATGTTACGTAAGCGTAGCCCAATCCGAGACTACCAAATCGAAGCACGGTTATTTCGTAACCGTGCTATGGTATCTTTTGTCGGCATTATCGTATTAGTGGGCGTGCTGATCGCAAACTTGTACAACATACAAGTTAATCAATATCAGGACTACAAAACTCGCTCCAATGACAACCGCATTAAAATTGTCCCAATTTCCCCAAACCGCGGCTTGATCTATGACCGTAATGGCAAGCTCTTGGCTGAAAACCGACCCGTTTTTAGCTTAGAAATCACCCCGGAAAAAGTGAAAGACATGGATGACACCATCCAGCGTCTACAAAACATCCTCCCGATTACCCAGGACGACATTGACCAGTTCAAAAAGGAACGCCGTCGCAATCGCCGCTTTGATGTAATTCCTCTTCTGACTCAGCTAACCGAAGAGCAAGTGGCTAAGTTTTCGGTTAACCAATATAAATTCCCTGGTGTACAAATTACCGCCGCACTCAAGCGCTATTACCCCTATGGCGATATGTTAACGCATGTACTTGGCTACGTATCTCGAATTAATGACAAAGATTTGGCGCGTATCGACCGAGAAGGTAAATCCGCTAACTATCAAGCAACTCGTGATATCGGCAAGTTGGGGATTGAAAAATATTACGAAGACGTGCTGCATGGCATCGCAGGCTACCAAGAAGTTGAAGTTAATAGTCGTGGCCGGGTCATTCGTACCCTAAAATACGTGCCGCCGACACCAGGAAAAGATATCGTGCTCAACATTGATATCGACCTGCAAGTTTACGTAACCAAATTGCTCAATGGTCGTCGCGGCGCCGCTATCGTACTTGATGCCAAAGATAATGGCGTGTTAGCCATGGTCTCTAGTCCAAGTTACGACCCCAATGCCTTCGTTCATGGTATTTCGTCCAAAGAGTATAATCAGTTACTCAACGATACAGATCGTCCATTGGTTAACCGAACCACACTGGGTATCTATCCTCCGGGGTCGACAGTGAAACCTTTTATTGCCGTGTCGGCGTTAAAGCAAGGTGTTATTACACCTCACACAACTCGTAACGACCCTGGGTATTGGAGAATTCCTAATTCCAACACACGTCCTTTCCGTGACTGGGCGCGTTGGGGGCACGGAACGGTGAACGTCACCAAGGCATTAGAAGAATCGGTCGATACGTTTTTCTATCAAGTAGCCTTTGATATGGGCATTGATAACCTATCGCGTTGGATGCAAATGTTTGGCTTTGGTGACTATACCGGCATCGACATTTACGAAGAGAGTAAAGCCAACATGCCTACCCGGGAATGGAAAATGGCACGCTTCCACCAACCGTGGTATCAAGGCGACACTATTCCGGTCGGGATTGGTCAAGGTTACTGGACAGCAACGCCACTGCAAATTGCCAAGGCAACATCGGTATTGATCCATCACGGTAAAGTGATTGCACCGCACTTGTTACGCTCAACGATCAACAATGGCGAAGCGTTTTCCACCCAAAAAGATGCCGAAATCGTCACCTATCCGCCGATTACAGGCGTACCTGATAAATACTGGGATATTGCCATCCACGGTATGTATTTGGTGAATAATGGCAAACGCGGTACTGCACGGCATGCTTTTACCAATGCCCCTTACACCAGTGCGGGTAAATCGGGTACAGCGCAGGTATTTGGTCTGGCCGAGGGTCAAGACTATAACGCTAGCGAACTGGCAGAACATCTGCGTGACCACGCTCTGTATACCTCGTTTGCTCCAGTGGAAAATCCAAAGGCCATAGTAACATTAGTACTAGAAAACGCCGGTGGCGGCTCAAGTCAAGGTGCACCAATTGCACGTAAAGTTTATGACCGCCTAATCTTAGGTAACGGCGTGAATAAGGACGATAAAAAATGAATTTAGATCCATCCTCAGAAAATCGTTCTTTTTTTCAAAAGATACATATCGATTTGCCCTTAGTTTTAGCGGTAATTTTGCTGATGCTTTTCAGCCTCGTCATTATGTACAGTGCCAGCGGGCAGAATATGGCGATGATGGAACGTCAAGGAATGCGTATGTTGCTGGCACTTGGGGTCATGATTGGCATGGCTCAAGTACCTCCACGAACCTTTGAGCGATTGGCTCCGATGCTATTTTTTGTCGGGGTGCTGATGTTGATTGGTGTATTGCTGTTTGGCGAAATATCCAAAGGCGCACAACGCTGGCTGAACCTAGGATTTGTTCGTTTCCAGCCATCGGAATTACTAAAATTGGCCGTACCTTTGATGGTGGCCAGCTTCATTGGTAATCGACCACTTCCGCCTGATTTTCGCACCCTTATAGTGTCACTTGCCATGGTGTTTGTGCCCACAATTTTGATCGCCAAACAACCAGACTTAGGGACCTCGATTTTGATCGCAGCATCCGGTGTCTTTGTTATTTTCTTAGCAGGGATTAGCTGGAAATACATCATAGCTGCAGCAGCGGCTGTTGGCGCTTTTATTCCAGTGCTGTGGTTTTTCTTGATGCATGATTATCAAAAAACCCGTGTACGAACCCTATTCAACCCTGAATCCGATCCGCTTGGTGCTGGTTATCATATCATCCAAAGTAAGATAGCGATTGGCTCCGGAGGATTAATGGGCAAAGGTTGGTTGCATGGCACCCAATCACAGTTAGAATTTCTACCAGAACGCCATACTGACTTTATCTTCGCCGTCATCGCAGAAGAATGGGGGTTAGTTGGCGTCTTAGTATTGCTGTCTGTATATCTGTTTGTCATCGGAAGAGGTTTGTACCTAGCAACAAACTCCCAAACCGCGTTTGGCCGCATGATGGCTGGCAGTATCGTGCTAAGCTTTTTTGTATATGTCTTCGTGAATATCGGTATGGTGAGTGGAATTTTACCTGTTGTTGGCGTTCCTCTGCCATTGATCAGTTATGGTGGCACTTCCATGGTGACACTATTAGCGGGATTTGGGATTTTGATGTCAATTCACACTCACAGAAAAGCATTTTCAAAGGCGAACTAAATGACAAAAATGACTTTGCCATACGCAGCTGCCATCGTACTTTTTTTGGCTGGCTGTAGCTCGTCTGGGCGCTATTCAATCGATAACGATATCGCGCCTAACGCGCCTATTTCTGTCGATCATATCGAAGATGCTCATCCACAAAATGAGTCATATAGTATTGGTGGTAATAAAGACTATACTTTAGGTGGAAAGACATACCATATTATCAAGAACCCAGAAGGGTTTACCGAAAAGGGAAAAGCCTCATGGTATGGCACTAAGTTTCATGGGCACCTAACCTCGAATGGAGAAATTTACGACATGTACTCCATGACAGCCGCTCATAAAACGCTACCTCTACCCAGTTATGTCAAGGTCACTAATGTGGATAACGGCAAAACAGCGGTAGTTCGAGTCAATGATCGCGGACCATTTCATACAGGCCGAATTATTGATTTGAGTTATGCGGCAGCATATAAGTTAGGCGTATTGAAAACCGGAACAGCTAATGTAGAAATTTCGGTGATAACTGCAGACAAAAACGTCAAGTCAGACGATAAAGCAGACCAACAGAAATACTATATTCAGGTTTCATCTTCACAAAATGAAAAGAATGCGCGAACTTTAGCGAAAAATTTGAGTCAAACGTTATCAGTGCGTAGTTTTGTTGATACTATGAATGGCAGTCATCGGGTGTTCTTAGGCCCTTTTGTTGACTATTCTCTGACTCAAGAAAGTCTAGAGAGAGTAAAATCTCTCGGCTACCAAACCGCATTTGTGAAAAAGCTCATCCATTCGCGATGATACGCAGAAACCTAGCCCCAGCCGGGACTGTTCTACCGTATCATTTCTGATAAGATAACGGACAATTAAGTAAAAAAGTCAAACTAACCATGAAAAAAACGATCTTACATTCTGTTTTGGCGTCTTCTATTGCGCTATCAGCAAGTTTCTCAGGTTCCGCTGCTGCTTCACCTGTTGTTGTACCAGATGCTCCTCAAATCGCCGCTAATGGCTATGTGTTGATGGATTACCATTCTGGTAAAATTCTCGCACAAAAAAACATGGACGAGAAACTTCCGCCAGCCAGTTTGACAAAAATGATGACCAGTTATGTTATCGGTCAAGAATTAAAACGAGGCAACATCAGCAACGATGATGACGTTGTCGTTAGCCAAAATGCTTGGGCTAAAAATTTCCCAGACTCATCTAAGATGTTCATCGAAGTGGGCACAACCGTTAAGGTTAGCGACCTTAACAAAGGGATCATTATCCAATCAGGCAACGATGCTTGTGTGGCTATGGCTGAGCATATCGCTGGGTCAACTGATGCGTTCGTTGACCTAATGAACGCTTGGGCAAATACTCTTAACATGAAAGACACGCACTACACTAACGTGCACGGTCTTGACGATCCAAACCTCTATACAACGCCTCACGATCTTGCCGTACTGGCGCAAGCTATCATTCGTGACGTGCCAAACGAATACAAGATCTACTCAGAGAAGAAATTTACCTACAACGGTATTACGCAGTACAACCGCAACGGCCTATTGTGGGACAAAAGCATGAACGTGGACGGCATGAAAACCGGTCACACAAGCCATGCAGGTTACAACCTAGTTTCATCCGCAACAGAAGGTCAAATGCGACTAATCGCGGTTGTAATGGGCACCAAGAGTTCAAATGCACGCAAAGCAGAAAGCAAAAAACTGCTTGGTTACGGTTTCCGTTTCTTCGAAACGGTTGAGCCACACAAAAAAGGTGAAACCTTTATTAACGAACGTATTTGGATGGGCGACAAAGATACAGTTGCACTTGGCGTAAATGAAGATACTTATGTCACTTTACCTCGTGGTCAAGCTAAAGACTTAACTGCCAACTTTGTCCTTGAAAAAGAACTTAAAGCCCCAATTAAAAAGGGTGATGTAGTGGGTAAGCTTTTCTATCAAGTTGATGGTAAAGATGTGGCTCAATACCCATTGATGGCTTTAGAAGATATCAATGAAGGCAGTATGTTTAGCCGCCTATGGGACTACATTGTATTGTTGTTCAAAGGCTTATTCTAATCACTTAGATTAAATGCAGAAGGCCGCTTTATGCGGCCTTTTTGTGCCCTTGAGATCCTGGTAGAATGGCTGTACTATTCTGCACCGTTATTTATTTGCAAACCTTGGAGTTTCCTATGTTGACTATCAACTCTGACGCAAAACTAAAAGATCTTCTTGAGTTCCCTTGTTCATTTACCTACAAAGTAATGGGACATGCGAAACCAGAATTGCCAGAGCTCGTTTTAGAAGTGATTCAACGTCATGCTCCAGGTGATTACAGCCCACGAGTAAAACCAAGTGGTAAAGGCAATTATCACTCAGTGTCTGTGACTATTACAGCAACCTCTATTGAGCAAGTTGAAACCCTTTATAAAGAACTTGGTGATATCGAGATCGTACGTTTGGTTCTGTAATTCTTTCAATTTTATTTGATAAAACCAAACTATATTTTAAAGCAGCCATGGCTGCTTTTTCTATATTATTCATAGCGTTAGTGAAAAAACGTTTCACAAGTGTTAAAAAAAATCGACAGAAAAAGTAGTTCAAATCGCCTATACCGTTTATAATCCAAAAACTTTATATAAGACCGATGGGCAATAAAATGGATAGTGAACTGGTTGTCAGACAGTTAGGTCGTCAAGACTATCTACCTATTTGGCAAGGCATGCATGATTTCACCGATAAACGAGATGAAAACACTCGTGATGAGATCTGGTTAGTCGAACACAACCCGGTATTTACACAGGGTCAAGCTGGCAAAGCTGAGCATCTGTTAAATACGGGTGATATCCCCGTTATTCAAAGTGATCGTGGCGGTCAAGTGACCTACCATGGCCCTGGTCAAATCGTTGCTTATTTTTTAATAAACTTACGTCGTAAGAAGTTAGGTGTGCGTGAGCTAGTAACCGATATCGAAACTTTGGTTATCAACACCCTAAAACATTACGACATTGAGTCTGCTGCTAAATCTGATGCCCCTGGCGTATACGTAGACGGACGTAAGATCTGTTCACTTGGTCTGCGCATTCGTAGAGGTTGTTCATTCCACGGGTTGGCATTAAATGTCAACATGGACCTATCCCCTTTCCTGCGCATCAACCCATGTGGTTATGCTGGACTTGAGATGGTACAAGTTAGCGATCTGACGGGCCCCACGACAGTAGCAGACGTTGAAACACTATTAGTAAGAGAGCTCGTAAACCTGTTGGGCTACGAGAAAGTCGAATTCAGCACAGAAGCCTATAATCATGAGTAAACCAATTCAGATGGAACGAGGCGTCAAGTACCGTGACGCTGAGAAGATGGCACTGATTCCAGTTAAGAACATGCCAACTGAACAAACTGAGGTTTTACGTAAACCTCAGTGGATGAAAATCAAACTGCCATCCGATAGCCAACGTATTAAAGATATCAAGTCGGCGATGCGTAAGAACGATCTTCACTCTGTTTGTGAAGAAGCCTCTTGCCCTAACCTAGCAGAGTGCTTCAACCATGGCACGGCAACCTTCATGATTCTTGGTGCTATTTGTACTCGTCGTTGTCCATTCTGTGATGTTGCCCATGGTCGCCCATTAACACCGGATGCTCAAGAGCCGCAAAAGCTGGCGCAGACCATCAAAGACATGAAACTCAAATACGTAGTGATCACCTCCGTAGACCGTGATGACCTACGCGACGGCGGCGCTCAACACTTTGCCGATTGTAACCGTGAGATTCGAGCTCTTAACCCTAGCATTCGTATCGAAACACTGGTTCCTGACTTTCGTGGTCGCATGGACACTGCGCTAGAACTATTAAAAGACAACCCACCAGATGTGTTTAACCACAACTTAGAAACAGCACCACGTCTGTACCGTAAGGCTCGTCCTGGTGCAAACTACAAGTGGTCTCTTGAACTGTTGCAAAAATTCAAAGAACAACACCCTAATATCCCAACGAAATCAGGGATCATGATGGGGCTTGGTGAAACTAAAGAAGAAATCATCGAAGTCTTGAAAGATTTGCGAGCTCATGGCGTTACTATGTTAACCCTAGGCCAATATCTTGCACCGAGTCGTCACCATCTACCGGTTGTCCGTTACGTTCCGCCAGCAGAGTTTGACGAATTGAAAGAAATTGCACTAGAACTGGGCTTTACACACGCGGCTTGTGGTCCATTTGTACGGTCTTCTTACCATGCCGATATGCAAGCACAAGGTATAGAAGTAAAATAGTCGATACATCTAACGATGATAAAGGGCCGATATGGAATCCATATCGGCTTTTTTATTCCATAAACGGTCTATAGTTGCAGCTTGATTGTAAGTTTTATACGCTGTTTATGGCTTGGGCTAAAACAACGTAAAGGAATCCATTATGAATAAAATGGGACTCGTCGCGATCTTGGTGTCTGGTGTTCTTGCTGGATGCGCATCTAACGAGCAGAGAGATAACTACCAAGAAGCATCATTCGAACTGTGTAACACCAGCGTTAAAGTGTATTCAGTGAGTGATGATGGCCGAGTACGCATTGTCTGTGAGGATGGCGCTAAGTTCTCATTACAGAGCGAATCTACTCTAGATACTATGCGTGATATCAACGCCGATTACTGTTCTGGTGAAGGCTTGGGAAAATTCTCTGAAAGCAGCAACTACTACATGTTCCAATGTAAATCTGGCGCCCTACTTAGCGTGGCTAAGTAGCTAGACAAACCCAAACAGTAGTCAGATTAAAGACATTCAGATACATAAAGGCCCGCATGTTATGCGGGCCTTTTGATTATCAACAAAGTGTTGGCAATTAAGCGTAAACAGGTAGGCGTTTACAAATATCCAATACTTTCTGTTTCGTTGCATCGATCACAGATTGATCGTTGATGTTATCGAGAACATCACACATCCAGTTAGCAAGGTCTTTAGCATCTTCAATACCAAAACCACGGCGAGTGATTGATGGCGTACCAACACGGATACCAGAAGTCACAAATGGGCTGCGCGGATCGTTTGGCACTGAGTTTTTGTTTACTGTGATGTTTGCTGCGCCTAGTGCTGCGTCAGCTTCTTTACCAGTGATGTTTTTGTCGATCAGGTCAACAAGGAACAGGTGGTTTTCAGTGCTGTTAGACACGATTTTGTAACCACGTTCTTGGAATTGAGCAACCATCGCTTTTGCGTTAGCAACAACACGTTCTTGGTAAGCTTTGAACTCAGGTTCCATTGCTTCTTTGAATGCCACCGCTTTTGCTGCGATAACATGCATCAAAGGACCACCTTGACCACCAGGGAACACGGCTGAATTCAGTTTTTTGTACATCTCTTCGCCAGCATTAGACAGGATCAAACCACCGCGTGGACCAGCTAATGTTTTGTGAGTTGTCGTCGTTACAACGTCAGCAAATGGGATTGGGCTTGGGTATACACCAGCCGCAATTAGACCCGCAACGTGAGCCATATCAACGAACAAGTAAGCACCTACTTTGTCCGCGATTTCACGCATACGTTTCCAGTCAACGATTTGTGAGTAAGCAGAGAAACCACCAATGATCATTTTTGGCTGATGTTTTACTGCTAACGCTTCCATTTCATCGTAGTTGATTTGACCATCTTCATCGATGCCGTAAGGAATAACGTTGTAGTGTTTACCTGAGAAGTTTACTGGTGAACCGTGAGTCAAGTGACCACCGTGAGCTAGGCTCATACCTAGAACAGTATCACCAGGGTTCAACAGAGCCATGTATACCGCACTGTTTGCTTGTGAACCAGAGTGTGGTTGAACGTTAGCGTATTCACAACCGAACAGTTGGCAAGCACGGTCAATCGCTAGTGCTTCAGCTTTATCAACATACTCACAGCCACCGTAGTAACGTTTACCAGGATAACCTTCTGCATATTTGTTGGTAAGCTGAGAACCTTGAGCTTCCATTACACGCGGGCTGGTGTAGTTTTCAGAAGCAATAAGTTCAATGTGCTCTTCTTGACGAAGAGTTTCTTCCTGAATGGCAGCGTAAAGCTCCGGATCGTAATCAGCGATGTTCATATCACGCTTAAGCATCTGTATCTCCTGACTCAGATTAACTGAAAGTATGGGGAAAAAACCGCACAATGACTAAACGCAAACGTTTTCGTCACCGCAATGGCGCGCATTCTACATAATTTGATCTGTATCATAAAGAACATTTTTACGAATTTATTATGCAGTTTTTTCATAATGAGTGACGAACAGTTTCATAAACCCTGATGTTTCGGCAGAAAGGGCATGAAGTGTCAATTTCTCGCTT
The DNA here is from genome assembly GCF_001547935.1 of Vibrio tritonius. Lineage (NCBI taxonomy): Bacteria > Pseudomonadati > Pseudomonadota > Gammaproteobacteria > Vibrionales > Vibrionaceae > Vibrio > Vibrio tritonius. Next base: position 2,533,529 of record NZ_AP014635.1, read on the forward strand.
TACACCCTGTAAAACGGTCGTTACATAGGTTTACCCTAATTTCTCGTCTCTATCTACCGAAAATATCGTCTTTTTATTACTATCGCCCCATTCTGGTCAATTATTCACAATGTAAATGGAAAAACACTCACTCAAAGAAGACGCGATTGCGATTTTAACAGGTTCAATTATTACCGCTCAGGGCGTATTTTTCCTGCAATCAGCTCACCTCCTTACCGGAGGCACTGCAGGTTTAGCTCTGTTATTAACCCACCTGTTGTCTTGGAGCTTTGGTACGCTCTATTTTGTCACCAATATCCCGTTCTATATTCTTGCTTGGCGTCGCTTTGGCAGTACTTTTGCTCTCAACAGTATTATTGCTGGGGCTTTAGTTTCCGTATTTTCCGATCAACTGCGCGAATTGATACACCTTGATGTGGTCAACGAAGTGTATTGTGCGCTGGCGGGAGGTCTTTTCATGGGCCTAGGCATGCTTATTTTATTTCGGCATCGTTCTAGTTTGGGTGGCTTTAATGTTATGTGCCTCGCCATTCAAGATAAATGGGGAATCTCGGTTGGGAAAACTCAGGTTGTGATCGATTGTTCTATCCTTATCGTTTCGTTCTTCTTTGTCAGTCCTTGGTTACTTATTTTGTCGGTTGCTGGAGCAATCATTGTCAATATGGTGCTCGGCATGAACCACAAACCGACACGCTATACCGTTCGCTATAACTAAACTCGCGATCAATCAGATGGTTTCCCCCATCCATTTGGGTAGAAAACCAAGAGTAATGTAAAAAGCGAGGTCGATATTTGACTTCGCTTTATAGCCGTCATTAAATCCATGAGATAAAACAACTCCTTGGCACAAGGAAACAACACAAAACGGTCAATTACCCTCATCTTTGTCCAAAAAGCCAGCATTCAATTCAAAATGATAAAAAAAGGGTTTACAGCTTCAAACAGTTTGCTATGATGCGCTCCGCACTTGAGGGATGAGTTGGGAAAACATCACTTAAGTATAAAAATACCCTGGAGGGGTTCCCGAGTGGCCAAAGGGAGCAGACTGTAAATCTGCCGGCTCCGCCTTCGATGGTTCGAATCCGTCCCCCTCCACCATATTCTTCTCTTTGTGAGAAAAACTTGATTGAACGTGTTGGGAAAACTTCAATTAAGTATAAAAATACCCTGGAGGGGTTCCCGAGTGGCCAAAGGGAGCAGACTGTAAATCTGCCGGCTCCGCCTTCGATGGTTCGAATCCGTCCCCCTCCACCATATTCTTCTCCTTGTGAGAAAAACTTGATTGAACGTGTTGGGAAAACCTCAATCAAGCTTATTCTGATAAAGAATAGGAAAACACCCTGGAGGGGTTCCCGAGTGGCCAAAGGGAGCAGACTGTAAATCTGCCGGCTCCGCCTTCGATGGTTCGAATCCGTCCCCCTCCACCATATTCTTCTCCTTGTGAGAAAAACTTGATTGAACGTGTTGGGAAAACCTCAATCAAGCTTATTCTGATAAAGAATAGGAAAACCCCTGGAGGGGTTCCCGAGTGGCCAAAGGGAGCAGACTGTAAATCTGCCGGCTCCGCCTTCGATGGTTCGAATCCGTCCCCCTCCACCATATTGAAAAGCCAGCTCATCGAGCTGGCTTTTTTGTTTTCTCAATACCATCAATAAAAAAGGCCACCTGGGTGACCTCTCTTTGAATCAGATTTTGTTACTTCTGCAAGTAACTCGGAACATCCGCAATACTGTCAAGAACCGCTGTTGCAAGGGCTTCGCCTTTCTCCGTCACAGGCTTACCTGTACGAACTAAAATTTTCGTTCCGACACCGGCAGCTTCAGCCGCCATCAAATCTTCTGCTTTATCACCAACCATAACTGACTTGGCCATATCGATCTTTAAGAAGTCTCGAGCAGAGATAAACATGCCTGGCTTTGGTTTACGACAATCGCAATCTTGCTTATATTCACCAACGCCGTGCTCTGGATGATGTGGGCAATAGTAAAAGCCATCAAATTCAACACCATTATCTTCAAAGTTCCAATCCATCCATTGGGTTAAAGAAAGAAAGCGATCTTCGCTAAACATTCCTCGAGCAATACCGGCCTGATTGGTCACTAACACAAGAAGATAACCCATTTGCTGCAATTTTTTAGTTGCCTCAAATACCCCTTCGATAAATTCGAAGTCGTGCTCATCATGCACATAACCATGATCGACATTAATCACGCCATCACGATCTAAAAACACCGCTGGTTTAGCCAAAACTACTCTCGCTATTGAGTGAATATAGAGGAATTATTACATAGCTTATTTCTTTCATCACTATCAAATTGCTTTCTGTTATAGCAAATTGTCAGATTTAGACGTCTAGACGTCAAAATATCTATTGACTTGAATGGCGAGAAACCATAGCATCATCATCCAAGTTTTAAGGTTTACAAAACAATATTCTGTGGCACTGGCACCGCAGAACGTTTTTATAAGCAAGCCGTTCCCTGCACAGGTTTTCGAATGATTGAAATAAGTAATGTTAACAAGGTGTTTTTACAGGGCGAAAAGGAAATTCACGCTCTAAAAAACATCAATCTCACAATTCCACAAGGCACCATTTTTGGTGTTATCGGTTCATCAGGTGCAGGGAAAAGTACACTGATCCGTTGTGTGAACATGTTAGAGCGACCAACCTCCGGCGCTGTGGTTGTCGATGGTATCGATTTGACCCAACTTACTGCTGCAGAGCTTTCTGCTGCCCGCCGTAATATTGGCATGATTTTTCAGCACTTTAACTTACTTTCATCACGCACAGTATTTGATAACGTAGCGCTACCATTAGAGCTTGCAGGTGAAAACAAAAAAGCCATCGACACTAAAGTAAGCGAGTTACTTGAACTGGTTGGCCTAGCAGACAAAAAAGATACCTACCCATCGAATTTAAGTGGTGGCCAGAAGCAGCGTGTGGCAATTGCCCGTGCGTTGGCCAGTGACCCTAAAGTGTTGCTATGTGATGAAGCCACCAGCGCTCTTGACCCAGCAACAACGCAATCAATTCTTGAACTACTAAAAGAGATTAACCGTCGTCTCAACATCACTATGCTGCTGATTACCCATGAAATGGACGTAGTAAAAAGCATCTGTAACGAAGTCGCCATCATTGGTGGTGGCGAATTGGTCGAGAAAGGCACGGTTGGTGATATCTTCGCTTACCCTAAAACAGACTTAGCACATCAATTTATTCGTTCTACATTGAATTTATCAATTCCTGATGATTTTGCAGCTCGCCTAAAAACTAAACATGTTGCAGGTACGCACCCACTCGTGCGCTTTGAATTTACCGGAGCCAGTGTTGATGTCCCATTAGTTTCCCAGGTATCTCGTAAGTTCAATATCGACGTAAGCATTCTGAATTCTGACCTAGATTATGCCGGTGGCGTAAAATTCGGCATGATGGTCGCAGAAATTCTAGGCGACAAAGAGAACACAGAAGCAGCAATTCAGTTTATTCGCGATAACAAGGTTAAAGTTGAGGTACTTGGTTATGTCAATGCATGATTTAATGGCGTGGGTATCACTCAACAGTGATCTAATTTTAAAAGCAACATGGCAAACTGTTTACATGGTTGCAGTATCTGGTGTGGTTGGTTTCGCCATCGGTATCCCTCTGGGTGTAATACTGCACACCACAAAGAAAGATGGATTACTAGAAAACCCAATCCTGAACCGAGTGCTAGGCGCTATTGTCAACATTGGTCGTTCTGTACCATTTTTGGTGTTGATGGTTGCCATTATTCCAGTGACAAAAATGCTGGTCGGTACGTTTATCGGTACAACCGCAGCGATTGTACCTTTGACTATTGGTGCAATTCCGTTCGTTGCGCGTCTTATTGAAGGTGCCTTAATGGAAGTACCATCAGGCTTGGTTGAAGCTGCCCAATCGATGGGTGCAACACCATCGCAAATCATTAATAAGGTATTAATCCCAGAAGCGCTGCCGACTATCCTCAATACAGTCACCGTAACACTAGTAACTCTAGTGAGCTACTCAGCCATGGCTGGTACTGTTGGTGGCGGTGGTTTGGGTGATGTTGCTATCCGTTACGGCTTTTATCGCTACGATATCGTTATCATGGCGGTAACCGTCGTAATGCTCATTATCCTAGTACAAATTATACAATCAGTTGGTGACGCACTAGTTCGTCGCGTAGACCACAGATAAATAAGATATTAAACAATATAAGACATAAAAATTTAACAGGAGTTAGGAATGAAATTCAGCGTAAAAGCTCTATTCACCATCGCAGCGGCAGCATCTACACTTATTCTTGCGGGCTGTGGTGACGAAACAGTAGACCAAAGCAAAATCAAAGTCGGCGTAATCGCTGGTGCTGAGGCTCAAGTAGCCGAAGTTGCTAAAAAAGTAGCAAAAGAAAAATACAACCTAGACGTAGAACTCGTTACTTTCACTGACTACGTAACACCAAACGCAGCTCTAGCGGATGGCTCTGTAGATGTAAACGCGTTCCAACACAAACCATACCTAGACCAGCAAATGGAAAGCCGTGGTTACAAACTTGCTATCGCTGGTAACACGTTCGTTTACCCAATCGCTGGTTACTCTAGCAAAATCAAGACCGTTGCAGAAATCAAAGATGGTGACCGCATTGCAGTGCCTAACGACCCAACTAACCTAGGTCGTTCACTAATGCTTCTTGAAAAACAAGGCCTACTCAAGCTACGTGAAGGCGCCACTCTAAACGCAACAACTCGTGATATCGTTGAAAACCCTAAAAATCTAGAAATTGTTGAACTAGATGCCTCTCAACTACCACGTTCTCTAGACGACGTAACAGTTGCTATCATCAACAACACGTTCGCTAGCTCTATCAACCTAACACCTAACAAAGATGGTATTTTTGTTGAAGATAAAGATTCACCATACGTGAACCTGATCGTTGCTCGCCAAGACAACGTAAACAACGAAAACGTGAAAAACTTTGTGAAAGCATACCAAACTGAGGAAGTTTACCAAGCAGCACAAAAAGCGTTTGGCGGTATTGTTAAAGGCTGGTAATTCATTCTTATTAAAGAGAAAAAACAAAAGGTTGGCCATGGCCAACCTTTTTTACATCTTGTATTTGGACTTATTCAACCCAGTTTATTTCAAGTGATCCCAAGAGATATTAGAAACAATCCGGCACTGGTCGCATTTGAAGTGGAAGATATCATGCAAAGGTTCTTCAAGTAACCACTCCCCGTTACATTTAGGACAGCGGCGAGCTTGCTCTTGAGCAAGGCTTATTCCACCAACGCGATACAAATAATAGTAAGTTGGTACTTTGGTGAGATATTCAATCCGACCACGTAAGTCCCAGCCACGAATGAACATGTCGCTGTCGATGTCGCAAATTTCATGTAACGCTGCGTGTTCAGCCTTGCAACTGCCTGCCATCTGTATTTCGTCACACGCTTGCCACTCAGTTTGCCACTTTACAACCGCCTTGTGATCACCATTGAAGGTAGGCTCATTTCGGTAAAGCGGAATAGGCAATAACGTATCACCACTTCGCAATGGAGAACACGTATGAACATAGGTGGTATAAAGCACTTGCCAGCTTGGCTGCACATCATCTGCCGCTTGCTCTGAATTCATATCACGCCCAAGTAAGCGTACTTTAGGAGCCAGTAAGCATGCGTCAGTTAAGCGCTCAATGCACACCTGCACAAAATCGGAATGATTGCGCGGATGTAAGCTCTCTTTTTCCGGGCAAACAGCGCGGACAAAAAACTCGCCCTCCCCCATCACCACAGGAAATTCACGTCCCAGCACTTGGCCATTGTAGCGTAGGGCTTCCATTAAACCATTAATGGCTTTATCAACAGCGCTAATAGTGGTGTTATCAAAACACTCAAATTCCAGTTCAACAACAAACATTCAATTTAAACCATGGTGTTAGAAGGGGTTGGTTCTAACTGAGACAGAAATAACTCCAGCGTTGGCGCTAGTACTTCTCTTTCTCCTGAACCTAGAGTTTCTAACAGCACTTGCCCAGTTAAGTTACACACCGAAATCACTTGCATTTCATCTTCTGCTGCCGCAATAAACACGGTTGGTTTATGCTTCAAACGACGCTGCATGACCAAGTGACCCAAAATATTTTCTTGTAAACGCTCAAAATCGTCGTCGCTCCACACTTGTAGCAGCGTTAGCGGTTGACCATGCCATACTGCGGGCATATCAGCACTGTATTGCGAACCATAAAACGCAATGACATCCTCATGCAGAGTTAGCTCGATAGCGCGTTCTACATTGGAAAAATCTGCTTGCTGTTCACGTTGTACTGGTTGCCAAAACACACACTCATCTGTTGTTTCACTAATACAAGGGGAAGCTAATCCAACCAAGTCTGCATCAGCGGGAAGATGTCCTAATTGCTGCTGACACTGCGCAACATAACGTTGGCAAAATAGGGACAGCGCCTTATCAATGGATGTCATGTCATTCTCCATCGTCGATTCCTTTAACCCTGCTTAATGACAGAAGCGAAGGGATTGCGTAAAATTCTCGGTATTCTAATCGAATTGACACAAAAAAATGAGCAAATATTCCAACGCAAAAGAGCTATCCGGCTTAACCTTGGGCAAAAAAACCGCCTATGCCACACATTATGACCCAACTCTATTGCAGCCTGTCCCACGTAGTTTGAACCGCAATGACCTGAAACTCGGCGACGATTTGCCTTTTAAAGGCAGCGACTTATGGACGCTATACGAAATTTCTTGGCTCAATCAACGTGGTCTCCCTCAAGTAGCTGTTGGTCACGTTGCCATTCCTGCAACCAGTGCCAATCTGATTGAATCGAAATCGTTTAAACTGTACCTCAACAGTTTTAACCAAACGCGTTTTGCAACTTGGCAAGACGTTCAAACCACCATGTCCAAAGACCTATCAGCTTGTGCTGGTGAAACGGTGTCGGTTGAGCTTTGCTCTGTCGAGCAATTTACTGGTGAAGCGATTGTCTCAATGCAAGGCGAGTGTATCGATAACCAAGATATTGAAATTACTCATTATGAGTTTGATGATACCCTACTCTCTGGCGCAAAGGGCACTGAACAGGTCACTGAAACTCTCCACAGCCACCTACTCAAGTCCAACTGCCTCATCACTAGCCAACCAGATTGGGGCAGCGTAGAAATTCAATACACTGGTAGCAAGATCGACCAAGAAGCCTTATTGCGTTACATTGTTTCTTTCCGCGACCATAACGAGTTTCACGAACAGTGTGTGGAACGTATTTTTACCGACATTATGCGTTATTGCCAACCAACTCAGTTGACGGTTTATGCACGCTATACCCGTCGCGGTGGCTTGGATATTAATCCATATCGTTCAACTGAGAACACGCTACCAGCAAACAAACAACGTATGGCAAGACAATAATAGGAACACCCTAGTAATGAGAATAACTCGCTGGCAATCTTGGTTTGCTCTGTTGATGTTAACCGCATCAACATTAGTTCATGCAACGATCTATTCATCACCAACACTGAATGAAGCGGCAGGACTGGTCGACATTTCCCCCATTCAAGCCAAGGCACTAGCCAGCGAGTATTTAAATCAACGCCGTTTAACTGAGAAAGCAGAAAAGACACCGACAACAATCGCTCGAGACGAAGCGGATAGCCGTATTCGAACCCCAGGTAGTACGGTAGATGCCATGGAGCTGTTAGCCCAAGCAGAGTTTAACTTAGGTAACTCACTCACAGCCTATACGGTTCTAGAACAAGCAGAGAAGCTCACTCAGCAGTATCAACTTCCTTACTTAAAACTGGATGTAAAACTCTTACATACCCGCTTGCGTTGGTTAGATACCGAAAGTGCCGCTAATGCCAATCAAGCATTGGATGATATCGAAGCGGATTTTAAAAATATCCAAAATGCTGACCAGCTCGCTACAGGTATTGAATACAAATTAAAAATGTTGCGTGCTGAAGTTGCCTCTAAGGCAGGCCAAACAACTACGGCTAATCATCTCTTTGCCGAGGTTGAAACCTATCTCAAAAAAATAAAATCGACCAAAACTGCCATCGACTATCACATCACAGTCGGTGAACACTATCTCAATCACGAACGCTACAACCTCGCGTTATCAGAGCTTCTTAGAGCATACTGGGATGCGATAGAAAACGACTCAGGCGCTCTACTCGCCAAAACTAACACCCTACTTGGCAGGCTATTTTTTGAACGAAGAGTGTTGGACAAATCGTTACTTCACTTATCTCAAGCTGCTGATTTCTATGGCAAGTATGATAAATCTCCAGTTTTAGCGCGGGTACTAAAACGCATGGGAGACACTTACTTCCTACAAGGAAAATATAATCTAGCTCTGGTTCACTACTTCAACGTCATTGACCACGAGAGCAGTAATAGTGATATTGAACAAGTGATCGAAACACGTTTATCGTTAGCAGCAACCTATTTACAGCTTTATAACTACCCACTTGCAAGTCAATATTTACAGCGTGCAGAAGAGTTATTGAACTACAGTGATATTCCACGCCTAAAAGCCAAAGTAGCACTACTCAATGCAGGGCTGGCTTTCCATCAGAAAAAAACCAATGATGTCATTAATTACTCGACAAAAGCATTACAAATTAGTCGTGCTTTAAGTGATACCGAACTGGAAGAACAGGCGTATCAACTACTATCAGAAGGTTATGAGCAATCTGGTCAATTAGCTCGTGCGCTGCAAAATATGAAATATCACAACCATCTTGCTCAACTAAGACAAGATAAGCTTAACCGCATTAGTGAAGACGCATTTCGCCAGCAGAAAGAGTTCGTCGAACAAACACTGCACATGGCTGGACAAGAGCAAGAGTTGAAACGCCTAAAGCAGGAGTACGGTAAATTCCAAAAAATTGCATTTGGATTGTTTATTACTTCTGCACTCTTTTTCCTCTTTTTACTGCGTCGCGGCTACATCATTCAACGTCAAAAAGATGAGATAGAAGAGCTTAACAGCAATCTTTTCACCCACTCTCGCTCGCGCCTGCGTAACCTACGCATGCTCAATGCAAGGCTCGCTACATCGTTAGAAAAAAGCAGTCGCAGTTTTGAAGAGTGGCACATTGGTGAACTCATCAATGAACCTCTCAACGACCGTTTGCGGTTTGTTATGGTCGACATTCCATTTATGCGCAATATGTACCTGCAACATGGGTATACCGGTGGGCTTGAACTCGAACATGCCTTTGGTGCATTCCTAAAATCCAAGCTTACTGGTTCGCAGAGAATCTATCATTTTTCCGACTCGAACTTGCTTTATATTGAGCCAAATACCGACCGCAACCGACCACCAGAAGAGATGTTTGAGCAGTTCCAGGGATGGGTGAATGAATTTGAACCACACCGTCATCTTAATCGAAACATTCGGGTGGGAATTGCCGACTACCCATTCCTGCCTCGCGCCTATACCGCGATCAATGACAAGGAGTTGTTGGATATTTTATTGATGGCAACCGATATTGCCAGAGGCTTAAGTTTGCAGGAAAACAGCAGCCACTGGGTGTACTTTAGAGCAATCGATAACGCACCTGCGGCAAGTTTTGCATCTAATAATATTCGTCGATCATGTAAGTACGCTATTAACCAAGGTTTGGTAAAAGTGCAATCTTCGTTTAAAAATGAAGACACAATTAAGAAACTCTTAAAAGCTGGTTAATTTTCCACCACTTAAGCAATTGAGAAGGTGACGAATCTATTTATTTTGATATTATCGCCAATAGATTTACGTGAAGAACTTTTATATTATATTCAACTAGTTTAATAAACAAATTAGTGACTAAATCGTTGTTCCTAATTATGTCCCCGATAGGGTAAGCAACCGTTATTTAGAATGGTAGGTAAAAGAGTGTAATCCGAAAAATACAGCACTTAACCACCTGTTTTATTTATTTAAAACCGTTTTTCTGGATATAAAACAAAGTATCTCTGCGGTGAATACGCACAATAAAGTAAGTAAAGCAGAGTGCTCAAGAGCGCTCCTTTGCTTTAGTGCCATAACGTTGAACCGCGTATCTTCTTAGCTTCCTCTCATATGAACTAAGACTTCAACATTATTGGTCACCCTTTTTGTTCCTTAACCAGTGGCATTGGAGCACTCGTAATGCAGCACAGTCTGGCAACTGACAACCCGACACCAACATTAGCTGAACAGCTAAAACGCAGTAGTGAATGCCTGCTTCGGGTACCTCATTTACCGGAAAGAGTAAAACGCGATCTACGTGACCTCGTTAATTTTGCCGCATCACAGCGCATAGATGACAATGAGCAGGCATTACGCCTACTGAATCTCTACGAGATTACCATTAAAATTCTGAGTACGAATCGTGAAACACACGCTCCAGACTTGTCCGGTTTCGACGCCAATACTGATCAGTTAAAACGCCTCAATAAAGAGTTACAACGCGTAATAACTGAGTTGGATTTTGAAGGCGAATACGGTGATTTACTGATCGACATTCGAGCAAAATTACTGCTCGGGGTAAATTCTAGTACCTTGCTAGAACTAACCCTGCAAGTGTTACAGTTGGTGGTTTTAGGAACAGAGAATGAACGGAAAACTTCAGAGAAGTTTCTAGAACAAACTAACGAATCGCTTTCTAAAATCAGCTCAAATTCGGAACAAATTATCAGCCAAAGCCGCAGTGATTTCGTTCAACGGCAAAGCTTACATAATGAACTCAATGGGTTGGCTAAACGAAGCCAAAATTCACTTACATTGGATAAAGATTTCAGTTCATTATTAGGAAGCATGACACCTCTTGTTCGTGAATTATCGTTGCTCTCAGAACGTTTTAGACAATCTGAATCCCGTGAACAAGCCCTACTAGAACAGATCCAATACGCCAAGCGGCAGATTGACACCTTGAGTGATATGACCAATGAGTATCGCCGCCGCTTGGAAGATCAAGCGAAACGCTTACTGTTAGATCCGTTGACTAAAACGCTCAATCGCACCGCATTTAACGACCAACTCGAGTTAGAATACCGTCGCTGGATTCGCACACAGCACAACCTTCGAATCGTCCTGTTTGATATCGATAACTTTAAGCAAATCAATGATCATTTTGGTTATAGCGCTGGCGATAAAGCACTTAAAATCATTGCACGAACCATAGGTAAAGAACTGAATCAATCTGACACTCTGGCACGCTTTGGTGGTGAAGAGTTCATTGTCATTTTACCGGAATATCAGGATCAAGAAGTACTGACCTTAATTCAAAAAGTTCAACGCAACATTGCCCTCTTGCCATTCAAATTTCGCGATCGTAGCTTAAAAATCACGGTCAGTGCCGCCTGCACGCAATTAAAAGATACAGATACCCCAGAGCTGGTACTCGAGCACTTGGGTAAAGCTCTCGCAGAAGTGAAAGATTTTGGATCCAATCAGCTATTTTGGAAATAAATCCCACATAAGCTGATCCATATTGGAACTTGGATGAGTATTAGCCCCTCGCACAAACGGTCAAAAAACACGCTATCATTAGCAAAGATTGTGCTCAGCGTCACATCTTTGTAGTTGAGCAATTTCCGAACACTAAAGATGCACACTAGATTGTTATAAGCAAAATATATCAATAAGTTAGTGACCACCTTCGTCGGTTATGAGTAAGCTCTTATGACATCAATACCCTGAGGTGGTTTGATTTTCCTTTTCCAAGGAGGCCAGTATGATCACACAAGTCAGCCCAGCGGGCAGTATGGATTTGTTATCGCAGCTGGAAGTTGAAAAACTAAAAAAAACAGCCACAAGCGAACTGTATCAGCTTTATCGTAACTGTAGTCTTGCCGTGCTCAACTCAGGCAGCCACACTGACAACTCGAAAGAACTGTTAGATAAATACCAAGATTTTGATATTGATGTGATGCGTCGTGAACGCGGCATCAAACTTGAACTCATCAACCCACCTGAACATGCATTTGTCGATGGCCAAATCATCAAAGGCATTCAAGAGCATCTGTTCTCTGTGCTAAGAGACATTGTCTACCTCAATTTACATCTGGGTGCGACGCCTCAAACATGCGAAGAAGACTCAACTTATATCACCAACCGCGTCTTTGCCATTTTACGGAACGCAGGAGCGCTGATTCCAGGTATCACACCTAACCTAGTAGTGTGTTGGGGTGGTCATTCAATCAATGACATCGAATACCAATACACCCGCGAAGTGGGTAATGAACTAGGATTACGCGAACTGAATGTTTGCACTGGCTGTGGCCCAGGTGCGATGGAAGGGCCGATGAAAGGGGCGGCGATTGGTCACGCCAAACAACGCTATACCTCTCAGCGTTATTTAGGTTTAACCGAACCCTCCATCATTGCGGCAGAGCCACCTAATCCTATTGTAAATGAATTACTCATCATGCCAGACATTGAAAAACGTCTGGAAGCATTTGTGCGAGTTGGGCACGGCATCATCATCTTCCCTGGCGGACCAGGCACAGCCGAAGAGCTACTCTACATTTTGGGTATCATGATGCATCCAGATAATGCTGACCAACCGCTACCTATCGTATTAACAGGTCCTAAAGAGAGCGAAGCTTATTTCCGCTCACTCGATCAATTCATCGGCGAGACGCTAGGTCAAGAAGCGCAAAAACACTATCAGATCGTCATTGATGATCCTGCAGAAGCTGCGCGGATTATGAAAAAAGCAATGCCAGAAGTACGTCAACATCGTAAAGACATGGAAGATGCCTACAGCTTTAACTGGTCACTGAAAATCGAACCTGAATTTCAGCATCCATTCGAGCCAACTCATGAAAACATGGCCAACTTAGATTTGCATTTAGGCCAAGCCCCACAAACCCTAGCCGCAAATCTACGTCGAGCGTTCTCTGGGATTGTTGCTGGTAATGTTAAATCAGAAGGCATTCGAGAAATTGAGCAAAATGGCCCATTTGAAATCCATGGCGATCCCGTCTTAATGAAGAAAATGGATACCTTACTCAAAGACTTCGTTGCTCAAAATCGCATGAAGTTACCTGGTGGTTCAGCTTACGTACCTTGTTATAAGATCGTTCAATAAGCAGTTAGGTTAGCCGTAAGGTAGTATTCCTATTCAATATCATTACAATAAGGGCTTATCAGCCCTTATTTTTTTGTATTTATGTCAATTCATCTGGTCATTATCGACGCTCTTAACCTTATTCGCCGCAACCATTCGGTTCAACAGGATCCGACCGATATTGCCCGGACAATAGACACCACCAGCAAAACACTCACCCGAATAATCAATGAGTCTCAACCCACCCATATGATTGCTGTGTTTGACCACCATCTACAAGATAGAGGCTGGCGTGGCGACATTCTACCCAACTATAAAGAAGGCAGAAAACCCATGCCCGAGCCACTGCAAAATGGCTTAGAAGCAATTCAGGAAGCATGGTGGGAATTAGGTATTGATTCACTACTTTCTAGCGGTGATGAAGCGGATGATCTCGTAGCGACCTTAGCGCTAAAAGTCGCAGCACACCAAGAAAAAGTCACCATCATTTCAACCGATAAAGGCTACTGTCAGTTACTCTCTCCAACGCTACAGATTCGTGACTACTTCCAACAGCGTTGGTTAGATGCCCCTTTTATTGAGCGAGAGTTCGGGGTTAAACCAGAACAATTGGCAGACTATTGGGGATTAGTTGGTGTCAGTTCCAGCCAAGTACCCGGCGTGCCAGGCATTGGCCCTAAAGCCGCAAAAGAGATTTTAAACCAATTTCCTGATATTGAAGCCGCTTATGCCAGCGATGACTTAGCCGCAAAATATCGCAAAAAGCTCGATGAACATATCGATATGGCAAGACGTTGCAAACAAGTCGCGACACTCAAAACTGACATTGAACTAGGATTTAATTTGCAAGATATCCGTTTTACAGGCCCCAACGAAGCTGAACCGACAGCTTAATATCAATCGGCACCTCTTAAATTAAATCGATAAAAAATAGCGCCAACGGCGCTATTTTCACTTCAACTCCTCAACATATTTCCAGCAACACCTTAGTGAGGAGAAATATTAGATAATACTTGAACATGTACCGTTATTTCTTCACGGTCATGGTAAAGGTGTTTGGCTTGCATACGGAATTTAACGCCGTTTTGAATTAGGAAGATTTTTAGGTTTTCAATATCCTGAAGCACTTCATCATAACGACCTTTCATTGGCAATTTGAGGTTAAACAGCGCCTCTTTTGCCCAACCGGCAATCAACCATTCCCCCATCAACTGTGCCACGCGTGATGGTTTTTCGACCATATCACACACTAGCCAAGTCACATTCTTACGTGCCGGCTCGAATTTAAAGCCATCTTCCATGTGATGCTTCACTTGGCCGGTTTCCATCAAGCTATCCGCCATCATACCGTTATCAATTGCGTGTACGAACATAGAACGCTTAACCAATTGATAAGTCCAACCACCAGGACACGCACCCAAGTCAACAGCCCACATTCCCGGCGCTAGGCGGGTGTCCCACTCTTCACGAGGTATAAACACATGAAACGCTTCTTCCAACTTCAACGTCGAACGGCTAGGTGCATCGGCTGGGAATTTCAGGCGAGGAATGCCCATAAAGAATTTCGAGTTGTTATCAGTGTACGAGTAACCAGCAAAACAGTGGCCAGGCGCGACAAAACATACGTGCAAGACCGGTTTTTTCGGATTTTCGCTTCTCAACAATAAACCTTTACCACGCATTGCTTGACGTAGCGGCACAGTAAATTTGCGACAAAACTTCAACAGCTCTTTCGCTTCATTAGTATCTGGTGTTTCTACCCGCAGCTCACCGCACTTAGGCATGCTTTCATCATCAGATAAATCGGCCAGCAATGGCGAAATACGATCGTCTTTCGGCAAGTCTTGGCACTCAGCAACCACAGCAAACATCTGACGCGAGAAGATTAGAGAATTGAAGTCGATTTTACGAATCAGTTTCTCTGCATCACCATCCTGATAGCATTCAAACAACACAAAACCTGTATTGCTTTTTAAACGCGGAAAACCAAACACTTCCAGTTGGGTTGCCTTATCCTGAATCTCACCTGCACACTCTTTTTCAAAACCAGAGCGGCAATAGAGCATCACTTGTTTCACGACTTCACCTCGTTAATTTTCAGTGCAGCTACAACAAAGTACACCCAGCCCAAAATGAACATAAGGCCACCGAAAGGTGTGATGGGACCAAACCATTTCGCCCCCGTCATCGCTAAAGCGTACAGACTGCCACTAAAACAAAAGATGCCGATGATAAAGCAAATTGCCGCGCGGCTGAAATACTTTTGTGCCAAAGATGCTTTTGACTGCAATAAGATTAATATACCGCAAAGCAAAATAGCGCCAGCATGAATAAATTGGTAATGCACGCCCGTCTGAAACACTTCCACCATCGGCAGAGCAATCGTTTTTTTTAGGCCATGGGCCGCAAAGGCACCAAGAATCACTCCTAGCCCAGACAAGGATCCGCCAATCGCCAATAAGGTTTTACTTTGCATTTTGGTATACCTCAAAGATAAAAGCACTAAGCTTATCTACCGCTAACTGAATATTATCTGACTCGGTATAGCCAGAAGATTTACGTGGTTTGAAACTGTGGTCACCGTCGGGAATGAAGCTGCAACTAACCTGCTCGCTCAGCGTAAAATCGGTGAACTCTTCTCGCTTCCCAAAAGTATCCCGTTCACCTTGCAAAATAAGGCAAGGTTTCGCCATGCTTGCCAAATGTTCGCCTTTATAACGCTCTGGT
The DNA here is from genome assembly GCF_001547935.1 of Vibrio tritonius. Taxonomy (NCBI): domain Bacteria; kingdom Pseudomonadati; phylum Pseudomonadota; class Gammaproteobacteria; order Vibrionales; family Vibrionaceae; genus Vibrio; species Vibrio tritonius. The sequence continues at coordinate 2,549,309 of NZ_AP014635.1, forward strand.
TTACCCGGAGGATGGAATGGATAGCCAAGGCAAGCAACACCTGCAACTTGTGGATGCTCCCACAATAGCGAGGCCATACGGCCCCCCATCGATTTACCGCCGATAACAACCGGACCTTTGGCATGCTGTTCAATCACCTCAGAGTAGGCTTCAAGCAACTTAGGTGCTCTATCAGGAGGGGACTTCTTGCCCGTTAAGCCTCGGCGAACCATATAAGGGAAGTTGAACCGTAATACTCGAATGCCTTTCTCAGCCAATCCTAAAGCGACTTGCTCCATAAAGGCATGCTCCATCCCCGCCCCAGCGCCGTGAGCAAAGATGAATAGAGGCTGATGATCTTCACCATTACACATGACTAATTCACTCATCTAACACATCCTCTTGTTCACTGCGTGCGGTTTTTAACATCCAGTCACGAAATGTAGCTATTCGCCCCATGTCCGCTTGTTTTTCATCACACACGACATAAAACGCATTAGGCGTCATTAAAATTTCATCAAACGGGGCAATTAAGCGCCCCGCATCCATTTCTGGTTTGGCCAACACATTATTGCCTAGCGCAATGCCCTGCCCGTGAGCCGCGGCTTGCAAGACCATAGTGGTATGGCTAAAGATAGGACCATGATTCACATTCACACTCTCTAAGCCGTTCTCTTTGGCAAACTGTTTCCAATAATGGCGTGAGGTATCATGCAATAACGTATGGTTAGCTAGGTCAGCCAGTTTTTCGAGGGGTTTATTACCGAGCAAAACGGTTGGAGAGCATAGCGGAATCAAATATTCCTGATAGAGCAAATCGGTACGTAAACCGGGCCAATGACCGCGCCCATAGTAAATCGCCACATCCACATCATCTGTCAAAGAACCTTCATCCATATCGACAGCCTTGATGCGCACGTCGATATCAGGCTCTTTCTGATTAAAATCAGATAAACGAGGCACCAACCACTGGATAGCAAAGCTTGGTGGTAAACTAATGGTTAACGCCCCTTTCTCGGTTCGCTCCAAAAGCTTATCGGTTGCCTCTGCGATTGAGCCAAATATATCTTTAATATCAGAGAAATAACCTTGCCCTTCTTCGGTCAATAAAAGGGAACGATTACGACGACGAAACAGTTTTAAACCTAAAAATTCTTCTAACGCTTTAATCTGATGGCTCACCGCGGCTTGAGTCACAAATAACTCTTCTGCTGCACGTGTAAAACTCAAATGTCGAGCCGCCGCTTCAAATACCTTAAGCGAATTTAATGGTGGTAATCTTCTAGACATAGGGACGCTCTACCATGGATTAGTTTTTCTTATGTGAAACATTATAAATTGTCCGTTGCTAACCGACCAGAGAAAATCTATATTTCGTCCCGCAGCAAAAGCCTGAACGGCTTGATTCGTTTTCGAATCAATGGGTTTTTGTTGCGATGTTGTGTTTGCAAACTCGATTTTCGAGTCCGGTAGTTTCTACCATCCGGTTTTGTACAGTTATCCCCTGTGCAAAACTAACTTCCTGTATTTATTTTTTGACCTGTCTGTCAAATTTTCTTCACCGCCTTATTAGGCGGTGTTTTTTTATCTAAAAATCATACAAATACCATTCTCTACTATCCAGAGAACATTGCACTAACTTACCCCATCTTTAGGTCACAATTCGCGTAGTTCGTTTATTCCTATGGCGTTAGGGATAAAAAAACGCCGCGACAGTGATGTCAGCGGCGTTACAAAATGACGTCAAATATATGAATTTTTTCTATCGATTAAGGACGATACACTTTCACGTTATTGAAACCTTGTTCTTTCAAGTACAACGCTTGCAAGCGACTCATCACACCACGGTGACAGTAGAGCAAGTAAGTCTTCGATTGGTCAAGATCACCAAACTTAGTCGAAAGCTTATAGAAAGGAATATGTGTAACTTCAACCCCTTCGATTTCTAACGGGTTATCTTCTTCTTCGTCTGGGCTGCGAATATCCAAAACCACAGCTTCGCTTTGAACAACGTTGACCAATTCCACTTCAGGAACCGCTTCTTCGCTCTCTTTCGCGATATCACGAATGTCCATTTGACGGGCGTTGTAAACCACTTGCTCAAGAATACTGAAGTCAAACTTCGCTTCTTCTGCTTCCAGTTTCGCTTTTACCGCTTTCACTGTTGGCTTACGAGAAATCACACCACAGTATTCAGGCATAGTTTTCGCGAAATCTTCAGTACCGATCTCGCGGGCCAGATTAATGATGTCTTCTTTGTCCCAGTTAATCAAAGGACGCAGAATCAAAGAATCCGTTACCCCATCGATATGACGCAAGTTGGTCAGGGTTTGACTCGATACTTGGCCTAACGCTTCACCAGTGACAAGCGCTTGAATATCAAATTTCTCAGCAACCATACCTGCAGCGCGCATAAACATACGTTTGAGCACCACGCCCATTTGACCGTCGTCGACTTTTTCTAGGATTTCCGCCACAACAGGTTCAAAGTCGATAGCAAGGAAACGAACCTTGGCTGATGAGCCATATTTGTTCCACAAATAGTGCGCGACTTGTTTTACGCCAATTTCGTGTGCTGGACCGCCTAAATTGAAGAAGCAGTAATGTACTTTTGAACCGCGTTTAATGTGCAGATAGCTAGATACACCAGAGTCAAAACCACCAGAAATTAAGCTCAATACGTCTTCTTGAGTTCCAAGAGGGAAGCCGCCTAGACCTTTGTAACGAGCAATAATTTGGTTGAGTAGCTCATCTTGTACTTCAACATTGATAGTCACATCAGGTTTTTTCAATTTTACTTTTGCACTTTCAACTGCTTGATTTAAGCCACCACCAACGTAGCGTTCAAGCTCGATAGACGTAAAGTCATGCTTACCACGACGTTTGGCTCGCACCACAAAGGTTTTACCTTCAATGAGGCCGCGACTGCGCTCAAGCACTTGCTCGTAAATGTTGTGTAAGTCGGTAAAGGTTGACTGTTGAACTTCCAGTACATGGTGAATACCTGGAGTGTGAGTCAAAATTTCCAATACTTCTGCGTAGAACGTATCGCTATCTGCAGCCACTTCAATATGGTCGCGACGATTAAATACCGCTACACCTTCTGTTCTACGTTTGATAATGATGCGAATGTTGCTTTCGAGAATCTTTGTGAAGCGCTTACGCACAGATTCACTTTTGACATAAATTTCTGGATGTGGCTTAACAATAAATTTCATAAGTATATTCGCAATCTAAGTAAAACGTCAGGCAAGCGGAATATGTACTCACTCAAACCATTTGGCAGAGGTACATCAAGCGCTACCGCTAAGGGGGCGCGATTATACACGATCTCTTCAGTTCGAGGAAAGCCTATGAAAAAGGCAAGCTCGAAAGCTTGCCTTATTTAATTGAAAACCAGTATGTTTTACTGATTAGCGCTGTTGGTCGTCGTACCAGATTCCCCCGGTAATGATGGAACTTCTTGGCTGAACAATGGCTCACCCTGCATAATGCTGATCTCGACACGACGGTTTTCAGCACGATGCTCAGGCGTATCATTAGGAACCAAAGGCGCGGTATCGGCAAGACCACGCACCTGTAGACGCTGATGATCAAACCCTTTTACCTTTTCCATTTCCTGAGCGACAGAAACTGCACGCTGTGACGACAAATCCCACAACGAGCGATAAAGCTCAGAATCAATCGGTTGATTATCTGTATGACCCGTAATGCGTATTTTACCCGGTATATCTTTTACTAACTCAGCAATTTGGCGCACTAACGGACGAAATTTAGGTTGTAAAAACGCCGAGCTAGAAGGGAATGCCCCTTTCTCTTTGATACGTATTACAATTTGTTGACCTAGGTTCTCAACCTCAATGGCACCTTCTGCTATTTCTCGTTGTAGCGCTTTTTGGATCTTTTCAACTGTTGCCTCAACTTCTTCCTCAGACATCGCTTCAGACTGTTGCTGCTGTTGTACTGAATCGACGTTCTGGTTATTTTCCGTTGATGTTTCGGTTGATTGACCACCAGTGAGTTTACCTGCATCACGCTGCGTCCCACCAGCCCTATCATCATCGCCTTCTTGAAACTCTAAGGTTTGTTGGGTGATATCGATAGTCTGCTGCATGATCACATCGATAGGGGTAGGTTCAGGGCGTCCAGGGCGAAATTCTTGCGCAATAATACTGGTCCCTTTAGGGATATCTTTTACTTCCAGTTTGTTTTGCACCCCGAAAGCAAACTTCATTGAACCAGCAATCTGTTTGAATTTCAGTACGTCCATTTCTGAAAACGAAAGGAGCAGTACAAAGAAACACATCAACAGTGACATCAGATCGGCAAATGTCCCTAGCCATGCAGGTAACCCAGGGGGGGGACATTTACATTTTTCTTCGTCATCCATACTTCACTTCCACTTTTCTATTCGTTATCTACATCAAGAATACGTTTACCTTCATTGAGGTAGTTTTTCAGATAGCTGTCGATAACACGTGGGTTTTGGCCGTCTTGAATGGCAAGCACCCCATCCATAATTAAACGGCGGTTTAATGTCTCTTGTTCACGACGCAAGGCGAGTTTGTCGGCAATTGGGAAGAACACCATGTTTGATAGAACCGCACCATACAAGGTCGTTAACAGTGCTACCGCCATCGCTGGACCGATAGATTTAGGGTCATCCATGTTTGACAACATCGCTACCAACCCCACTAGCGTACCAATCATTCCCATTGCAGGCGCAACGTCACCAAACGCGCGGAACACATTACCACCGTTCTCATGGCGTTCATTGGTTAAGGCGATGTCCTTTTGCAGCGTTGAACGTACGACATCCGCATCATGTCCATCCACCAGTAAATCAATGCCTTTTTGCATAAAAGAGTTAGTAATCTCCATCTCTTCTAGTGCAAGAAACCCGCCTTTACGAGCTGCATCGGCCATTTCTACAACTTTTGCAATCAAATCTTCAGGCTCATCAGCCTTAAACATAAATGCTTTACCAGCAATCTTGGCAGCACCAAAGAATTGACCCATGGTAAATTTCATCATGACCACAAAGATCGTACCGCCTACCACGATAAGAATGGAAGTCACGTCGATAAACATCGACAAACTACCACCTAAAATCATCGCCATGATTACGAAGCCTAGGCCACCAATTAGCCCTAACAGCGTTGCTAAATCCACGAAGTGCTCCTCTGCGACTGTTCGCCTCTATTTCGTTTCTCTACTATTATCGGCAAGATTATCAAATCCTTAAGCCAATAACATCAAAAGGACAGAACATACACCTCCTGACACAACTTAAAGCCTAATGTGCCAATGGTAGTGATCTATTTTTTGTTTGAACGAATTGAGTATATATCCAAGGACATTCGATGTGCAGGTTTTAGAGTCATCAAAGCAAGCGCAGTTCAATCAATGTCACATTCACTGCAAATTATTTCGCTTGTTAGTCTCAGTCGACATCAATAGTGTCATCAAATCTAAATCCCTGTTCCTAACTGTAAGTCATTTAGACAAATGCTGAACGCAGACTGACATAAAATTCAAACTTTTCATTTTAAATACGATTAAATACGCCTTACCCGAAGTCACTCTTCTTGTCTTTACACAAAAAAACGAAGAAAAATGCACCAAGGGAACCAGTATCTCTCGGTTAGCTGTATTTTTTTTTACAGAGATGCTAACGAACTTGCTCTATTTGTGACAAAATTGCTCGGTTAAATTTGACCGTAGGTATTCCCTAAGGTAACTTTCGTGCATCTTTCTCAAGGTAAAATCATTATGGCGAGCAAAAAACCGGAAAATATGTCCTTTGAAGAAACCATCAGTGAATTGGATCTTCTCGTTGAACAACTCGAAAACGGGGACTTAGTTCTGGACGAAGCGCTGAAAAAATTTGAACGCGGCATCGCTCTAACTCGCTCAGGTCAAGCTAAGCTTGATGAAGCCGAACAGCGCGTCAGCATTTTGCTCAGTAATAATGATGATGCCCCATTGACTGATTTTGCCCAAGAGCAAGAATGATGGAAGAAAATATTTCGATGAATGAGGCTTTAACCTCTTTACAGAAAAGAAATAATCAACAACTTGACCATTGGTTAAACCACCTACCAAACCAGCAGCTGAGCCTGATAAAGGCAATGCGTTACGGTTTACTGCTCGGTGGCAAGCGCGCACGTCCATTCTTAGTTTACATCACAGGCCAAATGCTAGGGTGTCGCTTAGAAGACCTTGATACACCTGCTTCCGCCATTGAATGCGTGCACGCCTACTCGTTAATTCACGACGATTTACCGGCGATGGATGATGATGAGCTGCGCCGCGGTCAAGCTACCTGTCATATCAAATTTGATGAAGCGACTGCCATTTTAACCGGAGATGCTTTGCAAACTCTGGCGTTTACCATTTTAGCTGAAGGCGCTTTATCTGATGATGGTGAACAGCAACGAATTAAAATGATCCAGATGCTTGCTGAGGCTTCGGGAGCACAAGGTATGTGTCTGGGCCAAGCATTAGATTTAGCGGCAGAAAACCGCTCAGTTACTCTTGAAGAATTGGAACACATTCACCGCAATAAAACCGGCGCTTTGATGCGCTGTGCTATCCGTCTCGGCGCTTTAGCTGCTGGAGAAAAAGGCGTGGAGGTGTTGCCACAACTCGATCGCTATGCCAATGCCATTGGCCTAGCTTTTCAAGTTCAAGATGACATTTTGGATATCATCAGCGATACCCAAACTCTCGGAAAACCACAAGGTTCCGATGAACAATTACACAAAAGCACCTACCCTGCCTTACTTGGGTTAGAAGGGGCTATGGATAAAGCGCATACTCTGCTGCAAGAAGCGCTTCAAGCATTAGAAGCGATTCCTTATAACACTGAGTATCTCGAAGCGTTCGCACGATACGTTATCGAGCGCAAGAACTAACACTATAAGCGCGCATCACTATGACTCTTGATATTTCAAAGTATCCAACGTTAGCACTCGTTAACACACCGGAAGATTTGCGAAGCCTGCCAAAGGAGGTTCTGCCTCAACTGTGTGATGAGCTGCGTGAATTTTTGCTTAACTCCGTTAGCCAATCCAGTGGCCACTTAGCGTCTGGCCTTGGCACGGTTGAATTAACTGTCGCTCTTCACTACGTATACGACACCCCTAATGACCGATTGATTTGGGACGTGGGCCACCAAGCCTACCCGCATAAAATCCTCACAGGGCGTCGCGAGCAAATGTCGACTATTCGCCAAAAAGATGGGCTACATCCCTTCCCTTGGCGTGAAGAAAGTGAATATGACACTCTGTCTGTTGGCCACTCATCCACTTCTATCAGCTCAGCGATAGGCATGGCCGTTGCTGCAGAAAAAGAAGACAGCGGCCGAAAAGTCGTTAGTGTTATTGGCGACGGTGCAATTACTGCAGGAATGGCATTTGAAGCAATGAACCACGCAGGTGGTATTCATCCAAATATGCTGGTTGTTCTGAACGATAACGAGATGTCTATCTCTGAAAACGTTGGCGCATTAAATAACCACCTTGCTCAGTTGTTATCCGGTAACTTCTATACCTCCATTCGCGAGGGAGGCAAGAAGGTCCTGTCAGGCATTCCTCCGATTAAAGAGTTAGTGCGCCGTACAGAAGAACATCTTAAAGGCATGGTTGTCCCTGGCACCTTGTTTGAAGAGTTAGGTTTCAACTACATTGGCCCGGTAGATGGCCATGATGTACTAGAGCTAATCAAAACCATCAAAAATATGCGTGAGCTAAAAGGCCCACAGTTTTTGCATGTGATGACCAAAAAAGGCAAAGGCTATGAACCTGCGGAGAAAGATCCGATTGGTTACCATGGTGTGCCTAAGTTTGATCCCAACGCGAATTCATTGCCGAAAAGCAAATCCACCAGCCCGACCTTCTCGAAAATCTTTGGTGATTTCTTGTGTGATATGGCTGCGCAAGATCCAAAACTGCTGGCGATTACTCCAGCTATGCGCGAAGGCTCAGGTATGGTGCGCTTTTCTAAAGAGTACCCAGAGCAATACTTTGATGTTGCGATTGCAGAGCAACACGCAGTAACGCTCGCAACGGGGATGGCAATCGGTGGTTACAACCCAATTGTGGCGATTTATTCCACCTTCTTGCAACGTGGCTACGACCAATTGATTCATGATATTGCCATCATGAATCTCCCTGTGATGTTTGCCATCGACCGTGCAGGGCTTGTGGGTGCTGATGGACAAACTCACCAAGGTGCGTTTGATTTGAGCTTTATGCGCTGCATTCCAAACATGACCATCATGGCACCAGCCGATGAAAACGAGTGTCGCCAAATGTTGTACACCGGTCACTTACATCAAGGACCTAGTGCCGTACGTTACCCTCGTGGTACCGGCATGGGCGTTGAGCTTGAAGCACAGTTTACAGCCTTACCTATCGGTAAAGGCCGCATGATGCGCCAAGGTGAAAAGGTCGCAATTCTCAACTTCGGCACCTTCTTACCTAGTGCTTTGGCAGCTGCAGAAGCGCTAAATACAACAGTCGCAGACATGCGTTTTGTTAAACCACTTGATGAACAGCTCATTCGCGATTTAGCCGCATCTCATGACGTGCTGGTAACTCTTGAAGAGAATGCCATTGCCGGTGGTGCTGGCGCTGGGGTGATTGAATTTATGATGAAAGAAAAAATCATCAAGCCCGTACTTAACTTAGGCTTGCCTGATCACTTTGTTGCACAAGGTACTCAAGAAGAACTGCACGCAGAATTAGGTTTGGATGCCACTGGCATTGAGCAGGCGATTCGCGAGTATCTTGCCCGTTAAGAGTCTTTCTTACCTAGAAGATTTTCCAAACATTATCACATCGGCCTCAATAATTTTGAGGCCGATTTTTCATGTCTAAAATATCACGACTACTGTAACTTCAGTGCACCAGCTCCTTCCCCAGTCCTCCCTCTAAAGAAGGAGGGGGCCGATCGAGTTCGCTGTGACTATGCAATCAATCTAGACCTCGAAAATAACGGTGAGCACCAAAATCACAGCGTTCTCTATAAATGTGGGTTAACCCATTCAAACTCGGTAAACAACCTCAGCCACGTTTCATCAAACCCAGCTCGAATCACGGTGTCCGCTTGAGTATATGGATGAACAAAACGCATTTCACTGCAATGTAGCAACAAGCGGTGAGAGTCATACTGCTCCCGATATAAACGGTTATGGCGCCCTTCTCCATGGCAAGTATCCCCTACGATCGGGTGCCTTAAATGTGCCATATGGCGACGCAGTTGATGTTTGCGACCCGTCTTGGGTTTCAATTCCACCATGCCGTAACGCGTCGTCGGGAAACGTCCAGTAGAGTGTGGGACCTCTACCACACTCAATGGTCGATATTCAGTAATGGCCTCTTGCGCTTCTTTATCTTGATTGGCTTTTTTGTCGGCGATCTTATCCAGTTCTTCTTTGAGGGGATAATCAAGGGTGCCCTCTTCCGCTACCCAACCGCGCACGATGGCGTGATAGGTTTTTTCCATTTCATGGGAAGCAAATAACGGCATCACATCACGCGCGACATCGCTAGACAAACCAAAAATAAGCACACCAGAGGTAGGACGATCAAGCCGATGCAACGGAAACACATGACGACCTAGTTGGTCACGCAATGTTTGCATTGCAAAAACGGTTTCGTGCTTGTCCAACCATGAACGGTGTACCAACATGCCTGCAGGTTTGTTAATCGCAACAAAATGCTCATCTTGATAAACGATCTCTAGCATAGGTGACTTGCCTCATCGATACTACGAATAACTCTAATCACCGCCAGAAACTCAGGCTGCTCGATCCAAGCTTGCTCAAAATAAGGCGTTAATGAAAACCCATTTGGCACCTGTTCTCTTGCCAGCAGTTCACTCATTTTAGGGATAAAAATCCACTGCAGCCATTCGTGAGGCTCTAGGGTATCTAGGGCAAAAGGTTCACGACTCTCCAACGCTTGCGCAGAAGGAGCAAAAGCTTGCCACACGCCAGCGCGCTGAAGCTCATATTCAAGCTCATTTAAAGCGTGTTCTAATTCAGTCAAAGGCGTTGTCATCGGCTATTCCATCATCATGGTTATCATTAGTTGAGTAAGGGATTTACCTCAAAGCAAGGCATGGTATGCAGTTATAGCAAAAATGCAATGGTTGGAGATCTGTTTGATCGCGCGTGAGTATAGGTTAACATGGGCCCAGCAAAGCAAACTTGAGCCGTAAATGTCCATGGAAAACCTTCAAACTCTGAGCCAACTGTTAAAAACCAGTGGTAACCATTACAAAGTATTCGACCTTGGTCGACGTATTCAATGTCTTGATAACGAGCAATTTGCCCAAGTTGAACAAGGATACCAACCCTATCCATTTCCCGTTCAACGTACGGCTCAATTAGCCGTTGCCTACTGGAATGATAGCCATCAACCATGGATTTGGTTTCTTAAATTCGAATTAGATGAACGGGGTCTATTACAACAAGCACATATTAGCCAGTTTATTCAGTATGTGATTGAAGCGATGGGTTCACGTCTGACTAACGAGTTAGATGAAGAGCAACAACAAAAACTCAGTAATAATCCATTTACCTTCAAACCTAATGAAGACAAAATGGCGATGTTTCATAGCTTGATTCGCGCTCACTTAGGCTTGTCGTGCAGTCAATACTACGAACACGCTCAGTTCTACTTTACCGGCGGCTTAGGTTGGGAAAAATGGCAAACGGTCGGTTTGCAGGGCATCACCGATATGTGTGCTCGTATTGGCCAAGAAAATAATGGCGTGGTATTACGAAAGGCACTGCGCCACTTACCAAACCAACCACTTTATGCACTGTTGGGTGCTTTAGAACATATTGATTTACCTGAAAAACTCTCAGATCGTTTAACTGAACTCGCACAAGATCAGATCGCATCAGATCAACCTGATCTGTTTTTACTGTCTGCCTTAGTTCGCGCTTTAGCCGGTGCGCCAAATCAGCAACTTGAACAGTTGGTCGACGCCTTGTTGGCGACACCGATATTAAGCCATCAGGAAATACTTATTGGGATTGCGGGGCGATCTTGGCGCGTACTTGCAGAAACAGGACGTGCACAACGCTTTTTACTTCGCTTAGCACAAACAGGAAATCAAGACTTATTCAATCACCTCTTTGCCGACTTAGTGATGCTTCCACCGCTACGCATGGTTATTTTGCCGCTCCTTCACTCCAGTCCATCACCAGAGCTGACTCAAGCATTGATGGAATTACAGCGCAAAACTAAAGGATAAATAAATGGAGCATCTGCTTAATCTATTGCTGGTGTGTTTGGTCTGCTTTGCTTTTTGGCAACAACGTCGCCAATCTGAGATCGCAAAAATGGTGATTCAGCGCCAATGTAATCAACTTCAGCTCCAGTTGGTTAGCGTAGCATTTGGCAGGCACCATCTAAAAACGCCACAAGGGACGTGGCGTTGGCATACTGTGTATTGGTTTGAATTTTCTTCTCTTGGCGACGACTGCTACCAAGGTCAGCTCACTATGTACGGGTTTAAAGCGGGTAAGTTTCACCTACCACCACACCACTTACCTCAGCTTTAGTCACTTGGTGCCATTCAAAACGGTAAAATTGACCAAAATCGTCTTCATCGACACCAACCATGGTAAACCCAAGTTTGCGTAAAATAGCAATGCTCGCATCGTGGCCGATGTTCGCAGTGGCGCTCACATGAGTAAGATTCAGCTGTTGGCACACATGAGGAAAATAAGCTTTTAACGCCTCAGTTGCCAACCCTTTTCCCCAATAGGCTTTATCAAAAATATAAGCTAATTCGGCTTGCTCACGTATGTCAGTTTCGACATACACATGCCCCATATATTCGCGATTGTAGTTATCTAACACTGCCATCGCATGATATTCAGGATCCCCAATCACTCGCTGAAACAATTTACGGGCAGAAGCCACGGTTTTAGGTCCATTCATTTGCGCGCGGTTTTTAACACAGCAATTAAGCATCAGAAATTCAGACTCTAATGCTTCTGTGTAAGGAATCAACAACGTCCTACGTGTCACTATGGTCAACGGACAATCCTTGTGAGATACAAACTCAAATAACACACGTTCCTTTCCCTGATAGAAAAGAAACACTTGTGGAAAAATGGATACGTATTTTGTGCCTTCTAACGGAGCAATGAAGGTATCTAGATCAAATTATACCCAAGTAACTTCAAGATGCAGAATTAAGAAAAGCCCCGATACCAACGTATCGGGGCTTCATTCTTACTCGCAGCAATCCGGCTACTATTCGTGCTCCATGCATCATCCATAATAGTGGCATCATCCTTTTGCCTCATCCTCGCATCGCCATCCTAGCGGTGTCCGAACTGTCCTTGATGCGATGTACAATCCTACATCGCGCTCATCACTTGTTCCTTGAGCGGTGTCCATTCCATCATCCTGATGGTTTCCCCCGTCCCTTGGTTGATCCTTCGCAATCCATGCCAGCTTATAAATCCGTATAAACTGCAGTATCCAAACTGAATCCAAACCATCCATGTTGCGGTATATCCTCATACCGACTCTTCATCCTGAAGACGCCCAATTCCGTGGCGATTTATCCGTGTCAGTTTCCATCCGACCCCTTCAATCTACCCCTTTATGGTAGATAAACAATGCACTCTCAGCAGAAAATTCTACACGCCTATCACCCAAACACAACAAAACCAATAAAAACAATAACTTAGTCACGTACTAAGATAACAACAATAGAATAAAACGCCTTTATCCTACGTAATATGTAAGAGATATCTCACAAGCAATATCCACTTTTGCTACTCAATTGCATATTACTGTTTGTGACACAACACCACTTTGCTCTCAAATTAGTCGAGGTACACAGCCAAACACTGCATCTTTACTGGTTTTCAGTATAATAGCCAACGCCGTTTTAGATAAGGAAGCCTCATGCTCACAAAAGACGTATCGGAAGAACTCAAGGCTATTTTTGCCAGTTTAGTCGCTGAAGGGAAAGAGCCGAGTATTGCCCTAGTCAAATCTCGTCTTAGCACCCCAGTTCCTATGCCTGCGCTCATCACTGCAATGCGCAGTTGGAAGAATCAAGCCAAAGTACCCAAAATTGAAGTAGCAGAACCACAACAAGAGCAATCGAATGAACAACGAATTGCAACGTTGGAATCTCAAGTAACAGAACTCATCAATCGAGTGATGACGTTAGAAGCAAAACTAGCAGGAAAAGCGGAATGAAAATTTGGGTTGATGCCGATGCGTGTCCAAAAGTGATTCGCGAAACACTAGTACGCGCTGCCGAGCGTACCAATTTTGAATGCACTTTTGTTGCCAATCATCTCGTGCCAGTACCAAAGCGCGCCAACATCCGCACCCTGCAGGTCATGAGTGGATTTGATGTAGCCGATAATGAAATAGTCGTTCGAGTTGAAGCTGGCGATTTAGTGATTACCTCCGATATTCCATTAGCAGCAGATGTGATAGCCAAAGGTGCTCATGCGCTCAGTCCTCGGGGGGAGCTGTTTACTAAAGAGAACATTGGAGCTCGTCTTAATATTCGCGATTTTATGGATACCATGCGCTCTAGCGGCATTCAAACCGGTGGTCCAGCGGCACTATCACAAACGGAACGTCGTGAATTCGCAAGCCATTTAGACAGACTTATTGCCCAAGCAATGAAATGAGTCTATACCCAAATGATCTCAATATGCAGAAACAGCATCTTGAGGTTACTCAGGTATAAGCCCTCGATAATAGAGGGCAGACTCTCTCACTTTTGAAGAAGTTCTTCCAAGGGCTTACATTAACTTGGTTAGAGATTAGCGCTGAACCGCTTTAAAACGAGGGTTGGTTTTGCAAATCACGTACAAACGTCCACGACGCTTTACGATTTGGCAATCTGGGTGACGACTCTTGGCGCTTTTTAGCGAACTTAACACTTTCATAGTAACTCCGAATAAAATATCAATATTTCAATTAGTTAGATGATTGGCGTTATTTAAACATACCAAAGCGGTCTTTAAATCGTGCAATACGCCCTTGTTGAGTCGCTACACGTTGTTTACCGGTATAGAACGGGTGAGATTCTGAAGAGACCTCAATCGTTACGTATGGGTATGTTTTTCCCTCAAACTCAATCGTTTGTTTTGTTTGAACCGTCGACCCCACCACAAAGTAATGGTCGATACTCGTATCGTGGAAAACCACTTTGCGATATTCGGGATGGATACCTTCTTTCATGTGTTCCTCTTTTCTTTAAATTGTTATGTTATAACATGCTAATTAGAAATCATTATCAACTAGGATTGCAAGCGATTTATCCATAAAACTGTGATATTTTTTGCGCTGGTCCTTTTTACACACTTAGCCAATATGTACACCATTGAACCTGTTGCTTTCATTGAAAGCCCTTATCAAGAAAAGTTTGCCGTTCCCCGCCAACCTCGACTGGTACCTTCTGCAACCGGCCGAATCAAATTATTAGGCGAGTTGAATTGTGCTGAAGCCATTCGAGGCATCGAGCAATTCAGTCACTTATGGCTGCTATTTTTGTTTGATCAAAACTTAGACGCTGGCTGGAAGCCGACGGTTCGCCCACCTCGTTTAGGGGGAAATGAACGTATCGGTGTTTTTGCCTCACGTGCGACATTTAGGCCCAATGGCATAGGTATGTCTGCGGTTGAACTAAAAGGCGTAGTGAAAGAGAATGATCAGTACTATTTAGAAGTTGGTAGTGTGGACTTGGTCAATAACACTCCAATAATTGATATAAAACCCTACGTTCCCTACTCCGATGCGATTCCCGATGCGAATGGGGGCTATGCCTCTGAGGAACCTGAAACCTGTCAGGTTAAATTCAGTGATTCTGCACTCAAAACTTTGGCATCCCGTCTTAACGGCGCGACAGAGCAAACCGTGATTGAGCAAGTCCTAGCCCAAGACCCTCGTCCCGCGTATAAGAAAAACAAACCAGACAGCAAAGAATATGCAGTAAATTTGTACGATTTGAACGTCAAATTCATGGTTGAGAACAAGTTAGTGACAGTTACTGCGATAGACCTCTTTTGACAAAGGCATTTGACTGATATTATTAGCGGCTAACAATGAATGGCTCGTCGCACTGAACACGGCGAATCCCCTTAAACTTTGATGAACGGATACCATAAATGCGTACCAGTAAATATCTTCTTTCTACTCTGAAGGAGACTCCAAACGACGCAGAAATCGTGAGCCACAAACTCATGTTGCGTGCAGGTATGATCCGTAAGTTAGCTTCAGGCCTATACACCTGGCTACCTACTGGTCTGCGCGTACTGCGTAAAGTCGAAACTATTGTTCGTGAAGAAATCGACAATGCAGGGGCAATTGAAACCTTAATGCCCGTTGTGCAGCCGTTTGAACTATGGGAAGAGACTGGACGTTCAGAAAAAATGGGGCCAGAGCTACTACGCTTTACTGACCGTCATACACGTCCGTTCGTATTGAGCCCAACCGCAGAAGAAGTGATTACTCACCTTGTGCGTAACGAAGTAAGCTCTTACAAACAACTTCCAATCAACTTGTACCAAATCCAAACTAAATTCCGTGATGAACGCCGCCCACGTTTCGGTGTAATGCGTGCTCGCGAATTTTGCATGATGGATGCATACAGCTTCGATTTGGATAAAGAAGGCCTACAAAAATCTTACGACGCAATGCACGCAGCGTACTGCAATGCATTTAACCGTATGGGGCTTGATTACCGTCCAGTACTTGCAGACAGTGGCGCAATCGGTGGTAACGGTTCACAAGAATTCCATGTGCTAGCAGAAAGTGGCGAAGACGTCATTGCTTTCTCTACTGAATCTGACTACGCAGCAAACTTGGAAAAGGCAGAAGCCGTTGCACCAACAACTGAACGTGCAGCGCCAACGCAAGAAATGACGCTAGTTGAAACACCAAACGCGAAAACTATCGCTGAATTGGTTGAGCAACACGGTCTACCAATCGAAAAAACAGTTAAGACTCTGTTTGTTAAAGCATCTGATGCGATTGACGCGCCAATTGTAGCGCTATTGATTCGTGGCGACCACGAACTAAACGAAGTGAAAGCAGAGCACTTAGACGAAGTCGCTGCGCCATTAGAAATGGCTGAAGAAGCAGAAATCCGCGCTCTTATCGGTGCAGGTCCTGGTTCACTCGGTCCAGTTGGTTTGACTCTCCCTGTAATTGTTGACCGTTCTGTCGCTGTAATGAGTGATTTTGGTGCTGGTGCAAACATCGACGGTAAACACTACTTCGGTATCAACTGGGGTCGTGACGTTGAACTCGGTAAAGTTGCTGACCTTCGTAACGTAGTTGAAGGTGACCCAAGCCCATGCGGTAAAGGTACATTGATGCTTAAACGTGGTATCGAAGTAGGTCACATTTTCCAATTAGGTACGACCTACTCTGAGAAAATGAACTGTGGCGTATTGGGTGCTGACGGTAAAAATACCATTCTAGAAATGGGTTGTTACGGTATCGGTGTTTCACGCGTGGTTGCTTCAGCTATCGAACAAAACAACGATAAATATGGCATTATTTGGCCAGATGCGATTGCGCCTTTCCAAGTCGCTATCGTTCCAATGAACATGCACAAATCTGAACGCGTTAAAGAAGCTGCAGAAAAGCTGTATCAAGAGCTTAAAGACCTTGGTGTAGACGTGCTGTTTGATGACCGTAAAGAGCGTCCAGGGGTCATGTTCTCAGATATGGAACTGATTGGTGTTCCTCATACTATCATCATCGGCGATCGCAGCATGGATGAAGGTAACTTTGAGTACAAACATCGTCGCACTGGTGAGAAAAAAGCCGTCGCGATGGACTCAATCATCGAACACATTAAAGCGCAATTGGCTTAATCGCTTCATTCGCTTTTCCAAAAGGTCGGGTCATCCCGGCCTTTTTTGTTACATCTTGCAATCATTTCCTCTCCCTAGATTAATCTTCAGTTCATCTTCATCCACTTAGACTGGTCAATAAATACTCTAATCACGTGGAAAGGTAGTAACAATATGGATTTAAAACAGCTATTAAACCAAGCGTTAAACTCAGACCTCGTACAGCAAGGTCGACAAAAGGTCAGCCAAATCAGTCAAAATACCGATAGTAATCAATTAAAAACACTCGGCTTAGGTGCTGCTGGGGGCGGTCTAATTGGCCTGTTAATGGGCTCAAAAAAAAGCAAAAAATGGGGTGGCACTGTACTTAAAGTCGGTGGCGTAACAGCATTAGGTGCATTGGCTTATAAACTCTATAACGACCATCAGAAAAAGCAGACACAACCAGCACCAGCAATCGAGTTCGACGAAACCAACCCTCGTCATGAACTGTTAATCCTTAAAGCAATCATTGCAGCAGCGAAAGCGGATGGTCATGTTGATCAAACTGAAATGGCGCAAATTGAAGAAGCGATGCAAGCTCTCGGTGCGGACAGTTCCGTTCAGACATTAGTTGAACAAGAACTGGCAAAACCTAGCGACCCAAGTGAAATTGCCTCTCTAGCACAGTCGCCGGCTCAGGCAGCAGAAATTTATCTCGCTTCGCTCGTCGTCATTGATGAGCAAAACTTTATGGAAAAAGCCTACTTAGAAGAATTAGCCAAACAGTTGAAGCTAGACCCTGAATTAGTTGCATCACTGAAAGAACAGGTTAAGAACAATAATTAGCCAATCGATATTGAGATTTGCTACAACTCAAAAAAGGCCGTCTTGCCTTCAGTCTGAGCTTGTGTATAGTTGAGAGCAGTTATCATTTATAGGATAAAACCATGCAAGTTTATGACTGTTGCGATTTAGTTCGGTCTCTTTACGCTCAAATTGGTAGTGGTGATCAAGCCTATGTGCCCAAAGCTATAGACTGCACTCTGCGAGCTCTTAACGAGATTGCAGCCAACACTGAACTGGATAAAGAGACAAGAGAGAAAGCGGCCTTTGCTGCAGCCAACTTGTTGATTTCTGACTTTGAGGATGAGTAATGAATCTCGCTAATTTTGAATCGATGGATCCCATTTTGCTTTTCAGCCTAATCAACACCAAACTGCGTGATGATTTCGCGGGTGACCTAGACAAACTCGCTCGTTATTACGACATTGATCGTAGCAAGCTTGAAACCAAACTGGCTGCTGCCGGCTTTGATTTTATGCCAGAGACGGGCCAGTTCCGCTAAACAAAAACAGTAAAAGCGCCAACTGGCGCTTTTTGCTTAACAGGTGCTTGCAACGACAAAATATGTCTAGTTAAGATGAACATCATAATCCGTTGCGTAACGGCGTAACTTACATTGATTACCTTCATGGCAGCCACAACTCAAGCAACGTTTCGCCTCATTATGAACTTGCTCTGCGGTAAATCCCGTTTCCACCTCATCAAATGTCGTGAGTCGTTGATCCATTTCGATCTCTGGCATCTGTGCTCGGAAAATTCCCTGCATCGCCAACTGGTAGTTGATCTCTTTGATCGGCGCGCTACTGCCACGAGCCATATTTTTTAAGCTCTGTTTTAGCCGCTCTACGTGATCTTTACGTACCAAATTTTCAGTCCGTGGTACATTTTTTGAACGGAAAGAGCGAGTATAAAGCGGCTCCATATCGCCACCAAGATACTCATCAATTCCCTGAGCAGCCGCACGAGCATCCGCAATCGCCTCAATCGCTGTGGCTGGGCCACGACGAAAATCACCAATCGCGAATATATTTTCTACCCCAGAGAACATACTCTTTTCATCGACATTGATCGTATTACGCCGACTCATGTTGAGATGAATGCTCTCCCCTTCGAGAAAACGGGTATCGGTCTGCTGTGATACCGCAGCAATAACCGTATCAAATGCGACAATTTCCGTTTCGCCCGTCGGTTTAGGTGAACGTCGGCCACTGGCATCAGGTGCACCTAATTCCATTTTTTCTAGGACAACATGTTTTACACGTCCCTGATCATCAGCCACGTTTTCAATCGGATTGGTCAGAAAACGGAACTCAATACCCTCATGTTCCGCTTCATCGACTTCGTATGGTTCGGCAGGCATTGCATCGCGAGTACGGCGATAAATCAAGGTCACTTCGGCACCACGACGTAGTGCTGAGCGAGCGCAGTCAATCGCTGTATTACCGCCCCCGATCACCGCGACTTTCTTACCGATATCTAACTTGCGTTCTAATACATTGTCTTTTAGAAAATCCACACCAAGGAAACAGCCATCTAAATCGCTGCCTTTGTAATCCATAGCACTGGCTTGAGAAGCACCAACCGCTAAACAAACCGCATCATAATCGTGGCTTAGTGAAGACAAGGTAAAATCGTCACCGAGCACATGATGGGTATGCAGTGTCACACCATGCTGGCAGAGCAAATCGATTTCTTGATCCAAAATGGCTTTTGGCAAACGAAATTCCGGAATACCGTAGCGCAGCCACCCACCCGCTTGCGGCATAGCTTCAAAGATATCCACATCATAGCCTTCGCGACCGAGAAAATAACCGCAACTTAACCCGCCAGGGCCAGCACCGACAATCGCTACTTTTTTGCCTTTCTCAGCTTTACGCTCAGGCTGGAACGAGCGATATGCAGCGATATCATAATCGGCGGCATAACGCTTTAGCTGGCGAATAGCCAGCGGCTCATCCACATTATTGCGCAAACATTTATGCTCACAAAAAGCTGGGCAAACACGACCAATAGAGAGCGGCATCGGTAAGGTATTTTTAATCACCTTCACCGCCTGCTGAAACTCATTTTTTGCAATAAGAGAGAGATAGAGCTGCACATCAACCTTGGCCGGACAAGCAACCTGACACGGTGGCAAACTGCAGGTGATGTTAGGGTTTTCTAACAGCGTTTCGAGAATGTGTTTACGACGTTGTTCAATTTTGCTGCTGTTGGTTGTGATTACCATGCCTTCACGCGGCTGGCAATCACTGGCACTCGTTAAACCAACACCATCAATGTCGACATCACACAAACCGCAATACCCACTCACACCATCTGACCCACACAGGCACGGAATAATCACACCACACTGCTGGGCGGCACTGAGTAAACTTTGATTAGCTTCAACTTGGAACGGTTTTCCATTAAGGGTAATTAAGACCATAGCAATCCTCTAAATAGACTGACATAGGGAAATACACCCGCAGTCCGTTCCTATTTGGGGACTGATATTATTATCGCTCGAGCAAGAATCCTCTTTGTAGAAGTTTGGGGTTATCCCACTTTTTGCGTTATTTTTCTCGGTATTTCCCATCAATTACTGCACAGTGAGAAACCTGACTTGATTTTCTATGCAGCTTGACACACAAATTTACAATCGAGTCATTCTTGCACAGCAATGACGGATTACTTTGACCTTGCTCAAAAAACTCTATCTCAATCAATGAGTTCGGCAACAACCATTAAGTAAATAACTGATTTAAAAGAATTAATTATTTTGATTCTATATATGCGATATTCCTCTAACGTTATTGCTTAAAATTCATATCATTTTCTAATGTGCTTCGATGTAGTGCTTAGATTGCTCATCTACAGCCCTCGATCAGCAACCAAATAAAAAGGCCCTGCCGAAGCAGAGCCTTTAATATCAATCAATTACTTGAACTGACGAGTTGACCAACTAGGTGATTAACCCAGATTCTTACGTGCGTTTTGGAACATACGCATCCAAGCACCGTTTTCACCCCAGTTATCTGGGTGCCATGAGTTCGCAACAGTACGGAATACACGTTCTGGGTGCGGCATCATGATGGTTACACGGCCATCTTGAGTCGTTAGACCTGTGATTGCGTTTGGTGAACCGTTCGGGTTGTTTGGATATTGTTGCGTTACGTTACCGAAGTTATCCACGTAACGAACCGCTACTGTGCCTGATTGTTCAATCGCTGTTAGGTGTGCATCATCACGCACTTCCACACGACCTTCTCCGTGAGAAACGGCGATAGGCATACGAGAGCCAGCCATGCCATCGAAGAAGACAGAATCTGATTTCTGTACTTCAACGAGAGCGAAACGAGCTTCAAAACGTTCTGATTCGTTACGCACGAAACGAGGCCATAGGTCAGCACCTGGGATAAGATCTTTCAGGTTAGACAGCATTTGACAGCCGTTACATACACCTAGAGAGAAAGTATCTTCACGGTGGAAGAAGTTTTGGAACTGTTCACGCGCTTGTGCGTTAAACAGAACAGACTTAGCCCAACCTTCACCAGCACCTAGCACGTCACCGTAAGAGAAGCCGCCACAAGCTACAAGGCCGTTGTACTCATCAAGCACTGCTTTACCAGTTAGGATGTCGCTCATGTGAACGTCAACTGCATCGAAGCCAGCACGGTCAAATGCCGCTGCCATTTCAACGTGAGAGTTCACGCCTTGCTCACGCAAGATAGCCATGCGAGGTTTCGCGCCAGTCGCAATGTAAGGTGCAGCCACATCTTCGTTTACGTCAAAGCTTAGCGACACGTTCAGACCTGGGTCTGTGTTGTCTTTCTTCGCTGCGAACTCTTGGTCAGCACACGCTGGGTTATCGCGTAGTGCTTGCATTTTGTGTGTTGTTTCTGCCCAAATAGTACGTAGTTCAGTACGTGAACGGTCAATCACAACGTCGTTACCAGATTTGATAACGAATGCGTCCGTCGCTTCTACTTGACCAATCACGTGTGAACACGCTTCTAGACCAAATTGCGCTAGAGTTGCCAATACACCATCAAGTTCAGTGTTCGCCACTTGAACAACCGCACCCAACTCTTCGTTGAATAGCGCAGCCAGTGCATCATCACCTAGTTTCGAAATATCCGCTTGGATACCACAGTGACCTGCGAATGCCATTTCCGCTAGCGTTACAAACAAGCCACCGTCGCCTTTATCGTGGTAAGCGATCAGTTTGTCGTTACGAACCAAGGTTTGGATAGCGTTGAAGAAGCCTTTAAGCTGTTCTGCGCTGTCTACGTCTGCTGGTTTGTCACCAAGTTGTTTATAAACTTGAGCAAGAGCCGTTGCACCTAGACGGTTTTTGCCGTTACCTAGGTCGATAGCGATTAGGCTGGTCTCACCTTTGTCAGTGCGAAGTTGTGGTGTCACAGTCTTACGCACGTCTTCAACGCGAGCAAACGCTGTAATCACAAGAGATAGCGGGGAAGTCACTTCTTTCTGTTCGCCGTTCTCTTCCCACTTGGTCTTCATCGACATTGAATCTTTACCTACAGGAATCGTTAGACCCAGTGCAGGACATAGCTCTTCACCTACTGCTTTAACCGCTTCGTACAGACCTGCATCTTCACCAGGGTGACCTGCTGGAGACATCCAGTTTGCAGAAAGTTTGATGCGTTTTAGATCGCCAATGTCAGTTGCTGCCATGTTAGTTAGCGATTCCGCTACCGCTAGACGAGCAGAAGCACCGAAGTCTAGCAGAGCAACCGGAGTGCGCTCACCCATTGACATCGCTTCACCGTGGTAAGTGTCGTAACTTGCTGCAGTTACCGCACAGTTCGCCACTGGCACCTGCCAAGGACCGACCATTTGGTCACGAGCAACCAAGCCCGTTACGCTGCGATCACCGATAGTGATAAGGAAGGTTTTCTCAGCAACAGCTGGAAGACGCAGTACGCGATCAACTGCTTCGTTGATTTCGATACCTGAACGGTCAACTGCCGTGCCAGTTACTTTCGCCGTAGTGGCTTCACGAGACATTTTTGGCGGCTTGCCAAGTAGAATGTCCATTGGCATGTCGATTGGCGTATTGTCGAAGTGTGAGTCTTCTAGAGTTAGATGACGCTCTTCTGTTGCCGTACCAACCACTGCGTATGGTGCACGTTCACGTTTACAGATCGCGTCGAAACGTTCCATGTTCTCTGGCGCAACGGCCAACACATAACGTTCTTGAGATTCGTTACACCAGATTTCTAGTGGGCTCATGCCTGGTTCATCGTTTGGCACGTCACGTAGTTGGAATTTACCACCACGGCCGCCATCATCGACAAGCTCTGGTAATGCGTTAGAGATACCGCCCGCGCCCACATCGTGGATAAACGCGATTGGGTTCGCTTCACCTAGCTGCCAACAACGGTCGATCACTTCCTGACAACGACGTTCCATTTCTGGGTTTTCACGTTGAACAGAAGCAAAATCCAAATCTTCAGCAGATTGACCAGACGCCATTGAAGACGCAGCGCCACCGCCAAGACCGATGTTCATTGCAGGGCCGCCAAGTACGATTAGGCTTGCACCAACAGGAATCTCTTTTTTCTGTACGTGTTCATCACGGATGTTACCCATACCACCAGCAATCATGATTGGCTTGTGGTAACCACGAATTTCTTCACCAGCGTGAGAAGTTACTTTTTCTTCGTAAGTACGGAAGTAACCCAATAGGTTTGGACGACCAAATTCGTTGTTAAATGCCGCGCCGCCAAGAGGGCCTTCTAGCATGATATCTAGCGCATTAACGATGCGACCAGGTTTACCGAAATCGCTTTCCCAAGGTTGAACAAATTCTGGAATACGTAAGTTCGATACAGAGAAACCAACCAAGCCTGCTTTTGGTTTACCACCGATACCCGTTGCGCCTTCATCACGGATTTCGCCGCCTGAACCAGTCGATGCGCCCGGCCATGGAGAGATAGCTGTTGGGTGGTTGTGCGTTTCCACTTTCATCAAGATGTGCGCATCTTCATGGTGGTAACCATATTCGTTGCTGTCTGGGTTCGGGAAGAAACGACCCACTTTAGAACCTTCCATCACTGCCGCGTTATCTTTGTATGCAGATAGCACGTAGTCTGGGTGAGTTTCCATGGTGTTCTTGATCATTTTGAACAGTGACTTCTCTTGCTTCACGCCGTCGATAGTCCAATCTGCGTTGAAGATCTTGTGACGACAGTGCTCTGAGTTTGCTTGAGCAAACATCATCAGTTCGATGTCGTTCGGGTTACGACCCAGTTTAGTGAAGTTCTCTACTAAATAGTCAATTTCGTCTTCAGCAAGAGCCAGACCGAGGGAAACGTTTGCTTCTTCAAGCGCAACACGACCGCCGTTTAAGATATCAACCGGAGTCAATGGTGCTGGTTCTGCGTGGCTAAATAATGCTTCAGCCGCTTCAAGTTCAGTAAATACCACTTCCATCATACGATCGTGGATCAGTGCTTTCACAGCTTGAACTTGTTCATCAGTCAGCGGTTGCTCTGATTCAATGTAGTAAGCCGTACCACGTTCTAGACGCTGTACAGAAGCTAGACCACAGTTATGAGCAATATCAGTAGATTTAGAAGACCAAGGAGAGATTGTACCAGGGCGTGGCGTTACAAGAAGCAGTAAACCTTGTGGTTCATGCTCTTGAATTGTTGGGCCGTAAGTCAATAACTTCGCTAGTTTTTCGAGTTCTTGACTGTCCAGATCTGCGCTAAGGTTCGCAAAATGCATAAACTCGGCATAGATGTTGGTCACAGGCAGATTTTGTTCACGACAAGTTTCAATCAGTTTGCTGACACGAAACTCAGAAAGAGCTGGGGAACCACGCAAAATTCTCATGTGCTTAGGTCTCTATTAACTAGTGTGTGAGATAGATATTGGAATAAACTTAATAATTACAGTTGGTTACTGCTCAATAATTAAACTTATACCAATTTCAACTCTGGATTGCGTGCGCATTATAGAGGATTTTTTTTTGTGACGTAACACCAAAAGCAACCGTTTGCGTCATTTTTTTTATGAATTTTGAAATTAACCGCGTTTGATGACAAATAAATACACGCTCCACAGATTTTTTTCTTTTGTTGCTTTTACACAATCCTTGTTAGCGCGGGCGTTACACCCTAGCTTACTTAAAAAACAAATCCCTAAGTGCGAAAATGGACACATCTCATGCAACAGAAAGTGCCCAAAACGATGGTTAATAGGTATAATTACCCAAAACAGATGGCGTATTGGTTTGTCAAAACTTTGCCAGAAGCACCGCCTTTATCAATGATAGGGCCACCACCGCTGTAAGAGAAATTGTATTAATGACAAAGCTTTCTTCCGATACTTTAAGTCGTAGTCTATTGTTCCTTTTTGTAGCTATTCTACTATCTGGCTGCCAAATTGACTCCGATCCCAAAAGCGAATTAGAGCAAATTCGTGAACGCGGGGTATTGCGTGTTGGCACCTTAAATAACCAGCTTTCGTACTATATTGGTCCCGATGGTCCTGCAGGGTTAGACTACGAACTAACTCGTGAGTTCGCACGAGAACTTGGGGTAAAACTTGAGATAAAACCTGCTTACCGCCTATCGAGCTTATTTCCTGCGCTAAAAAATGGCGAGATCGACATTATTGCCGCAGGTCTAAGCCAATCAGAGCAACGTGTTAACGATTTTCGAGCAGGTCCTGCGTACTATTACGTATCGCAACAATTAGTTTATAAACAGGGGCAATGGCATCCGCGCAATA
This sequence comes from Vibrio tritonius, assembly GCF_001547935.1. Taxonomy (NCBI): domain Bacteria; kingdom Pseudomonadati; phylum Pseudomonadota; class Gammaproteobacteria; order Vibrionales; family Vibrionaceae; genus Vibrio; species Vibrio tritonius. Next base: position 2,574,723 of record NZ_AP014635.1, read on the forward strand.
TAGAACAATTAATAGCCAAACAAGAACAGCTCTTTAAAGAGACTGAGTACAAACCCATTTTAAGTGTGGTGGAAGATTCTCATTTTGAGACAACGCTACACGACCTAAAACAGACTTACCCTGATTTTCGGTTCCACATCGACCAAGATTCGGACATTAACGATCTGTTAAAACAAGTCTCCGAAGGTGAGCTCATGTTTACCATGGCCGACTCGGTACAAGTATCCCTTGCGCAACGTATTTATCCTGATTTAGCCGTTGCGGTTGAGATGACAGAAGACCAACCTATCTCTTGGTTTATGCGTCGCTCAGACGATGAAAGTCTTTATGCCTTAATGATCGAATTCTTTGGCGACTTAAAACAGTCAGGTTATTTAGCCTCATTAGAAGAGAAATACATTGGCCATATCGGTACGTTCGATTACGTGGATACTCGCGCACTGATTCGTGCACTAGATACGCGTCTAATGAAATGGGTACCCCTATTTCAAAAATACTCTGGCGAATTTGACTGGCGTTTAATTGCGGCTGTTGCCTATCAAGAATCCCACTGGAACCCTAGAGCCAAATCGCCAACTGGGGTACGTGGAATGATGATGCTTACACTGCCCACAGCACGCAGTGTCGGAGTGGTGAATCGACTTAACCCTGAACAATCGGTTCGAGGTGGGGTTGCGTATTTACAACGTATGGTTAGTCGTATTCCTGATTCGATACCAGAACATGAAAAAATTTGGTTTGCCCTCGCCTCCTACAACGTCGGTTATGGTCATATGATGGATGCAAGACGCCTTACCAAGCTGCAAGGTGGCGATCCAAACTCATGGGGTGATGTTAAAGATCGACTACCACAATTGCGTCAGAAAAAATATTTCCGCCAAACACAATACGGTTACGCACGCGGAGATGAAGCGCTCATGTATGTAGAGAACATCCGTCGCTATTATCAAAGCATTATTGGTCATATGGAACGACGCCAGATAATAACCGGCGATGACAGTACAGATGACTTGACCGTTATCAATGTTGCAACCCCATTGTCGGCCGACGACCAAGTACTAAGTGATAATAATCTTCCAGTTAAGTCAAAACCGACTGAAGATGTGACAAATAGCAAGAAAGCCAAATAAAGACGCCGACTGTAACGAAATTATCACTTGATCTTTATCGGGAAAACCCATAAAACTTAGGTGAGCTCGTAAGAAATTGTTTTCTATTTTTGAACATCTTACGAGCTTATCGTACCAACGATAGATAATCACCAACCTGTTCAGTTACTCACTGTATGAAACCGTACGGTTTTACTGTTTGTTATACGTCCTTTGAATAATAAGTCCGATAAACATACAGACGAAACCTTAGCGTTATCACTCATAAATCTGGCATAGTCATCACCTGAAACAGACGATATGGCGTAGAAAAGACAAAGCGCCACAGGAGAGACTAAGTAAAAGATGATAACTGCACAGATTCGCGTCATATCTGTTATTACATAAAGGAGGTTGTTTTATGTTAAGACGTAGACAATCAAAACTCTTCAATAAAGCCATATCAGCTAACCGACGTCGTCGCATGCTAGCGAACAATAAGAAAAAAGTGATTGCTCGCCATCGTGCTTTTGTTCAGTTTATTTGCTGATATTTATAGAAATGCAAACATCTACACACATCATAACGTAGATGTTTGCTTATATTCCCTTCTTCATTTCCCTAATTCGCTACTTCCCTTATTTGTTACTTCTCTGCGCTATAACGTTTACATTGCCTTCAGCGTTTTTCTTTGCTTGGCGTTCCGCTTTAATCTCTTTACGACGACGTTGAAAAAACGCTTGCAACTGTGCTCGACATTCCGCTTCTAAAAGGCCTGCTTCAACAGTGGCGTAGTGATATGACGCCTGACTATCAAAAAGATTGAGTACAGTTCCCGCGGCTCCTGCTTTCAGATCGGGCGCGCCATACACAATCCGTTTAACACGACTATGCAATAAAGCCCCTGCACACATAGGACAAGGTTCAAGAGTGACGTATAAGGTGGTATCGAGTAACCGGTAATTTTGTAATGCTTCCCCTGCCGCACGCAGCACTTGAATCTCTGCATGAGCCGTTGCATCATGATTGCCAATAGAACGATTCCAACCTTGCGCGATGATTTCCCCCTCTTTCACTAACACCGCGCCCACGGGCACTTCGCCTTCACTTTCAGCATGCGCAGCCAATTCCATCGCATGGCGCATAAATGCTTCGTCTTCAGCGGTAAATGAGGCTTGGTAATCAGTCATAACACTCTCTCTTTGATTGGCGCGGCATTATAGCCAACTCCGCCTATGACTTCGAGATTCATTGTCTCGATTGTGGCAACTTATACGGTAAGATGCTCAGCGAGGTAATCCAGCATCAAACGCACTTTAGGTGATAATAAGCGTTTTTCCGGATAAAGCGCCCAAACCCCTTCCCGATCATCTTTTAAATGAGTTAACACCTCAACTAAGCGCCCAGTTTGTAAATGTTCTTTCACGTAATAATCCGGTAGTTGAGTCAACCCCATCCCTTTTAAGGCCGCATCTAACAATACAAAACCACTATTGCACGCAATACGCCCACTTACTTTTAACGTTCTTGCTTGGCCGTCAACTTTGAAACGCCAGTGATCATAGGTTCCCACCAAACATTGGTGATGATTGAGTTCAGATAAAGTATGCGGCACACCATAATGAGACAAATACTCAGGTGTTGCACAAACGTACAATTGTCGCTTACATAATTTGCGTGAGATAAAACTGGAATCACCTAACTGACCTAATCGAATAGCAACATCAACCCCTTGCTCAATCAAATCAAGTTTACGGTTGGTTAGCACCAGCTCTAACTCCAATTCCGGATAGAGCTGTAAAAAATCGTGCAATAGTGGTGCGATTTTACGCTCCCCGTAAGTCACTGGAGTGGTGACTTTGAGCTTACCTTTCGGTGTTGCTTGCATTTGCGTAACTGCAAGTTCAGCTTGGGCTAAGCCCTCCACCAGCGAACGGCAGTGCTGATAATAGAGTTGCCCAGCTTCGCTTAACGACACCTTGCGGGTGGTACGCTGCAGTAACTTGACACCCAAGCGCTGCTCTAGGGTATTCACACGACGACTCACATTGGCAACCGATGTGGCTAAGCGTTGTGCCGCCAAGGTAAAACTGCCCGTATCAGCGACCATGACAAATTCATTCACCCCATCCCAATTTGCCATCACACACCCTTATTATTACAAAATCGTAAAAGTAATTCTTAATTTAACCTAATTATCATTCAATTTGAAATAACTATACTCATTGAAACGCGAGAACTTGCCTGTTCTCCCACTACATAACGCCATGAGGGAATACTGATGTCACAAGATAAATTCATCAAATCACGTGCAGCCATTGCTTGGGGTCCTAAAGAACCTTTAAAAGTAGAAGAAGTCGACGTAATGTTGCCACGCAAAGGTGAAGTCCTAGTTAAAATCGTTGCTAGTGGTGTTTGTCACACCGATGCTTTCACTCTTTCTGGTGAAGATCCAGAAGGCGTTTTCCCAGCGATTCTCGGTCACGAAGGTGCTGGTATTGTTGAAATGGTTGGCGAAGGCGTCACCAGTGTTGAAGTTGGCGACCACGTTATCCCACTTTACACCGCAGAATGTGGCGAATGTAAATTCTGTAAATCAGGCAAAACTAACCTATGTTCAGCGGTTCGCGAAACACAAGGTAAAGGTTTAATGCCAGACGGTACCACGCGTTTCTACAAAGATGGTCAACCTATCTTCCACTACATGGGCTGTTCGACTTTTTCTGAGTACACCGTACTTCCAGAAATCTCCCTAGCCAAAGTGAATAAAGAAGCCCCACTTGAAGAAGTGTGCCTATTAGGTTGTGGCGTAACGACAGGTATGGGCGCAGTGCTCAACACCGCAAAAGTTCAAAAAGGCGATACGGTGGCTATTTTTGGGCTTGGTGGCATTGGTCTATCCGCAATTATCGGTGCGCGTATGGCGGGCGCAGGTCGTATCATTGGTATCGATATCAATGAAAGCAAATTTGAACTTGCGACGAAGCTGGGCGCAACCGACCTAATTAACCCACAAAAATTCGACAAACCAATCCAAGAAGTGATCGTTGAGATGACCGATGGTGGCGTAGATTTCTCCTTTGAATGTATCGGTAACGTCAATGTGATGCGTCAAGCTCTGGAATGCTGTCATAAAGGTTGGGGCGAATCTGTGATCATCGGTGTTGCGGGTGCAGGTCAAGAGATCTCAACTCGTCCATTCCAATTGGTGACTGGTCGTGTATGGCGTGGTAGCGCATTCGGTGGCGTAAAAGGCCGCTCACAACTTCCAGGAATCGTAGAACAGTACCTCAACGGTGAATTCGGTCTGCAAGAGTTTATCACTCATACCATGAGCCTTGATGAAATCAACGACGCATTTGAACTGATGCATAAAGGCGAAAGTATTCGCTCTGTGGTTCACTACTAAGCTATCGAAAAACACAATGGCGGCACTGCAAGAAGTGCCGTCAGAGGAGAAACAATGGATATGATCAATCTTAGTCAAACCAAAGTCTTTGGCGGCTGGCACAAACAGTATCAGCACACCTCTACCGTGTTAAATTGCGATATGCGTTTTGCGATTTTCCTACCGGAAACGGCAGGCCCTACATCACCCGTTCCCGTTTTATACTGGTTATCAGGCCTAACCTGCACCGATGAAAACTTCATGCAAAAAGCAGCAGCGTTCAAAAAGGCAGCGGAATTAGGTATCGCAATTGTTGCGCCAGACACCAGCCCTCGCGGTGAAGGCGTGCCCGATGATCCAGACGGAAAATATGACTTTGGTTTAGGCGCTGGCTTTTATCTTAATGCCACCCAAGAACCTTGGAAAAAGCATTATCAAATGTATTCCTATGTGGTTAACGAACTGCCAGAGTTAATCGAAACCTACTTTCCAGTGACACCAGATAAAGCGATCTCTGGGCACAGCATGGGCGGCCATGGAGCATTAACGATTGGCATCAATAACCCAGAAGATTATGTCTCTATCTCTGCATTTAGCCCTATTTGTCATCCAAGCATTGTTCCTTGGGGTGAAAAAGCATTTCGTCACTATTTAGGGGAAGATAAAACCACTTGGCAACAGTATGACGCGGTATCTTTAATTAACCAACACCCGGTCACAACTCCTATCTTGGTTGATCAAGGTGATGCCGACGGTTTCTTGCATGAGCAGCTAAAGCCAGAAACATTGGTAGCAGCAGCAAAAGCCAATAACGTTCCTCTCACTCTCAGAATGCAACCTGGCTACGACCACAGCTACTTCTTCATTCAAACCTTTATAGAAGAACACTTAGAGTTTCATGCTGAGCACCTTCGTCGAGATGCTTGGTAAGCCATATAGAAAAGGCACGCCTCCATTATAAACATGTTCAATCTGAGGTGTGCCCTCTTCGACTAAATTGGGAGAAAAAAGTCATGCTCTGCTCTTTGCCACTGCGCTCTTGCCAAGATACCGACATTTCGACATTTTTCACTAACCCACTGAGCTGAGATTCGACTTGCCAACTCACAACATAGCCATCCACTTGCTCCTCTCCATCCCCCCACCTCAGCCAAACATCTTCACTCACTTCAGGTAATTGCCATAAACGCCACTGCTGCAATTTTTTCTCCGCCAAAGCCTGCGCCGCAATAGCCTGGCGGGCATACTGACTGTGCTGCTGCAAATAAAGATGGGCTTTCATTAAGGTGAGCAAGGTGACCGAAATCAAAGTCATGCTCACCAACACTTCAATTAAACTCAAACCGCGCTGCTTATGGTTCATAGTAACCGCCACTAATCAGGCTCGCTTGCCCACGCTGTATACGTAATGTTTGAGTAAGAGTCACCGACTCAAACCGGCTGGTGAGAATACCTTGCTGGCCATTCACAACCCACCTTACTTCACTCACCTTCTCTGTATCTCGAACGCGACAAAGCTCAAAAGAGCTCACAAAGCTATTCTCTTGCACCAACGCCAATGCACACTCCAACTGCCCAGCGGCACGCCAGTAATGCAATTTAGCTTGTGATAACTGATGCACCTGTTTTAATTGATAAAACTGCATTTTGTAAGCCGTGGCAGTAAACATAAGCATCACCGAAATTAAACTTACGACCAGTAATAACAACGCTGCCCCCGATTCATTTCGTTTCATAGTTGTTCACCACAACAGTTCGAGTCAATGTATAGACGAATTGCTCATTACGACTATCCGCCACCTGCAGTGTGATGCGCCATAACACAGCGGAGCCATACGCTTCTTGATGTGCAGAAAATTGCTTTACCGCTAACGCGTTAGGGTCAAAGACCGAATAGCAAAGACTATCCCGCGTTGATTTGGCAGCCGAGGTCAGTGTCAAAGGTTTATTCGAGCGCTTCTCACAGGCAATAAGACGATTGCCTTCCAAGGTATACACCAAATGAAAATACGCACTTGATCTGGGCTGATTGGGGTCTTGATAAATAAGTCCCAACTGATGTAAGTCATCACGCCAAATCACCGACAATGTACTTTGCTGAAAGTAACTAGGGTGAGCAGAAAAATGATGATAGCCGGCCCTGCGCATATCTTGGCTTACTGACTGTAAAGCGGTTTCAACCGAACTTTGGAGCCTCAGCGGCTGATTCACCGCCTCCATTCCTCGATAAGACTGAACCAAAAAAGCACTGAGGCTACCCAGCGCCAAAGAACTAATCACCACCACAAGCAACATCTCGAGTAACGAAAACCCTTTTCTTGATAACCTTGTGCTCCAACCGTTTGGTTTGCTAGCAAGCGGAGTAGCCATAAGCCGCGCCTTTGATGCTGCATACCCGAACACGTCCTGCCCCATAAGAGGTGATAAGTTTTAACCCTTGGGAAAGATCCGTATTGATCGTCATGATCAGGCTACCATTACTGATTTTGCCTCTCTCTCCCAATAACAGAATACGGTCATCTCGATAATTGACTTGCAACGACACCAATGGAAATCGCTGCCCATTAAGTACCAGCACTCTAGAATCGTCCTGCCCTATCAAATCTAACGACCACTCACCCGCTTCATTTGTGCTTTGAATATCAATCCACATGGAGGAGCGGTGACTGTGAGCAATTGATTTGGCCGTTTCGACAAAACTCTGTAATTCTTGTCCCGCACTTTGTATCTGCTGTGAACGTTGTGTTGTTATCGCATAACCAAAGCCAATACCCAGCAAAATACCAATGATGACTAATGAGGTAAGCAGTTCTAATAAACTAAAGCCGCGACACATTTCCCAAAAATCTCCCAACACAGTTCATCTGAATGATCTAAAGTTGTCTGAGATTAACAGCGCCGATATGGACAGTGCGCTGGAATAAAGGGGATGACTGGACATGATTCTAAAAAAACCATGTAACCTACAATCACGCTCAATAACAGGTATGACATTGCTCGAATTACTGATCGTAGTCAGCATAATTAGTGTGCTCGCCTCAATTGCTTACCCTAGCTATAGCCAATACGTGAAGGAAAGCTATCGAAAACAAGCACTCACCGATATGGCTCGTATCCAGCTCTTTATCGAAGAGCATCAGCTACAAAACGCAGCTTTACGTGAAATTAGTGACAATGGGGTATGCAACGATTTTTGCCAAAGCGATCCACATCGTTATCGCATCTCACTCAACATGATAGCCAATCACTATGTGATTACAGCAACGCCGCAACGAGACAGCGGTCAGGATGAAGATACGTGCCAAGGCCAGGGTTACACCAAATTGACTTTAACCGATACGGGATTAACCACACCGCAAGCGTGCTGGAAATAACGGCAAACCAGTTCAAGCCCACGGTGACGCTCGTTAACAGATTGAGATACAAAAAAATCGGCCTCAAACACATTTGAGGCCGATTTAAAATAGACTTACCGTTAACCCAAAAGCATGGATTAAATAGGCAAAATTACGAATTAACTGGTTAGATCGTCAAAGAATTTCTTCACACCTTTGAAGAAGCCTTCCGACTTGGGTTTGTGCTTATTGCCGTCCTCCCCCAAGCAAGAATCCTCCAATTCACGAAGTAATTCTTTTTGACGTGCACTCAATTTAACGGGTGTTTCTACTACCAATTTCACAATCAAGTCACCAACCGCACCGCCACGTACGCTCTTCACGCCTTTTCCGCGCATACGGAACATACGGCCAGTTTGTGTTTCTTCAGGCACTTTCAAGTTCACACGGCCATCTAATGTTGGAACTTCAACATCACCGCCTAGCGCTGCCATACCAAAGCTAATTGGCACTTCACAGTACAGGTTGCTACCGTCGCGTTCAAAAATCGCATGCTCTTTAACATGAACTTGAACATATAGATCGCCCGCAGGAGCGCCTTGCTCTCCTGCCTCACCTTCGCCAGCAAGACGAATGCGGTCACCGGTGTCGACACCAGCAGGAATTTTAACGTTAAGTGTTTTGGTTTTCTGTTTGCGACCTTCGCCATGGCATGAATCACATGGGTCTTTAACAATCTTGCCTTTACCATGACAGGTTGGACAGGTTTGTTGAACCGCAAAGAAACCTTGACGCATTTGTACTTGACCATGGCCATGACAAGTTGGACAAGTTTGTGCAGAAGAACCTTTCTTCGCACCTGAGCCATGACAAATATCACACTCAACCAGTGTTGGTACTTCAATTTCTTTATTACAGCCACGAACCGCTTCTTCTAAAGTCAGTTCCATGTTGTAACGCAAGTCTGCACCGCGCTGTGGACGATAACCACCACCGCCGCCGCGACGACCGCCACCAAAAATATCACCGAATACATCACCAAAGATGTCGCCGAAATCAGCACTGCCGCCACCACCGAAACCGCCGCCGCCAAAGCCACCAGCACCTTGCTCAAATGCAGCATGGCCGTATTGATCGTAAGCCGCTTTTTTCTGGGCATCGGTCAGAATTTCGTACGCTTCTTTTACTTCTTTAAACTTATCCGCAGCACTTTCATCACCCGGATTGCGGTCTGGGTGGTATTTCATAGCAAGGCGTTTATACGCCTTTTTGATATCGCGCTCTGAGGCATCACGGCTAACGCCTAATACTTCGTAAAAATCACGTTTTGACATGTTCTTAGTCACCAATTATTACTGCAAACGGGCTATACCGCTCGGTGTTTGTATTGATATAGATAAAGCACATAACCCATTGATTAAATTAAAACTGAGCTATTGCAATTAAAATGCTTCGCCTTATCTATAGCCACACTATGTGGACAAACATACGGGCGTCAGAGTCACCTCAAACGCCCGCATCAAACTTCTTCGCTTCTTGCTTATGGCAAGGAGTGATTCGAAGCAGAAACCTGTTTTACCAGATAAGCCCATCAGGGCTTATCTGAACAAGCGTCTCGTATTAACGATTATTTTTTGTCGTCGTTAACTTCTTCGAATTCAGCATCAACAACATCATCATCAGCTGATTGAGATTGTTGACCTGCTTCAACACCTTGTTCCGCTTGAGCTTTTTGCTGAGCGATTTCCATCAGTTTTTGAGATGCTGTCATTAGAGCTTGAACTTTCGCATCGATTTCAGCTTTGTCTGAACCGTTACGTGCAGTTTCTAGTTCTTTAATAGCAGCTTCAATTTTCTCTTTTTCTTCTGCTGGAAGTGCATCACCCGCTTCAGTCACTTGCTTGTTAGTAGCGTGAATGATTTGGTCTGCTTGGTTACGTGCAGTTGCTAACTCTTCGAATTTCTTATCTTCTTCTTTGTTAGCTTCTGCTTCTTGAACCATTTTCTCGATATCTTCATCACTTAGACCGCCAGAAGCTTGAATTGTGATGTTTTGTTCTTTACCTGTTTGCTTATCTTTAGCAGACACGTGAAGGATACCGTCCGCATCCAAGTCGAAAGTAACTTCGATTTGTGGTGTACCACGAGGAGCAGGGTTAATACCTTCAAGGTTGAACTGACCAAGAGACTTGTTGAAAGACGCTTGTTTACGTTCACCTTGCAGTACGTGAATCGTTACAGCACTTTGGTTGTCATCTGCAGTAGAGAACACTTGGTGCGCTTTAGTTGGGATAGTTGTGTTTTTCTCAATCAGTTTAGTCATCACACCACCCATGGTTTCGATACCAAGAGATAGTGGAGTTACGTCAAGAAGAAGAACGTCTTTCACGTCACCAGCTAGAACACCACCTTGAACCGCTGCACCAACAGCAACCGCTTCATCAGGGTTCACGTCACGGCGAGCTTCTTTACCGAAGAATTCAGCAACCGCTTTTTGCACCATAGGCATACGAGTTTGACCACCCACTAGGATTACGTCAGTTACTTCGCCTACAGACAGACCAGCATCAGCTAGAGCCACTTTCATTGGTTCTAGAGAACGTTGTACTAGGTCTTCTACAAGAGACTCAAGTTTCGCACGAGTCACTTTGATGTTCATGTGCTTAGGACCAGTTGCATCAGCAGTGATGTAAGGTAGGTTTACATCAGTTTGTTGTGCTGAAGACAGTTCGATCTTCGCTTTTTCTGCAGCTTCTTTTAGACGTTGCATTGCTAGCGGATCGTGTTTAAGGTCAATACCTTGTTCTGCTTTGAACTGTTCAACTAAGTAGTTGATCATGCGAGTATCAAAGTCTTCACCACCTAAGTGAGTGTCACCGTTGGTAGAAAGAACTTCGAAAGTTTTTTCGCCGTCAACTTCATCGATTTCGATGATTGAAATATCGAATGTACCACCACCAAGGTCGTATACAGCGATAGTGCGGTCACCGCCTTTTTGGTCAAGGCCGTAAGCAAGAGCAGCAGCTGTAGGTTCGTTGATGATACGTTTAACTTCTAGACCTGCGATACGACCAGCATCTTTAGTTGCTTGACGTTGAGCATCGTTAAAGTAAGCAGGAACAGTGATTACTGCGCCAGTTACTTTCTCACCAAGGAAGTCTTCTGCTGTTTTCTTCATTTTTTTCAAAACTTCAGCAGAAACTTGTGGTGCAGCCATTTTTTCGCCGCGAGCTTCAACCCATGCGTCACCGTTATCAGCTTTTACAATTTTGTAAGGCATGATTTCGATATCGCGTTGAACTTCTTTGTCTTCAAAACGACGACCGATCAAACGCTTAATTGCAAATAGCGTGTTTTCTGGGTTAGTAACAGCTTGACGTTTTGCAGGTTGACCAACCAGAGTTTCACCATCTGTATAAGCGATGATGGAAGGAGTTGTACGTTCACCTTCAGCGTTTTCGATTACGCGAGGTTTGTCACCATCTAATACTGCAACACAAGAGTTAGTAGTACCTAAGTCAATACCAATGATTTTACCCATCAGGCTATCTCCGAATAATTCTATTGTTCGTTTGGCTATATCCCCAACATGGGGATGGAGAATGGGCTTTTAACCCTTACTCACAAACTAAACTTTTTCAAGTTTGCTTCTCTATGCCCCTTAGATTAGGGCGTAAATATTCTTTTCAAGGGAACTTTTGAAAAAAAATACAAATTAATGATTTTTTTCTGTTGCTAAAGGCCCAAATGCCGCATAAATCACCACATCGCCTTTACCATTCCTGCTTGGTTAGCCATTAAATGGGGATAGCCAGTTTTATTTACAATCCTTTTCCAAACAAAAAATCACACTTTTTAATAATAAAGAGTGATTGAACGGTATATTTTTCAATCAAACCACTGCCTAAACACAATTCAAACCCACCTTCCCATCACCAAATATTATTAATTAACATTGAACAATCACTTTTGGCACGTTTTTGTAAACATCTGATAGCATAGAAAAACCACCCAGTCGTGATCCAGCCCACACAACACTATCGATTAATTGTGTAAAGAATCAAATTACAAAAATACTATTGATAACAATTCTCATTAGTCTTAGCATTTGGAACTCAATAATGATCACATTGTCAAAGGCCGTCTATTATGAATCAATCTATTAGCTCCTCATCTTTTGGGAAGCCCAATTATCTCAAGTTAGTTATTGCAACTGTTTTAGGTACTGCACCTCTTTTCTACTCTTCTCTTGCAGTGTCTGCTGAAACGACGCCAGAATCGAAAGCGCAAAGCATGGAAACCATCACGGTTACAGGTGAAAAGGTCAATCGTAGCTTAAAGAAAACAACGACTGCAGTTTCTGTCATTGATTCAGACCAATTTGGCAATGGTCAATACAGCAAATTAAACGATTTGGTAACCATTTCTCCAGACGTTATCTCTGAAGGTTTTGGGTCAGTCAGTATCCGTGGTATCAGTGGTACAGGTGCAGCAACTGGCCAATATGCTTATATGACAGGTAGCCGTTCTCGTATCGGAACCATCGTTGACGGCGTTACCCAGCGCTGGACTGGTTATGCATATTCTCCAGCTGGGTTGTGGGATGTAAAACAAGTTGAAGTCCTACGTGGCCCTCAATCTACCTCTCAAGGTACCAATGCCATCGGTGGCGCGCTTGTGTCTACAACCAATGATCCAACTTACGAGTACGAAGCAGCAGTTCGCGGCGGTTTAGAAAACTACGAAAACGGTAACTTCAAGAAAAACGCTGCAATCATGTTCAACGCACCTATCATTGATAACGAACTCGCAATGCGTGTCGCTGTTGATGGTCTTAAAGGTGAAGGTTGGATGAACTATGAAGATGAATCGACATCAACCAAAGATGTTGATCCAAATGATTCAGAAAACTTGAATTTACGCACCAAGTTACTTTGGGAACCAGCTTCAATCCCAGGTCTTTCTGCCAAGTTGACCTACAACTACCACAAGTACAAAGGTGAATTCCTCACATGGGTAAACGACAGTGATGACGATTACGGCTCACAAACACTGACGCTACTAGATAATAATAAAGGTGGTAACACTCGGATTCAGGATACCGACGTACACTCTATTGCGGCTGACGTTAACTACGACTTTGATAACGGCATTCAAAATAACTTCCATGCTGATTATCAAGTAAACAACATTAATTTCTTCCAATATCCAAAAGACTCAACTACGTTGGATAACGATCTCAAATCATTTGAAGTCGACAACCGTGTTTCTTTCTCTTTCCCTGCTTCAGCTTGGTCGGGCATGGTTGGCGTTTATTTAAACCACGAGAAGAACGACTTCACAGTTGATAACCCTGCATCATCAACAACAACTTACCTAAGTAGCGCCAAAACTAATGTTTACGCAGTATATGGTGAAGCGACTTACGCCCTAACTCCAGTATGGAACTTGATTGGTGGTGGTCGTTTGGAACATAACACGATTGATCGTGATATGACCTTCCACAAAAGCGCTGATGAATATCTAAATCAAGACGATAGCGATACCGTATTCCTACCAAAAGTAGGGGCAACTTACGACGTAACAGAAAGCACAACGTTGGGTGCCAACATTCGCCGTGGTTACAACGCAGGCGGTGCTGGTTTGAACATGACAAGCTTCGAATACTACGCGTTTGACAAAGAAACCGTATGGGCTTATGAACTAAGTTCAAGAACTCAATTTGGCAACCGAGCTTCTCTTGCGGCTAACTTGTTCTACAACGATTACGATGGCTACCAAGCTCAATCAAACTCTGAAATCACTAACGTAGATTCAGCTCACACATACGGTTTAGAACTTGAAGGTAACTTCTGGGCGACGAACAACCTAATGTTGCGTGGTAATGCAGGTTTGATGAATTCTAAAATCGATTCCGACACAGATAGCCTAGGTGACACACTACCTAACACACCTCACGCCAACGTTGGTCTTGGCTTTACTCAATACATCGGTGAGAATTTCTCATTTGGTGCTGACGCGAAATACGTTGGTGAGTACTACTCTGACCTAGACAACGACAGCGAATACAAAGCAGGCGACTATGTAACAGCAGACGCTCGACTACAGTACATTTGGGGTGACCTGACTATTGACGGTTACGTGAAAAACCTAACTAACGAAGACGTGGTGCTCTATGTGAACAACTACCGCGCTTCTGTAGGTCAAACTCGTACTTACGGCGTAAACCTTACTTACAAAATGTAATTAATTGACTGCCTGTCAATAAAACACAAGGCGACTGCAATGCAGTCGCCTTTCTTTTTTCCTGAAGAGTCACTTCGCGCTAAGCGCTATTTCAGCCCAAAGCTAGCGATGAACATCAAAATAGAAAAAAAGCTGGGACACTCCCAGCTTTATTATTATGAAAGCTTATCTGGTTAGATTATTTAGAAACCATAACCATTGCAGGACGAATCAAACGACCGTTCAACTCATAACCTTTTTGCATCACAAACATCACCGTGTTTGGCTCGTGATCGGCACTTTCTTGAATTGACATCGCTTGATGCAATTCAGGGTTGAATGCTTCACCTTCAGGGTTGATCACTTTAAGGCCGAACTTACCGATAACATCAGCGAACGTTTTATGAGTCAGTTCAACACCTTCAAGCAAAGGCTTAACCGCTTCATTCTCTGTATCGGCAGCTTGAATAGCACGCTCAAGGTTATCAATAACCGGTAGCAGTTCTTCAGCAAAACGGTTCAATGCGTATTTACGAGCTTTATCGATTTCCTGCTCTGAACGACGACGCATATTTTCTACTTCAGCTTTGGCGCGCAAAACAGAATCTTGTTGTTCTTTTACACGCTCTTCGCTGCTTAATAAAGCCGCTTCAAGCTGAGCAATTTTCGCTTCTTGTTCATCTAGAACTTCGCCTTCTTGGGCGTCGTCATTTTCATTCCACTCGATATCGGCATCGGTACCTACGGCTTCAGCTTCTACTTCAACCGCTTGCTCTTGCTGTAGCTCTTCTTCTTGAATCTTTTTTTCTTCGTTGCTCATGATATCTCCAGAATTCCACACTCTATTGTGGTGAGGGATTGAATTCTCGTCTGTTTCGTGACACAAAAATTCGCATAAAAGTATAACTTGCCCTTATTATGGGGATGAAGATTTCTGATTCAAGCCTAATTAGGTTGGAAAACACATGAAAAAACCATTTGAAGTGATCGCCATCATAGGTAAACCACGTGATAAACAAGCAATTCAGACCCACAAAGAGCTTTATCAGTGGTTAACTTCTCTTGGCTATCCCGTATTTATCGATGACCGTTTGGCCGAGATTTTACCGGAAATACCAGAGACTCAATTTGCCACTCTTCTCGAACTAGGCAAAAAAGCAGACCTTGCTATCGTTGTTGGTGGTGATGGTAACATGCTTGGCGCAGCACGTGTCTTATCACGCTTTGACGTGTCCGTGATTGGCGTTAACCGTGGCAACTTAGGCTTTCTTACCGACCTCACCCCTGATGACGTGTGTGGTGGCTTACAGCAAGTCCTCAATGGCGAATACATAGAAGAAACGCGTTTTCTTCTTGAAGCTGAAGTCCATCGCCATGGTCAGATTAAAAGCCACAATTCTGCATTAAATGAAGCCGTACTCCATCCAGGTCAAATCGCCCGCATGATCGAGTTCGAAGTGTACATCGATAATAACTTCGCATTCTCGCAGCGCTCTGATGGCTTGATCGTTTCAACACCAACAGGCTCAACAGCCTATTCCCTCTCTGGTGGTGGTCCTATCTTGTCGCCAAGCCTGAACGCCATCACTTTAGTGCCGATGTTTCCCCATACGCTTTCTTCTCGACCACTCGTTGTGGACGGCAAGCGTCGTATCAAGTTAGTGGTATCCCCAACTAACTCATCAAATCAAGAAGTGAGCTGTGATGGGCAAGTGACACTTCCAGTATCTCCTGGGGACGAAGTGCATATTTATCAGAGTCCTAATGTACTGAAACTGATACATCCTAAAGACTACAACTACTATCACGTGTTAAGGAATAAGCTGGGGTGGTCGAGCAAGCTCTTTTGATAAATCTCACATTTTTCTAAGAACAATGAAATTATTCACCTGATCATCTTTACTGTATAAAGAAACAGTATATACTGTTTTCTTATACAGTATTGTTCAACTATACAGGTGCAATAAAATGCTGGCTCATCTCAGTGTCAATAACTTCGCTATCGTGAAATCTTTGCAATTAGAACTCGCTTCCGGAATGACCACTATTACCGGTGAGACAGGTGCAGGCAAATCTATCGCAATCGATGCTTTAAGTTTATGTCTTGGCGGCCGAGCGGAAGCCAGCATTGTAAGACAAGGTGAATCCAAAACCGAAGTCTGCGCCACCTTTATTCTCGATAACAACGTCAACGCAACCCGCTGGCTGGAAGACAACGAACTTCTTGATGGCAAAGATTGTATTTTACGTCGCATCATCACCAAAGAAGGCCGTTCCCGCGCGTTTATCAACGGTAGCCCAGTTCCTCTATCCCAATTAAAATCATTAGGACAGTTACTGATTAACATCCATGGTCAACATGCTCATCAACAACTGATGAAAAATGAATATCAACTGACCATGCTAGATCAGTACGCCGGGCATACCGAATTATTAAAGAAAACGCGTTTGGCTTACCAAGACTGGCGTCAGGCTAATAATCAATTAAAACAACTCAAAGAAAACAGCCAAAACAATTTGGCTCAACTTCAGTTACTCGAATATCAAATAAAAGAACTGAATGAACTTGCCATTGCCGAAGATGAATTTGGTGAATTGGAGCAAGAGTACAAACGCTTATCTAACAGTGGCGACCTTGCGATTAACTGTCAAAAGGCCATAGAGCTCATTTACGAAGGTGAAGAGGTCAATGCCTTAAGCATTCTTCAATCGGCCAGTAGCACCCTTGTAGAGCTCGCAGAATTAGACAACTCATTATCTACGCTGCCCAATATGGTTTCTGAAGCGATGATTCAGCTAGAAGAAGCCAATAGTGAACTCAGAAACTACCTCGATAGTATCGATGTTGATCCTGAGCGCATGGCGTTTGTTGAAGAGCGTTACTCACGCATTATGTCGCTTTCTCGTAAGCACCATGTTCTTCCAGAAGAACTTTACCAACATCATCAAGACCTACTGAGCCAAATCGCCCAGCTCGATTGCTCAGATGAAAAAATGGCAGAGTACGAACAAGATGTCGCGGCAAAATATCAAGCTCTTGTAACTCGAGCAGAAAAGCTGCACAAGTCTCGCTCTCGCTATGCCAAAGAATTAGATAAACTGATTTCACAAAGTATGCACGAACTGAGTATGGAACATGCTCAATTCCGTATCGAAGTGAACTCACAAGAGCACCCATCACCACTAGGATTTGACGCAGTGACTTTCTTGGTCTCAACAAACCCAGGTCAGCCACTACAACCGATCGCAAAAGTGGCTTCAGGTGGCGAACTCTCACGTATGTCACTAGCAATACAAGTGATTACCGCACAGAAAGTAGATACCCCTAGCCTAATCTTTGATGAAGTGGATGTCGGTATCTCTGGCCCTACCGCTGCGGTTGTTGGCAAAATGCTGCGCAAACTGGGCGAATCAACCCAAGTGCTGTGTGTCACTCACTTACCTCAAGTCGCTGGCTATGGCCACAACCAGATGTTTGTTGCTAAACAAACCAAAGCAGGCAAAACCGAAACACAAATGGTTAAATTGAACCAAGAGCAGCGTATCGCTGAATTGGCTCGCCTACTAGGTGGTAGTGAAATTACGCCAACAACCCTTGCCAACGCAAAAGAGTTACTCGTTGCTGCTTAATCATGAATGTACAAACAGGTACTGCAATCCATGCAGTACCTGATAACCTTCTGATATACCCCACGTAATCGAAAAATTTTCTTCTATCTTTGCAACCAAATTCAAAATTCGCAGTCATATAAAGCTCAGGAAGTGAACGAAGTTTTTACTTCTGCCTCGAGCTTGTTTATTATCAGCCAAGTTTTTGAGTCCATCACAAAAGTACAGAATTTTAAAATATGCAGTTTAGCAAGTGGCTTATCGCCCTCCCTCTAGCACTCAGTGCTCTGACAGGCTGTTCCGTTGTAGAGCGTTTGGTTTACCGAATCGACATCAACCAAGGAAACTACATTGAGCAACGTGAAGTTGACCAACTGAAATTTGGCATGTCAAAAGAACAAGTACGCTATGTACTAGGATCACCAATGCTCGTAGAAAACGGCTATCCAAATACGTGGTACTACATTTATTCTCACACCCCAGGTCATGATGAAACTATCCAAAAAGATTTGGTGGTTAACTTCAATGATTCAGACAAGCTCGTGAAAATCTCTGGTGATTACAAACCGGGATCGAACTTCTTTGAAGGTGTGAACTAAACTGCATCAAAAAAGCTCGCCTAGGCGAGCTTTTTGCTATTTTTGTTTTGCTTGTTCAGCACGCTTACGGCGAATCTCTTTCGGGTCGGCAACGAGAGGTCGGTAAATTTCAATTCGGTCATGATCGCGAACTGTTGCGTCTAATTTCACGTTGCGCGAATAAACACCAACCTTGTTCGCTTTCAAATCTATCTCAGGATACATTTCCAAAAGACCGGATTTTTGAATGATCTCTTCAACGGTCAAATCGCTCTTAACCACCAGCTTAACCACTCTTTGTTCATGAGGAAGTGCGTAAACCACTTCAACATGAATCATGCCGCTTTCATTTTCCATTATCGATACACCTGTTTCGCACGTTCAGTAAATGCGTTCACCATATTATTAGTCAACTCATTAAAAACTTTACCAAACACCATCTCAATCATTTTGCTAGAAAACTCAAATTCCAACTTTAGTTCGACTTTACATGCCTGCTCATCGAGCGGAGTAAAATACCAACCGCCACGCAAGGTTTTAAATGGGCCATCCACTAACTCCATTAAAATCGCCTCGCCCGGACGCAGATCATTTCGAGTCACGAACGTCTTCTTGATGCCCGCTTTTGCAACATCGACAGACGCAACCATTTTGTCATCGGTAGACTCAATCACCTGTGACCCTGAACAACCAGGTAAAAACTCTGGATAACGAGCCACATCATTGACCAGATGAAACATCTGCTCTGCACTAAACGACACTAACGCAGAACGACTCACTTGATTCATCTTCACTCCTCATTGTTTTCCGAGACAATCTAGCGCAGCGATTGTACTGGCATCAGCACATCAGCTCAAGCTTCCCGCCCCCCTAGATTAATAGATTCAAACCGCTCCCTTGAAAACAACAAAAACAACCCCATTTATCAAGTTGTAAACACGCGAATGTGCGCTTAGCACGCTTAAGGTATTAACGACTTGCCACCACGTAACGTCACAGTTAAGCTGCACGCTTTATTACCTACACAACCCAAAGAAATTGCGCTATAAACGCTATTTTTGAAGGTTATAAGGGTATATAAAGAAAAGCATTTTCATCATATTAACTAACCCGTATAATGCGCCCACTATGGCAAAGAAAAAATCTAAAGATAAAGCGGGTAGTAACACTATCGCGCTAAACAAAAAAGCTCGTCATGAATATTTCATTGAAGATGAAATTGAAGCAGGACTTGAGCTACAAGGCTGGGAAGTAAAAGCACTTCGCCAAGGCAAAGCAAATATCGCAGAAAGCTATGTTTACATGCGTGACGGAGAAGCGTTTGTATCTGGAATGAGCATCGTTCCATTACAACAAGCCTCTACCCACGTTGTAGCAAATCCAACTCGCGTTCGTAAGCTTTTGCTATCGCGTCGTGAATTGGACAACCTATTTGGACGAATTAACCGCGAAGGTATGACGTTAACTGCGTTATCGCTCTACTGGTCGCGTTCTTGGGTAAAACTGAAAATCGGTGTTGCCAAAGGTAAAAAAATGCATGACAAACGCGATACTTTGAAAGAACAAGATTGGCAGCGCCAAAAAGCGCGCATCATGAAAAGTAACTTGCGTTAATTGTAACCACTTGAACTTAGAGAGCTAGACAGATGAAAACAATCTGTTACTATGCACTCACAACCTTGGGGCTGATTTAGGATTCGACGGGAATTTTGAAGTCCGAGGTGCATGCCGAGGTGCGGTAGGCCTCGTTAACAAACCGCAAAAAAATAGTCGCAAACGACGAAAACTACGCACTAGCAGCTTAATAACCTGCTCAGAGCCCTTCTGCCCTAGCCTCCGCTTGTAGGACGGGGAGTTCAGAAGGTCAAAAACAATCAAGCTGGCGTGGATTCCCCCACCTGAGGGATGAAGCGTAAGATACAATTCAGGTTAGCCATTCGTTCGCGTGTCGGTTCGCAGGCGGTGGTGAAATTAAAGATCGACTAAGCATGTAGTACCAGAGATGAATGATTTTCGGACGCGGGTTCAACTCCCGCCAGCTCCACCAATCGATTGGAAGGCCGCTAACTCAATGAGTTAGCGGCCTTTTTGTTTTCTTATCAGTAAGACAAATTTGCTGACTTACAGGTATTTGTTCTTCGAGCAGTAGCTATAATTTTATGTATTCCAGGTTATATCCCAAAACTTTTGCAATGAAATTTTGGAATACAACGAAGCGCTAGAATACTGTGACTACTATGCCGAAAGCCGCTACTCCTCTTACCCAAACTCAAATCAAAAACGCCAAACCTAAAGAGAAAGACAACAACCTTTCAGACGGTTTTGGTCTTCAACTACGAGTACGCAGTAACGGTACTAAGCACTGGAACTATCAATACAGCCATCCCTTCACGAAAAAGCGTGTGAATATTGGTTTGGGTACTCTCGATAAGGTCAGTTTAAAACTGGCAAGGGAATTGGCGCGAAAATATCGTGAGTTAGTTGCACAAGGTATTGATCCCAAAGATGCGCGTGAACAAGAGCAACTATCCATTCAAGCGCTTTATCAAAACACGTTTTACACCATTGCGAAACGTTGGATGGAAATTAAACGAGACAGTGTCACTCCCGATTATGCCAAAGATCTTTGGCGTTCTTTGGAACTGCATATCTTTCCTTCTCTAGGAAATACACCTATCTATGCGCTCACAGCACCTAATGTCATCAAAATTCTACGTCCTATCGAAGCCAAAGGCAGCTTAGAAACCGTTAAGCGTCTAACTCAAAGACTCAATGAAGTAATGACTTACGCCGTCAACTGTGGGTTGGTTCAAGCCAACCCACTCTCCGGCATTAAAGAAGTTTTCAAAAAGCCAAAAAAAGAAAACATGGCCGCTCTCGCTCCAGCAGAATTGCCAGAGCTGATGCAAGCCATCGCTACCGCCAGTATCAAGCGCACTACACGTTGTTTAATTGAATGGCAGCTTCATACCATGACACGCCCTAACGAGGCGTCAAGTGCTCGCTGGGAGGAAATAGACCTAGAAACCAAGATATGGACTATTCCACCAGAACGAATGAAAAAAAGAAGAGAGCATCGCATTCCACTGACAGAACAAATGCTGGCTTTACTGGAAGTCATGAAACCGATTAGCGGACATCGAGAATATGTTTTCCCATCGGACCGTGATCCTAAAAAGCCATGCAATAGCCAAACCGCCAATATGGCTTTAAAACGTATGGGCTTTGCTGGGCGATTAGTCAGCCACGGCTTGCGCTCATTAGCCAGTACCACGCTCAATGAACAAGGATTCGAACGAGATTTGGTTGAAGCCGCATTAGCGCACGTTGATGACAACCAGGTACGTAGTGCTTATAACCGAACTGACTACCTAGAGCGTCGTATTCCCATGATGTGCTGGTGGAGCGAGCATATTGAAAAGGCTTCTCAAGGAAGCTTATTGAACACAACCACTCGAAACCTGAGAGCTATTGGATTAGTTCGGGGTGATGATATATATGTGAGATTATTTAAACTCTAGAAACAACAAAGCCGCTATTAAGCGGCTTTGTTAAATGATGTTTGATTTTAACGACAAACGCGCTGATCAGCTTTTGCAATCATTTCTTGCTGTTCTTTGATCGTTTCTTTTACCACTTTATCGAAGAGTTTACGTTTCTCGCTTGATGAAGCATGACGAATAAAATCAGAGAAAGGTGTGGATTTAACCTTTTCACGTTTAGTACCGATCATCCTTTCCTCCTTATGATTGTTGTAATCCGACGATGGTTTCTAAAGATTGGCGATTGTACTTTTTGCGTAACAATGCGTCAATGTCAGTCACATTAAAATGAGGTCTTTCGTTCTTTCCGTCAATATTTTTTTCAATGAACATAATATCGATATCAGAACCAAATATTTTCTTCAATTCACTAACCACTTGTTGTGATTGCATAAATTGAGTCACAAACACTTCTTCTGGAACTCTTCGCCCTTCAACTTTCTCTCGTGCTTTCACCAAGCGCCATGCTTGCTCAGGCTCCTGATAGACAAAGATAATTTGCACAAACCTTCCACGCTTTAAAGAACGTTCGATATTGACCTTTGCTTTTTCAAAGCTAGACAATGTTGAATCCAAGATAAAGCTAACGTCTTTGTGTAACGCACGCTCGTGAATCGCTTCTACCAGAAGAAGTAGCAGCTCTTTGGAACAATGGTGAATTATCACCATGATAATCAGCGAACTCTTTGCGAAGCTCATCATTTTCGATATGAACTAGCGACATACCACTTTGAGTTTTAAACATACTCAAAATATTACGCGCTGTTTCAGTTTTTCCAGCTCCAGGAGAACCCGCCATAAAAACAGAAACCGCAGACTCTTCCTGAGGCAAATAGTCCACCATCCTTTTAGCCAGAGCCTTTTTCATTTTTTTAGCTTCAGAAATTGCCTTATCGATAACCTCTTGATCATTCATTGCGTGTATCCCATGACAAATTACTGGTTAGCTCTCGGCATAAATCGATCCATAAGATGTTTGAACCGGTCATTATGGTGACGTTCCAGTAAATGGACCATCTCATGAACTAAAATATACTCCACACATTCAGGCGTTTTTTTTTGCCAACGCGGAATTGAGCCAAAGATGATGGGCTTTAATAAGGGCCATGACATTTTCGACATCTACCCTATGGCTAGCCATTTCTTCACTAATCGTATAAGCAATTTCACGTTCTTTGAAACGCTCTCCCACCCAATAATCATTTTTCAATTTTAGTTACTCATTAGTATTTTCTATAATTTCTAAACTGAAAAGTCCGAATGTAGCGATTGCCAATGATGCTTTAATGCTAATTTCTGCTCAGCATCCATTGGAAGAGCTTGTAAAAGTTCAAGCCAGTTTTTTCTTGCTAAGTTCATAACGTCATTCAGGTGCGGCTTAATTGCAACCCACGGTGCTCCAGCTTTCTCTGCCCACACTTCAAAGTGTTTCATGGTGATTTCAGACCATTGTTTGGTTTCAGCCATATTGAGCGCTAGGCTGTCATGTTCAATATAGGGCACGGTAAACACCACGTCATAGAGAGGAGCCAAACGAGGGGATATCTGATCATGATAAATCAAGGTCCAATTTTTAAGATGAGCATCACCGTTACCCAGTAGAACACTAATCAACAATCGTCTCGCCATTTGTTGGATGTCTTTCAATCGCTCTGAGCTTGATTGATACAGTACTCTACCTAGTTGCTCATAATTCACCCGTTGATATTTATCCGAAGGATAAAGGCCAAAAACTTGCGCAAAATCTTCTGTATGAATGCGTCCTTTATCGCTACGGTCAAATCGCTTGATGCCATAGGCATACTGCTCATCAGGTAACTTGATACTTGGCAATCCAGCCAATTCGCTAAGTTCAATTAGTCGAACTTCTGGAATATTGGCTCCTGCTGCTTCGGCCAACTTCATGCAGGTATATTCGTTAACGGGTACACCTTTGTGGATTGTCGAGGGCGTTTTTATAATCCACATATCCTCAGAGATTTCCTGATCGATGTGGTAACGGCCATCTAAATGAGACGATGAAAATTTCATCTGTACACCAGCTAATGAAAACTTGGTATCGGCATGCTTAACATCAATTTGTTGAGGCTCTGTCGACAACCGTTGCTCCAATGCCCAAGCTGGCATATCACCTACTTTTATTGGGTGAGCAATAACGGCTCCAGGTAAGTTAGAGCCCAAATAGGCAAGGATTGAAAACTCATTATTGGTATGACATCGAAGCGCTTGAGCTGTCACTTCCCTTAACGCCCCTTCAGGCAGTAGATTCGACAGGACAGGTGGAATCTTATCTGTTCTAATTTGTGGTTTGCTTAAATAGTTAGGATCAAGCAACTGCCTCAAAGTAAAAACTGGCCGCTGGTGATCTGACATAGCGGTAAAATTAGGGTTAAAGGTGAGAATGTTTTTACCACCAGCATAATGAGCAACAACCGCAACATCGATGCCATGCAGTTGAATATTAAGACCTTCAACCTTTTCTATCTGCTTACTCATCATCTGTCCTCAGAGCCAAACCAAAAACCGAGGTCATCAGTATCATCTTGTAACTCATCACTTTGAGATGCTTGGATCTGATCTTGAAAAACACCTTCAACTGAAGCGCAACGTTCTCTTTTCCCTTTAGGCGCGATCGTAAGTTCCAGATCCAGTCCTTCTAGCACTCTAAGCAAAGTTGATAACTTGATGTCGCTCCCCGCTTCAATACGCTGATATTGTTGCTGCTTCATGCCAATTCGCATATACATGTCTTTTTGCTCGATACCGAGTTTTTTACGTTGCTCAACCAGCAGTGCTGCAATTTCATCGATATTCTTCATTATTAACCTCAAACAACTAAAAAGTTGTGTCAATAGTTAAAAACAACACTCTAGTTGTAAAATAGTCCAATTACAACTTTTAAGTTGTACCGGCACAAAAATACAACTCAGGAGTTGTACAATACCTTCCATACAACACTTGAGTTGTATCCACACCAACAAAAAAGCCGCTTGCGCGGCTTTTGTCATGTCAGTTTCTACGATTGTCTCGTGTACTTACCAGTCATACTTCAACGTAGCGTTAAATGAACGGCCTGGGTTGTAGTAATCCGATGTACCAGAGCCAACAACATACTGTTTGTCGGTCAAGTTATGTACGTTAAGCGAGAACTTGGTCGCTTTGTTGATTTGGTATGAGAACGCAGCGTCGAACAAGGTGACAGCTTCACTCTTCGATGTGTTGTCAGTATCGAAATAGTAACTACCGATGTAACGAGCACCTAAACCTACATCCATGGTTTTGATTGGTAGCGTATAGTAACCCCAAAGCGAAGCAGTGTGGTTTGGTGTTGCAACAAACTCATTACCTTCAATTGATGAACCATCGCTTAAGCTGCCGCGGATAACTTTTGATTTCATGTAAGAGTAACCGCCGGTTACGTTGAAATCTTCTGCTACTTCCGCTTTCATCTCTAGGTCAATACCGCGTACGCGAGTTTCACCCATGGTTTCTTTCTCAATCGTACCGTTGTCTTGCACAACCGCCATGGTCACGTCTTTTTTCTTCAGGTCATAAATGGCTGCAGAAAATAGCGCGTTAATCTCTTGTGGTGCGTATTTCACACCCAGTTCAATCTGATTACCACGTTCAGGTTTCACACCAATCGTTGGTGGAGCGACAGATTCCACTTGGCTAATGTAAGTTGACCACTCTTGCGATACCTTGTAAGTCAACGCCGCACGCAGTGAAGTTTCTGAGAAATCATCTTTGCTTAGGGTATTGTCAATGTCACGACTGGAGAGATCCATAAAGTCATGGCGCACACCTACGGTTAAGATGTAACGGCTATCAAGCGATAGGTTTTGTTGCAAGAAGATAGACTTAGTGATCGAATCTAAATCCGTATCGCTGTAAGGAGCACCAATCGTTGGAGCGCCGCTGTACGTCGGATTATCGATATTGATGCTGCTTGCCGAACCATAATAATCCACCTCATGAGTCGATGAATTACGATATTCCAAACCAATTAGCGAGCTGCTATCGATACGGTCGAAACTCGCATCGTATTGCAAAATAGTGTTACCAATGATCTGGGTAGAATCCGTGTCTGTACCAAAATAGTAACGAGAAATATCGCTGCCAGTTCGGCCTTCGTAGTCATACAAATAGATATAACCGAAATCATCACGTAAATGGCTATAACGTAAATTACCGCTTAACTTCATACCGTTATCAAAATAGTGAGAAATTTGCGCTGTCACGTTCGCACGATCAACATTGTGTTTGTTGTAATCAGGCTCGCCAAAAAAGTCGCTGCGATCGTACTCTTTGTCGAGAGGATAACCACCGCTGTTTGGTGTTGAATCACGACCAAGGTAATCGACAATTAATGTCGCTGTAGTATCAAGCGATGGTTGCCATGATAGCCCCGCCATCACAAACTGAGAGTTATCTTTAGAGTGATCGTATTCTAAATCACTGTCTTTAATTTTAGTGGTAAGACGATAAGCGACCGTTTGTTCATCATCGATTGTATCGCCAAAATCAAGCCCCATCTCTTTATGGTCAAACGAACCATAAGAGACATAACTTGACCCGAAGCGTTCAAACTTAGGACGTTTACTCACAAAGTTCACTGAACCACCAGGGTCAGCTGGACCAAACAAGGTAGAGTTCGCGCCGCGAATCACTTCCACACGTTCAAAAGCATACGGATCTTCACGCACGCTGCGCATTGAACCTAGCGTCATGCCATCACGATACGTCGTTGCTTCATAACCACGGATTTTGAAGTAATCGTTACGATCATCAGAACCATAGTAATCGGTCAGTAAACCAGGAGAATATTGAAGAATCTCTTCGGTCGTGGCAACGTCACGTTGATCCATCTCTTTTTGAGTAATAACAGAAACGGACGCTGGAGTGTCGAGAACATTGGTGGCCACTTTACCACCCACCCATAATTCTTTAGGTACGGTAGTTTGTGAATCGTCGGATAAAGCTTGACCGTAAACCGAAATAGTATTGATACGGCCGACTTCTTTATCATCGCTATTATTTTGATCTTGAGAATACGCAACCCCTGAATAAGCTAATACAGGGAAACAACACAAAAGCAAATGTCTTGGGTTATAACGTGTTTTACGTGAACACGTACCACTTTTCATACCGCCCATAATAAAAATCCTACGCTGGAAAATTTTAATATTTTTAATTTTTAAATTAATGAGATACCCAATTTCCGCCATAACTTTTGCAGAGAATAAAGCACGATATTTACGTGCTTTATTGATTATTTCGTGCTCTCATGTAATAAGTTAATTTCATATAAAACTACGAATCACAAACTCACACTCCGACAAAATTCGGACGCAATACCGTATTTACGGTATGATCAGGCACAACTCATCCGTCCAAGATATTGGCGTTTAATCAAATTCCAAACAGGCTTTGTTTCTCTGCTAAAGCATGGTCGTTATCGACAAGTGGCATGGGTGATTTAAGCAATGGGCTAAAACTCAAGATAAAGAGGCCGTTACTTTATCTGAATAGCGACTTTGCTTAGTACATAGAAATTCGAGAGCTGCCTTTAGCATTGACACAACAAAGTCAACACAGGCAACTCCTGCTATCCACTCGCAATAACCGATAAGACCATTGGGTTGGTTTTCTCAATTGCGAAATGATAATGCTTTTTATTTGTAATCAATGAAATTGATATATAGTTATCAACCGATGCCGATTTAGAAGTGAAACGATGGAACTACGTCATCTCAAATATTTTCTGGCTGTTGCCGAAACACAAAACATCCGCTCAGCGGCAAAAAAGGTTCACGTAACCCAACCAGCTATTTCTAGAAAAATCAAAGAATTGGAAGATGAACTAGGCGTGCAACTATTTGACCGATTGCCTAAAGGCCTTTCGTTGAACAAAGCAGGAAAAGTGTATCAAAAGCATCTTGGTGCAGTGTTGCGTCAAATAGAAGATGCCAACGCCAAAGTGCGTCAGTTTGCGAAAACCGAATATGGCTCACTCGCCCTTGGCGCACCAGACTTTATTTTGTGGCAAGGTGAAGTCACAGAACAAATTAATCACTTTCGTCAGGCCAATGCACAAGTCGAGTTGGAAGTTTTTTCCGACTCTCCAGTCGTATTACTAAAGCGATTAGAATTAGGTCAAATTGATGGGACTTTTATCTATTTTCATTCACAGCTATCTGAAGAATATGAAACCCACTTGATCAGCAAAGACAAGCTGGTACTCGCTTACCCTGCGAGTTGGGAACAGGAAATTTCGCCAACGATAACCATCGATGAACTTAATCAGCTCCCCGCGATTCGCTTACCCCAAAGCGCCGATCCATTCTATTTTGATTGGCAAGAAGCTCTTTTCCAACAACTGGGTTGGGCACCAAAAACTGTGCAATGGGCGCATGGTGAAAACACCATGCTTGGGCTAGTCGCCGCGGGCTATGGCGTCGCTATCGTGAACGAAAGACATTTTTCGCGCCATTCCGAGCAAGTGCGCTACACACAATTAGACATATTACCGCAACAAGCGTCACTCCATTTTGTCTGTAAAGAAACATCCGATAACCCTGCACTTGCCACATTTCTAAAACTACTAAATAACACATATTAAGCTTAGAAATTCAATCAACGCACTGTCATCCCTGCTTCTACTCGACGCACATGACAGTGCCGAGAACAACTCATTTTGTATGTTTAGATTTTAGCGCCCTCCCCCATAACTAAACTGATTTAATGAGTTAAAAATAAGCCAAAACTTTTCGTTGAGAGTCCTTCCCCTATAAAACAGCAGAGTTATAATGCGACTAATTGCATTTACCAGTCAGTTTTCTATAACTAAGGAATTTGCTTTGCACAAATTACAGTTTCCCCCCGAGTCTTTCGGCACTGTACTCGGCCACGCTCCTGGGGGCGTTGCTATCTTCTCCAGCGATTATAACAGTGCAGATCCAACCGAATTTCACCATCGCTCGGATTACCGTAGCTACATCGGTAATGAATACATGGGCCATAAATGGCAATGTGTTGAATTTGCTCGCCGCTGGCTTTATCTCAACCGAGGCCTTGTTTTTACCGATGTACCAATGGCTTACGATATTTTCTCCCTACGCCATCTACGCCGCGTTGAAGACGACGCCCTCTTACCTCTACAAGCCTTTAAAAATGGGACCCAGAAAAAGCCTGAAGTTGGCGCGCTGCTGATATGGTCTGCGTATGGCGAATTTGATGTCACTGGCCACGTTGCCGTCATCACTGAAGTATTGGACGACAAAGTTCGTATCGCAGAGCAAAACCGCGAACATTGCAAACTACCGACTGGCCAGCAGTGGTGTCGCGAGCTGACCTTAGAACAATCGCCAAACGGTACTTACCACATTGTTGAAGATTGGAGTAAAGCACGCGTGTTAGGTTGGATGATTCAAACCGACGACACAGAACATGCCGAACCAACTCACTGGTCAAATCCGGCACTATTTGATCTAAACTCACGTCTAGTTGAAGATAAAGGCCAGTTCAGCAAGCCTTGGCTTGATCATAGCGAACCACTGCAACAAACCTTCTCCCAAGCGATGGGCGGTGATTTCCTTACCGAATCTCCCCAAGAGCAATTGCGTTACTTCCGCCTGTCAGAAACCGCTGAACGTGAACTGATTCGCGCGACTAATGAGTTGCACTTAATGTACCTGCATGCCACAGAGCAAGTGCTGCGCAACGATGAACTGCTTACCCATTTCAATATTCCTAAAGTGCTTTGGCCTCGCCTACGCCGCTCTTGGCAAAATCGCCGCCACCAAATGATTAATGGCCGTTTCGACTTTTGCCTCACTCACAAAGGCCTCAAGGTCTACGAATACAATGCCGATTCCGCTTCATGTCATACCGAAGCTGGAGTGATTCAAGGATTATGGGCAAAACAAGCAGGTTGTGAAGAGGGTAACGATGCGGGCGAAGATTTACTTTCCGCCTTGGTGGAAACATGGCGTCATAGTGATGCAAAAGGCACAGTGCATATATTGCAAGATGATGATAAAGAAGAAAATTATCACGCACTTTTTATGCAAAATGCCATCACCCAAGCTGGCATTCGTAGCAAGATTATCCGCGGACTTGACCAACTGCACTGGAATGACGCCGGTGAAGTGGTCGATAAAGATAACGAAGTGATCACCTATGTATGGAAAACATGGGCATGGGAAACCGCACTCGATCAAATTCGCCACGAATGCGAGGATGATGACCGCGCGCCACCGATTCGCACTGGCGAACCTAACTCTCCAGTACGTTTGGTTGATTTGCTGCTGCGTCCAACCGTACAAGTTTACGAGCCACTTTGGACACTCATACCCAGCAACAAAGCGATTTTGCCCGTGCTTTGGGATCTTTTTCCAGACCACCGCTACCTGCTCGACTGCTCGTTCGACCTGACCGACGAACTCAAACAACGTGGATACGTCATCAAGCCGATTGCCGGACGCTGTGGCGACAACATACTCTTGGTTGATAAACATCAACAACAATTAGGACAAACAGAGGGACGTTTTGCTCACCAAAACAATATCTATCAAGAGTTATGGCGGTTACCTCAAATCGATGGCTATCGTGTACAAGTATGCACATTTGCAGTTAGTGGTAGTTACGGTGGGAGCTGTTTGAGAGTTGATAGCTCTTTGATCATCACAACCGACAGTGATGTACTGCCCTTACGCATTGTTCCAGATAACACGTTGTAATCCATTAGAATTTTTTATTGGATTATCAGCGAATCGGTCTCAAAACAATTACCGCTTTGAGGCCGTTTTTTATTTCAAGAATTAGTCCCCCAATGATCTCAAGATACAAAACTCAGTGCTTCATCAACGGGCAAAGGACGAGTTGTATTGGCTGAAACAGCACTTGAGGTTACTTGGATAACAGACCATTCAAAACATTAGAATAACCCTATTCTTCACACATCCTCAAAATGAAACTGATTGATATTTGCGCAGTAGCATAGCGATTACTACACTAAAATCGTGCAGGAAATAATCACAAAAAGCTGCAATTATTGATTCATTCAAGAGGTTGGCATGAGAGTTCATTCAATAAGATTAAAGATGATGCTCCCCATCATCCTACTAGCAGTATTAGTGCTCGCAATATTTGTCTTTATGCAAGTCATAACCAAAATAGAAGCAAGTGCTATGGAAAAACAAACCAAGTCCTATTTTGAGGCGATTGCTGTGGTACTTAATGCGGACCGAGACATCTATCAAGCTCGGTTGGCGCAAGCCGAACTGCTGTCAAATTTTGGAGACAAGGTTCAACAACTACAAGATTTCCATGAAAACACCCAACAAGTGTATGACCGTTTTCAAAGCTATCGAAAATACTTAGCCGATGAACCAGAATTGGTCGAACCGTTTAGTAACTTCGATAAACTTTATGATGATTGGATCCAATCGAGTAAAAACATCTCATCAATTTATACCGCGAATAAAGTCATCAATGACCGATTAACCGCCATAGATAAAGACTTTTATGTTCTACGCAACCTTACAGACCAAGCCGAAGAGAAATTGCGAGTTCATGCATCAAACTGGAACGATGACAATATTAATCGTGAACAGCTAAAACGCTATTTAGATGCCTTAGCCGAAGTACTGAACGCGGATAGGGATCTGTATCAAGCGCGTTTAGCTCAACAAAAAATGATTAGCGGTATTGGCGATGCAGAAAAGAACCGCAGCGAATTTGAAGAGAATGCACTTCAGGCGATTAACCGTTTTCAAGCTTACCGAACTTTAATGTCGTCTGAACCTGAATATGTTACCCCATATGCAAAATTCGATAATCTCTTCGCAACTTGGTTCAAAGAAAGTTCAGCATTACTAGATTCAGACGAACTGAAAACCTCCGTTAGCGAAAACAACTTATTAGCAGCCACTGACGTAAAATTCGAAAAGATTCGTGACGTACTGGATAGAGCCGGCGAAGCGGTTAGAGAACATGGCTTACTCATGGAACAAAAAACCGTCGAGGAAATCAAAAGTTATCAACAAGCCGCAATTGTTATGGTAATCATAGGTTTTATCATCGCTTTCTTGATTGGCTACTTTATTCCCAAACGCATCACGCAAAACGTCAACAATATCTCTCAACGTATTCATGAGATCTCACAAGGCGATGGGGATTTAACCGCTCGTATTAACTCAACAGCTAAAGACGAGCTGGGTGATTTAGCCCACGAATTCGATGCATTTGTCGGCAATTTACAGTCAATTATGCAAGTCATCCAGGAAAAGAGTGCCGCACTCGGTGATTCAACCCATCAACTTGAAGCGGTGGCAAACTCCGTTAGCAACATTACTCAAAATTTAGTTGAATCGAGTGATTCTATTGTGAGTGCGGCAAGTGAAATGTCGATGGCGAACGAGCAAATGGCCGATGTCGCATCCAATACCTCCGGCGAATCGACTAAAGCCGCCGACCATATTGATCGCGGTCGCGGCGTAGTTCGTGATTCTCACTCGAGTATCGATTCTCTGGTGGATAACATCGATATCACCATGACCAAAGCCGAAGAGCTAGAAAAGAACTCGGAAGCGATATCCTCAGTATTGGAAGTCATTCGTGGCATTGCCGAACAAACTAACTTGCTGGCGCTCAACGCCGCCATTGAAGCCGCTCGCGCAGGCGAATTTGGTCGTGGCTTTGCGGTGGTAGCCGATGAAGTGCGGAAACTGGCTACTCAAACCGGTGAAAGTACCAATCAAATTGAGCAGATGATCAGTCAACTGACCGCCAGTGTGTCCGATGCGTTTGCTGCTATTAAACTCAGTAAAAATAACGCCACCAGCGCAGTCAGTAACTTTGATAACGTGATTCAAGTATTTGATGCGCTTAATAGCTCGTTTAACTCCGTACGTGATCTTTCAGAGCAAACAGCATTAGCCACGCAAGAGCAGTCGAGCGTGTCGAATGAAATCAACAAGAACCTGATTTCAATGAAAGACCAAACCGATGGTGTTGACCGAGCTTCTCAAGAGATTCGCCAGCAGTTCAACCACCTCAACAACGTGTATTTAGAGCTGAATGGGCAAGTATCTAAGTTCAGAGTATAAGTATCGTTAAGGTAAACACGACATACAGCGTTAATCTAAAGGCTACGACATTGCTCGTAGCCTTTTTGTTCTATCTTGATAACAATTTAAAGAAAATCGAACCGACCTAACCCATCATTTTCTTATCGCTTTAAATTTAAATAAGTCGACTACGTTATCGGGTATCTCGTCGGGAATATGTTGTTCATTCAATGGCGTGTCTTCAATTTCTTCACTATCGAATCGGCCAAAAGACATGCGACGCATTGCCGCAAACTGATCTCGGATTGCGGCGATACGTGTAGTATCTACATGACCATATTGAGTCATCCAATCAATAAACATCTCTTCTTCAGGGAAAAAAGAATCTTTCTTCTGTTTTGTTCCACGCAATTGATTGTTGCTCCAGCTATCAAAACTCGCCCCTTCTTCCTCATTATTGGGCAAACAACCAATGTCATAGGCCTGATTTTCAAGATGCCAAAAAACATCATTAATATGAGCCGTAACACTTCGATCACTGCGCTGATGAAATTGAAAATCACTATGTTGATGTAAGAACGACTCCAGCATCAAATGAAGTTGATCTTCAGTACCAAAACCAAATTCTTCATCCACTAAGCTCATATTGTTAAACAGGCGCTCTAGTACCATTGGCACGAACGTTTGCCAATCCCCTTTTTTAATATCAGAAAAAACCATCGCATAACGGGTCGGCACATGCATCACCACTAATGCATTTTTACGCAGAATATTTTTGACATGCACCACCCACTGATTTTGAGGATGTAGAGCATCGCCCTCATCAAACACGCTCTCGGTTGTCGGCTTTTGAATAGGAGACTGTTTCTTCCCTTGGCGAGTCACAGTAAAAAAATCAGCCGCGGCTTTGGTACAGTTAAAAATCAACATGGTAAATCACTTATCAAGGTTAACGAGTTTAGTCGTCAGTGGATCAAGCCTTAAAATTAAAGCTCTACGTTTTTGGTTAAGCGTAACAAATTGTCGATAACGAACAACGAAATCGTCTAACATTTGTTTGAGTTGGTAAGCATCGTAAAGTTCGTTCAGCGTTTTCGAAGCATTATTGTAACCACTGGCGCAGGTTCGACTTGTTTGTGTTGCAACCAATTTCCAGTGTTTTTCTCGATCGTCATACACGCCACTTAAATGCTTTTCCCTTTTCGCTCTGTCTCTCTGCGCTTGTAATTCTTCAGCTCTAACACGCTCTTGCTCCAACTCACGCTGTGCAAGTTCGATATAACTCAACAAATTATCAGCACTCACATAATGCTCGTAGGTAGGTTGTTGCGGTTCACTCGTCGAACATAGATAGGTTTGAGCTTGGCTAAACGATAAGTGTCCTTGATCAAACAGCTCACCTAACAAGGTATTTTTATCTTGGTCGGAGAGCGTTGCCAACCACGATTCCTTAGTGCTTTTAGGCTGCTGGCTCGGCATGTCAGATGGATGCTGCGCAAGATATAAATCAAGCGCTCGGATAACCGAATCCCCGCTAAAAAATAGATTAGAGAAGTCGATTTGAGCTTGAGTTAACTGTTTAAAATCAAAATGGATTAACGGGATAATATTGTCTTGTTGGTACTCTCCCGTATATTCAATATCGGTAGCCCAAGCACAATAGAGCACGCGAAAATCCCCACTGAGCATTTCCAAACGCAGCGCGGTAAGTTGCTCTAAAACGTCTAATGCATCCTCATCATCCAAATAGTCCCACTGCTCTTCAATTAAAAATACGACGAGCTGCGATTGCTCATTATTATGCACTTCGCAAACCCATTCTTTTTCAATGGCGTTAATAAACGGGGCTGGAATCGTACCTGAAGGTAATGTGATATAAGCACGGCGAGTTCCCCAGTTAGCAAAATAGAAACCGACATCAAAGTGCTCAAGCATGATGGCATTCACATCACCACGAAAATCGCCATAGTTATATGTCACGCAAAATGAATCGCTGTTGATATCAGCTCTACTTGAGATAGCTCTTAACTCTTTACGCACTGATGGACTTAAAACTCTATCGACCGTTTCAAATCGATAATACTGATATTCACTCACGGCAATTAGACTCTATCTGTTCAAGTAATTAGCAAACCCAACATCATACCCTAGATTTTACTCAATTTGATTCCTTTCGCTGCCAATTGCTCCTGCATGATGGCAAGTTCATGTTCAACAATAAAATCATAAACTTTGGCAAGTTGAGAATGAGAGAACTCTGGGTTCTTGCCGTATTTTTGTACCTGTTTCACGAACGTAGCGTGCTTATTTCGCAGCGTCTGATTTTCAATAAACGTTGGAAATTCCGCATAATTAGCCGGCAAGATTGGCACTGCGCCCGTTTGTTGATACCAGCGGTCTGCCATTAAAATCCCCGCCAAATCAAAATCGAAATAACCAAAGCGAGGCGATTGAGCTTCTGGTAATTGGGACAAAAGATGTTTGAGATGGGATTGATTACGGCCATGGCCGCGATAAACGAGCAAACAGTGTTGCAAAGTTTCCGGCAGACATTGCACCCACCCAGACCACTGGGTGAGCATCGAACCATTTTCAATCACCAACACAGGCACAGTAAGATCTAGCTGCTCGGGTAACACATTGAATGACGTGTCATTTGGGGTTGTCACTTCACCTTGTTTGAGACGAATTGGCAGGTGGTGCGCACGCGCCACCGTCAGCACTTGACCAAACACATTGCCCGTGGCCCATTTTTCATCATCCACCAGCGCAGACGTGGCAATGCGCTCTTGGGGCAGCGTCAGTTGGAGCACATTGGCGTCCACTTCGAGTTGCAATAGCCGATGAATCTCATCGAGTTCTTGGTGAGTAAAGTGCATCTCTTTGCCACGTAAATGACCTAGTCCGTAGTGCTCAGAAAAATCGCGCAAAGCCTTACTGGCACTTGCCACCTGTTTACGGTGTTGCACAATCCCTTGTAAGAGAGTGAGAGTTCGTTTATCCATCTTCAGCTCGTTTTACTCAAAAGATGAACGCCGCGAAAAACGTACATCATCAATCCAGTGGTTACCTGAGTATCCAGGTAACTCTCGTTCAATTCGCTCAAAGTTCAATTGTTTAGAGAGTGCACTGCCCTGCGCTTTAAAATGGCTGACTAACGCCATCAGCCAAATATCAAATTCTACATCGGGAGCCAACACCTCATAAGCGTGCGAGCCCGTCATATCATAAGGGCCACGCGCTTGCGTTAACGCATCAAAGAAACACTCCACCGCTTGATAAACCGGATCAACAGGCTCATCTTCCCAGCTCTGCTCGTTAGCAGTGACGGGAATCACCGCGGTGTTTTTCCCGGCTCCATCATTAGAAGGACTGCGTTTGGCACACGCCTCTTGCGCGAGCGTATCTAAAAACGATGCGTACTGTTCAGAGTGTAAATCCGCAGTTGCCTCAAAACGCAGTGGCTCAACTCGCGTTAGCGCACTGGGCATATCGTCGGCCAACGACAAGTCCGGCTTGAAGGTCGGAACACGCTGATAATGGGCATACAAAGTATCAACCAGGCGATTAAGTTTGGCGCTAGCCAAATCGCGCTGCAATTTTGCTAGTACATCTCGCAGCAATGCCGATGTAGCCACCAGCTCTTTGCGGCACACGTCCATGGTCTGTTTCAACTGTTTGAGCAACAAACGGTTAAGCAGTAAATCACTGCCCGCCATTTCACTTAACTCATTGATATTGAAATCAGAGAACAGATCATTAAGTCGCTTTATCTCATTGAGTGAGCGTTCATTTTCACGAATTTTCAGCGTTAAACTGGTGATGCCACTGAACTCATTGTGCACTCGGTAAGAAAACTGCTGCACCAGCTCTAATAGCAAATCAGAGAGTTCAAACACTTGCTCATAAATCGCCGCTTCGTAGGTCTGCTGATCGACCGATTCATGATGCTGACAAGCAATGCGATACCCTTCACACGCTTCGCGCAATCCATCAAGCAAGTCGGCCACCGCACCGCTCGACAGTTTTAAGCGATAGTTTTTCGTTACATGGTGAGATAACCGCATCACCGCACTGTTAAGCTGAGTGCCAAATCCTTCGGTACGAAAAGCCAAACGATGTTTGACCAACAGCTCCGCGACTTTTAAGCCATCTTCGTCAACGGGCAAAGCGCCACTGTTTTCAAACGCCGCATCAGCAATGATCTCGCCATGCCGCTGCAAGGCACCAAAGGCACTGATTAGCGATTGCTTTCGGCTCATTAGAACATCTCTCCTTGAATGTGCGACTCTTCACTCGGCTCTTCAATCCCCGAAAAACGCAGCACAAAATCCATCTGTTCGTAGAGCAGCGACCATTTCGCCGTAGCTTGATATACCGAGCCTGTGCCCGAAATCGCGATCAGATATCCGTTATCTTTTAAATAATCGAATACCTTGCTCAATTTCACTTTCAGAGTGCTCTCTTTACGCCCAACATTGAGCTTGTGCGCCACATCGTCTAACTGAGTTTGCAGCACAGGTGAGGATTCCATTTCCGCCAGCAATTCACCCTCTTTCACAATATCGCCCGCGACAATTGGGCGATCGAGATTTTGCGCCATGCGCGCTAAACGCAACCAACTGACCAAACCGTCGAGTTTATCGCTCACCAATTCAAACTGGCGGCGAATACTCGCTTTGTGCTCTTCCGGTTGCAGATAGCCGCAGTAATAACCCAGCTCATCATTGGTGACTAACACCACGCGACCAATGCGCCGTAAGAACTGGCTCACCTCATCAAAATGCAGAGGCTGCGCCAAATATTGGGTCAACCCCGGCTGGCTGTAATGGCAAATCACCTCACCTTGCAGGAGCCGCTCAATGGTTTCCGTAAAACGATCACTCATGATCTTCTCCTTCCTCTAACAGTGGATTATGCCCAACCGCCGCTAACGCGGGACGATAACGACTCACGCCGCGCTTTTTATCCAACTCATTTTTCACCACAAAATAGCGACTGAGTGTCGGCGTTGGGTCGGGCTGAGCACAAAATAGCGCAATATTGTGTTGCTGCATTAACTCAAATAGACGCCCAATATTCGCGCCGGATAAGCGGCCAATTTCGTCCAACGGCCAGTGAATGCGTACTCGTTCATCGGGACACAAAAAGCGTGTCATGCCGCAGAACACCACAATCACCGCCAGCAACGAGATGCCGGTACTGCTCGCTCCTTTCAAATCCGCATCGGTGCGAATATGCACCGGACGACCGTTTTCTCGCATTGAGATGGTCAAATCCACCAGCGAATAGAGGTTACTGTTGATATGTGAGCGTTTCATGGTTTCCGACAGCTCTGTGAGCGCCTGAATAAACATCGAATCAGGCAACGATTGCTGTCCTTGCTCTACCCAGTTATCCCACACTTGTTTAAATGATTTGAGCAGTGGCCACATTTCAAACTCCGCCACTTTAGAGCGCAGCTGCACTTCAATATCGCTTATCGCTGGGAACGTGTGTTGGGTATAGACCTTCTCTTTAAGCATGCTCGAGACTTGATTCACTTTGCGATTGAGATGCTCTAACGTGTCGTGATATTCAGCGATTAGGTTACCAGATGAGGCGATATTGCTGATAATCGACCGCTCCGCTTGAGGAATAAACTCATTAATCAGTTGGCTAATATCATCAATCACCTCCAACTGATAAGTCGTGCTTGATGGCACATGATGCGAGCTTTGACGCCTCGTATCACTGATGTTGCGCCAAAATTCACCCATCTGAGTAGCGGCGGGTAAGCTTTGCAACTCTGCAGTAATTTCAAGAACTTGCTTACGCAGGTTCATCCGACCGGACTCACTGCGTTTGAGCAGCGTTTCACACTGGTCTTGCACATGCTGGCGATGGGTTGGCATCACCACAGGTTGGCTAACGAAATCTGTCGGTAACTCTTGCTCCAATGCGTGGATATCCGAGGCAATGTGTTCAAGACGTTTGAGTTCGTCATTGATCCCTTTTAAGGTCGTCAAATGGGTTTGCTGATCCGCACGCCATTGCTTGGTCTGATTGTCATACTCAGTTTGATGACGCGCCAATTGCTGCTCTATAGTAAACAGCGCTTGTTGCAGCGCTTGCTCGGCTTGCTGTTTGCTCGTCAGCCCCGACCACTCGGTTCTCAACCAGGCTTGATACTGATTAACCCGCTCACGGTATTGCGCCACCGCATCAACTCGCTGCTGCGCCTCTTCAACCGCTTGTTTGGCGACCATTAATACCTTTTCATCAATGCCTTTTTGCGCGCAGGCACGCTGAAACGCAGCTTCAAGGTCAGCGATGCGCTGCTCAAATTGCAACGCTGCATGAGTGATTTGCTGTTGGATATGTTTGAGCTGCTCATCGAGATCGGCGGCATCTGCACTTTGGTCACTCTCTATTTGCAGCTTTTGCGCTTGCGTGTTGGCATCCCACTCTTGACGCTCTTGTTTTGTCGTCTGCTGATACTGTTTGAGCTGAGCTTGCACTTGCTCTAATACCCGTTTTGCCTGTTCGATGCGCGCTTGTGCCGCTAACTTAGCACTCTCTTTGGCCTCTTCGGTGCGCAATTCAATTTGCTGCAACCGCTCTTGCTGTTTCTTTTGCTGCCGTTCGGCGGTGGTTCGCGTCACCATCAAGGTTTCGAGATGCTTTTTCGCTTCACGCAGTGCTTTATCAACACGTTGAATCATCTCTTTTTTGAGCTGAATCTTACCCTCAACGTCCTGCAACTGCTCTTGCAGTATGGCCTCATTGGTGGTGATGCTCGCCTCACCTAATACGGACACATCCAGCGCCAAACCAAAGACCGTTGCGCTTTCTTCGCCCCACGTAGGCTGCAAATCTTTGCGGCTGAATAATTGCGGATCAAGCACCTTAGCAATGTGCTGTTGCCAAGAACGATCAGCGTTTTTCAAAAAGGCATGCAGGGAGTTATCGGCCGGGAAAAGCTGGCGCGAGAGCGCGGTTTGCTGCTCACGTAATTTGTCCAGTTCATGGTTTTGTTGCCCAAGCAGAGCAAGCTGTTCGTCGCGCTCGTTTTTGGCATTGCTCTCGGCAAGCAGAGCTTGCTGCCATGCAGCTTGCGCCTCATTTAACGCCTGTTGAGCAGATTTACGATCTTGCTCTAAAGCCGAAATGGCTTGCTGTTCTGGCTGGGTGAAATAACCCGCCACTTGATACTGGCTCTGCTTTTCGCTCACCAAGTTATTGAGTTCCAATAACGATTCGTTGTGCTGTTCGAGGAGCGCATTGCGACCTTTTTGCCGCTCGTTAAGATAGTCGCTTATCTGTTGATGATGGCGTTTGACCAACTCACTTTGCTGTTGCAGCTTGGATTTCAGCTTCTGATCTAATTCTGCATGCTGTTTTTGGTGGCTCTGCTGCAATGACTCTTTGGCGCGCAGCATCTTGGTTTCTTCCGCAGAAACATGCTTTAACAGAGTATCGTAGTGCTGCTTGGCATCACGCAGGCTTTGTTCAAACTGCGGCAATGCCTCAATGTCATTTTGCTTTTGTTGAATCTCTTCTTGTTCCCAGCTATCGCGCTGTTCATACAGCAAATTAAGCGCTTTTACCGTGCTTTCTAAACTGCCCTCGGTATCGCTTTTTTCACTGCGTAACGCATGGCGCTGCTGCTGATAATGCTCTTCGAGCTGTTTTAACTGCTGACCAATTTGGTTAACTTGCTCTTCCAATTCCGCTTTTTGTTTAACCAACTGGCTTTGCCAGGTTTGCAATTCAGGGAAAGCAGACAGCAAAAATTGCCAATCCTCTTTTAAAGAATCGTATTCACCCACCAACTTACGTAACACGTTTTCTCGGGAACGAAACGAATCCAGCGCTTCTAAGTCACGAATTAAGCCTTGGTTTTTCGGGCTATAAGGTAATTCAGGAATCGATAGCTGATCTTCAAGAAAGCTATCGACCAACATGATCTTAAATTGCTCAAGCAAGCGATCATGTTTGAGCACTACCGAGGTTAACGCCTCCATATGCTGCATATGGGTTGTGGCATCACCAAGACAGTAACGACCCGCATCGGCAAGGGCTTTGACTCCACTACTGCCACGCCCTAAACGGCGATGATCATTTTGCAATACAGCGCGATATTCGCGCGTAGTGTCATATTGATTCGACACCTCAAAGCCGTATTGAGTGACATACTGACGCAGCAAAATACGCGCTTCAACACCCTCATCAAAATGACGCTGCATCGCTGGGCTAAACAAAGCGGCATCTGCCGAGCCTGCAATAAATCGATAAGCAAAAGTGTTGCTGTTTTTACGGTACATCACCACGCAGCAAGAGCCACTTTTACGCTCGTACTCAAACACCACCATGCTCTGATCGCGTGGCAGATAGAAATCCACAAACGACACCTTATCCGCACTTCTATCGACCAACTTTTGCGGCTCTTGCCCGTAGAAAATAGGAATAAGCGTTAACGCGGAGGTCTTGCCTGCCCCGTTATCTCCGGTGTTATTGGTTTGATCATAACAATCAATCCGAGTGCGAATGCCACGGTAATACGAGTCATGCAAAATAATGGCTTTAAGTCCAAACATGAAGAGACCTTTGAATAAACAACAAAGGTCTCATTGTACTCATCGCGCCACACAAAAAAGGGAAACACGCCAAAAATCGCAGCAGAAGTGTGATCGCGATTGCCCTTTAACCCAACATTGGCAGGGTTGAAGCCACCAGCAAGCTGGCCATTGACCAGTTAAACCAACGCACATGATGATCGTGTTTAAGAAACTGACTGATTTTCTTTCCTGCATACACCCAGCTAATACAGCAAGGTATGTTGATCGAAACAAAGATAAAGGTAATCACCCCCAGCCCCCACAAACTCGCCGTGGGGTTATATAAACTGACAGCAGAAAGCGCCATCGACCAACCTTTTGGGTTCACCCATTGAAACAACATCGCCGAGAAAAACGTCATTGGCCGATAAGCTTGCGTTTCCAATTTAGGTTTACTGCGCGCAATTTTGAACGCCAAATAGAGCAAGAAAAGACCGCTCAACACCTGCAAAACTTGGTGCGCGATAGGAAAGCGAGTAAACACCCCCGACATGCCAACGCCCACCAAAAACACCATTAAACCAAACCCCAGAGCCACTCCCAGAATATGCGGAATACTGCGGGCAAATCCAATGTTCGCCCCAGAAGTCATTAACATCATGTTGTTAGGGCCAGGGGTAAAGGTAGAAACAAAAGCAAACAGAACTAATGCCAACAGCTGATCATTCATTTTTTGTCCTTAAGTAACATCATTCGATGAGCAAAAGGATACGTAGAATGCAGCGCAATTTTGTGCTTATATTGTGTTCATTAGCCTTAATTAAACAACAATATTGCCCATGGATAAATTTAACGAAAGAATCTTGCATGAGCTACGCAAGGACGGCAGATTATCGAATGTTGAGCTTGCAGAACGCGTGGGGCTATCTCCTTCCGCGACACTGCGCCGTGTACAAGATCTTGAACGCACAGGCGTGATCAAAGGCTATCGCGCCATACTCGATCGCGATCAGCTTAATATCGGCGTGGTCGCTTATGTCTCTGTTGGACTCAACAACCACAGTAAACAGTCTCAACTCGCCTTTCTGCAACACATTATGGCCGTACCGGAAATTGTGGAATGCCATAACATTACTGGAGTTTACGAATACCTACTGCGCATTGAAGCCCGCGATTTAAAACACTTTCAACGCATTCACGCCGATGTGCTTGGCGAATGCAAACAAGTGCGCGAACTCAATACCACCGTGGTGATGGACTCCCCAAAAGACGAAAGACAGTAAGAGCAAAATAGACAGTTTGAGAACCCTGCCCTACGTCCATTTACACTTTTATGCGCATAAAAATGTAAAATTCCGCACTTTTCTGCGCATAAAAAAGTTTGAATCCACACTTTTCTGCGCCTAAAAAATAGACAACAGCGTTAAAACCAACGTGACCGTAAGCCGATCACGTTGACCTTATCCCCTAGTGGGGATAAAACAACAAAGTGAAGCAGCTCAATGTTTAATTCTCTACAGCTAGTTCAACTTAGTCATTGACTCTTTTTAATCAAAGAAATCGAAAAATTCATCAATATCAGATAGATCTATTGGCCCACCAAAAGATGGAAACATAGGTTTAAACCTATCGCGTC
This sequence comes from Vibrio tritonius, assembly GCF_001547935.1. Classification (NCBI taxonomy): domain Bacteria; kingdom Pseudomonadati; phylum Pseudomonadota; class Gammaproteobacteria; order Vibrionales; family Vibrionaceae; genus Vibrio; species Vibrio tritonius. Next base: position 2,617,736 of record NZ_AP014635.1, read on the forward strand.
GTTGACGCAACACTAACTGGATATCTTGCACTGTGCGTATCGACTGAATTTTATCTCTCAGTCCCTGAGCTTCTTTGGTCAGCCCCAGTCTATAGTCTTCTAACTCTTTCTTCCGACTATTTTTGTTACCACCACCAAAACGATGCCAAACTTGGCTCTTTAAGTCTGGCCCCGCTTTCAACTGGTGATATTCGATCTCCAATTGGTCGAGTTTTTGCTGCAAATTCTGAGTAAGACCATTTAGCGCCTTTTCATCTAAATTCATTTCAAAATCAGGCAGCCACGTTTGTGCTAGCATCAACATGCCAAAAATATCTTTCTCTTTTTTTGCTTGAGAAAGTTGTTGCATCAACTCATGATGCTGCTGCTTTTTCTCAGTATCTTGGATGCGATCGGGATGAAGCTGTCTTGCTAACTGCTTATAGAGTTTATTGATGTCTTTATTCTCAAACAATGCTGAAATATCGTTATCTGCTTCATTAAACCAGGGTTCATCCTCTTCATCGTCGAAAAATGAGAAGGTATCGTCGTCAAAATCAGCACCATCCTCACTCTTCGCCTCTTTTTTCGCCGCCTGCTCTCGAAGAGATTCAAGATACTGTATGAAACTATCTGGATGACTAATCATCTCTTTCAATTGTTCATCAGTAAGATCTATATCCAACCCAGTGATAGCCGAAACCTCCGCACGAACAAGATCATAATCTTCTTTGCTAGGTTCATAAGCTTCATCTTCAGGATGAGCTTTTGATAGCGCAGCTTGATACTGTTCTCGCAATGGCTCTGAGCTCTTGATTCGAAAAGGATTTGCTTCCAAAAGATCAAACTCTTCACTAATCCAGTCGTAGAGAGTATCACGCATACTGCCTTTAATACTTTTACGAGAAATAAAACTGATTAGGTGTGCAATCAACTCCTCGGTTGCCGCACATACCTCTTGTTCAGTGCCTTCAAGCTCGAGGCGAAACTGGTCCAAAAAGTTCGTTATTTTTTCATCGTAACGCTGGTTGCGCGCTTGGCGCTTTTCGATCTGCTGCCAAAGCTTTTGCACTCTTCCCCAACCAGACTTTGAAGGCTTTGACGTTGCTTGAATACTTAAAGGGGTTACAACTAGATTATTCATATACATTTCGCTACGTAGAGAGTGAGGCTGATAAAAACTAAGTCACAAGGCTATCACAATACAATATGTGGAGTGCATTGCTGGCTAAAAATGACCATGTCAATATCAAAATGATGACATCGGTCTAACGAACGAGTGAGAGGTTAACGTGTCAATCAAGTGGGAGCGTTTCATTGATAATGGCAGTTACTCCATTTTTCACACGATCAATTAAATCTCAATAAACACAGACAAATCACCACATTCCTCAATAATCCTGCGAAGTAAAACGTTTTTCCTCAGGTTAACTCCTTGTTATGAAGGTATAAACTAGGTCTCATATACCCAAATAACCTCAATATGCTGTTTCAGCGAGAATGTATTCGCTTATAGGCAAGGCACCGATTTGAATACATAGTGATTCTACGTAGAAAATCGGTAACGCAGCATAGGAGCGAATACAGCTCGCCCCTTGGGAGCTCATCAACAAGCCCATTTCTGCGCCCAATGACGTTGAAAGGGAATGACCATTCCTTCCGTCATTAAGCCTGACCTGTGCTCGTTGATGAAGCTCTGAAGTCTGCATCTTGAGGTCATTTGGGTATACCAACCACAGTGTTCATCGTGCTTCAATTAAAGGATTAATATGGCCAACTTAGTCAAAACACTTTCCGCCTCGGTATCCAAACTGTCATTAATAGGTCGAGCTTTAATGCTGCCTATTTCTCTTCTCCCTGCTGCTGGGCTGCTGCTCGCTTTGGGAGACAAGTTTGGTATTGATTTAATGATGCAAGCAGGTGGCGTTATTTTTGATAACTTGCCGCTTCTGTTTGCTATCGGCTCTGCCGTTGGTCTGGCGGGGGAGTCAGGTATCGCAGCCCTTTCGGCAGCGGTATCGATTCTGATCATCAACTCAACCATCAGTTCGCTCCTGCACATCACTTCAGAAATGGCATCGAGCGGCGGAAAATACGCCATGGTTCTGGGGATACCGACCCTCCAGATGGGGGTATTTGGTGGCCTCATTTCAGGGATTCTCGCGGCAGTTTGCTACCAGAAATTTCATGATATGAAGCTTCCGGAATTTTTAGGGTTCTTTGCAGGAAAGCGATTTGTTGCTATTTCGACAGCGGCCTTTTCTTTCATTTTGGGACTGATACTGCCCTATGTTTGGGTTTACGTTCAAAATGGCATCGATGCGTTATCACAAATCGTTAATGGCGATAATCAGGCTCTCTCAACCTTCATTTTTGGCTTTGTCGAACGAGCGCTGATTCCACTCGGCTTACACCATGTATGGTATCCGTCATTCTGGTTCTCTTTTGGGGAATACATCGGTCCAAATGGCACAGTGACCACAGGCGATCAGACCATTTGGTTCAAAATGCTTTCTGATGGGGTGAAATCATTCTCCACCAACACCTACAACGATGCGGGTAAGTTCATGCAAGGCGAATTCCCATTAATGCTGTTTGCATTACCTGCTGCTTGCCTTGCTATGTATCATGAAGCCCACACTCGCAATAAAAAGATTGCTGCCGGCATCTTGTTTTCAGCCGCATTAACCTGCTTCATAACTGGCATTACCGAACCCGTTGAGTTTACGTTTATCTTCGTTGCGCCAGTGCTATACGTTTTCAATGCGATTATGGCAGGCTTGTCCTACATGACGATGTACCTCATGGGGGCACACATTGCTAAGTCATTCTCAGCCGGACTGATTGACTATATTTCTTTTGGGATCATGCCGTCGTTTAATGGCTTTCAGACACATTGGATTAACGCGATCATCATCGGCATCCCAATGGGGTTGATCTATTACTTTGTGTTTAGAGTGGTCATCCGTAAATTTGATGTCAAAACACCAGGCAGAACCGAAAGCACTAACTCAGTCGATAACCTAGACGATCAAGCGTTAGCCAATAACGTTATTGAAGCGATTGGTGGGTTAACCAATATACACAGCTCAACCGCTTGCATCACCCGTTTACGACTTGAAGTGAATGATAAAAACGAAGTAAGCAAAGAGCAGCTAAGCCAACTCGGCGCTCAAGGCGTTGTTTATGTCGGTGACGTCGGCATTCAAGTCGTGCTTGGTGCTAGGGCTCAATTCATTTCCAATATCATTGAGCAAAAAATGCAGCCCCAGCCTAAGTGATTAAATAAGGGTTGAATTAATCAGCATTTTTTCAATCGGTGAATGTGGCCTTTCTATCTTAGCCATCATGCGTAACGCAGCTGACTGACCAACCGAATACAAATCGGTTTGAACAGTCATGATGCCTAAATCACTAAATGAAGATGCACCATATTCACCAATACTAATCAAAGCCACGTGGTCATCTAAGACGTGGCTTTGCCCTATATTTTTACCAAGTCGATTCATTAAGTTCATCACAGCTACTGCGACGTCGGCATCATGGCAAACCACTGCTGATACTTGAGCATGCTGGGTAAACAGCGAATGCAGAGTTTGCTCGATATTTTGGTTATTATCCTCAACGACCAAAATGGATTTACTAAGGCCATTGGATTTCAACGCCAATTCATACCCAGCAATACGCTCATTCCAACAAGCGGTCCCCTTTACTCCACCAACATAAGCAATGCGGCGGTGACCTTGTTGGATTAAATGCTCGGTGGCACAAAAACTGGCTTGGCTATTGTTTATCGCGACACTGTCTATCGTTTCAGCAATATCATGATCGGCAATGCACACCATCGGCACCGAATTCTCTAAATCAAGTTGAGAAAGGTTTAAGGTGTTATTCACACTCGCAAACAAAATGCCATCGACGCCTTTTTCTTGCAGCGTCTTAAGCTTTAAGTGAAAGAGAGAATCTTGATACTGGCACTGAGTGAGAAACAGCATGTAGCCACGCTCTTCCAACGTATTACTGATTCCAGCGATTAACTGATTGGGCATATGGCTATCAATGCCATTAACGATCAAGCCAATAGTGCGACTGTATTGATTTCTCAAATTGGCTGCCGTTTGATTACGGGTATAACCTAACACCTCGACTGCATGCAGCACTTTCTGGGCTGTCTCTGCAGAGATCTTTCCTTTATTACTCAATACATGAGAAACCGTCGTAACGGATACCCCCACATATTTCGCCACATCCTTAATCGTAATCTTGGGGTTTGACATGGAATGGTCCATTTCCAACATAAAAAAGCAAAAACGCTATCTTACTCTTTAGCCCACGGTGTTCAAACCGAAGGTTCATTTAGTTGGAAAACCCCAACTCAGGCTCCCCCACCATAATGACTGGTATTACCTAACCTACTGAAGAGGAATCTATTAACAGTGCAACAGTATTTACTCTTGCGGATCCTTCTGGTGAGGTGTGGTAATGGCTTCTCTCAATGCCTACATGAATGGATTACTGGTTGGCGAGTTAATCAAAAGAAATATCCCCCTTTGTGTATCAAAGAGGGATGTCTGATAGAAATAATGAAAGCCGTACAAGGCTTTTAACCCACCATATTACTTTACCCCAGCACCTCAAGCTTATTACGTAAGTTCTCTAGCGACGCTTCGAACTGAGCGATTCGTCCTTGTAACGGTTTCATGATGTTTCGGCGTTGGCGGCTATTTCGCATGCCGTTGAGTGGCGCTTTAATCCACACAAAAACGTTAAACAACACACAAGCGCCAGCAATGAGCATCGGTACAGGAGCAAGGCCAGCCATACCACATCCGATAGCAGCGATAACAAACAGCGCATTCCATCCCCACCAAGCAGCACTACCACGGTTATCTGAGTAGGTTTCTAACCCATTAAAATGGAACACTTTGTCTTTGGTGATGTTATAGAAATACTCAAAGGAGTAATGGTTCTCTTCAGCAAATTGAATATCACTGTCAGCCGCTGCAATCCAATCGCCTACATCGATATCACCTAAGATTTGCTCTTGCACACTCAAGGTGTAAGTGTCGCCATTCACCAACTCTAGTTCTATCTTGCCGCGCAGATCTGAACTACGAGAACGAAAGCGACTCTCTTTGGTTTGATGGGTGGAATGTGAATAGATACCACCGCGATAGTGCTGAGTCTCGGTCGTGGTGGTCGTTACCGTGGTGATATCACTTACCGAGTTTTTTACATCCGTCGCAATCACTTTGCCGAGCATAAATTCGTTGGTCACTTTCGCCTCGCGATCGGCGGTTAGCACATGACGATGTAAGTATTTACTATCAGTTTGAAACAAGTATTGTTCTGAAAGGTGAGCGTACACTTCAGAGACCGAAAAGCGTGCATTAACCTCTGGTGTTTCACTCACCACAAGTTCATTTTCACCACTTCCTTGCTCTTGATTTTCATGAGAGAGCAAAGGCGCTTCGACGATCATTTGGCTCGCTCCGCAGTGAAAACAGAAATGAGCGTCATCCGGTAAACGGGTATTACAAGAGGTGCAGATAACGTCCGATTTTTGTGTCACTCGCGCGATATGGGTATAGCCGAGTTGATAACGATGAATCCCCAACAGTTGCTGAAAGGACTTTTGCAACGCATCGTATTTTTCGGTTGCTTTGGCAAACTTAGTCTTATTGCGGCTCATCTCGAACAGCATTGTTGCCACAGCAGCCACGGCACTGATAGCGAAAATTGTGTTCGTTGGCATACGCTGATAGTTAAACAGATAAATAGCCACTAGAGCGCCAATCACCAACCAAAGCCAGGCTGTTTTCTTTTGTGGTCTTGGATAAATGTTTTCTACGGTGTAGTTCTGCCCTTCTTCTTTATGCACCACAACACAAGGCACTGCTGCGTTATCTTTCACAAAGCGCTTCGCTTCTTTGCCCTGCACCTTATGATACAAAGTCATCTCGGTTGGGTAATAAAGCGTGAGAATATCGCCACGACCAATCGATTGAGTGTATTGCGACTCTGCAGAAATCGACGTTTCGACGATTTGTTCATCGCTAGTGCGTAACTTAATCCACCAAAAAGCGTATTCCACATCATGGTTAGAACCACGCGAACGGCGTTTATAGTAACGCGAATCCAGCACCTGACCGGTGACCGTGCGAGCATCAGGATAATAAGTCTTCACTTCTTTTAAGATATTAGGGTCAACCTCATCCACACCAACACACTTAGGGACAAACTCAAGTTGCTCGCCACAATCTGCGCAGTAGCGATCACCAAAATAGACAGTACTTTGACAATGTTGCATTCACTTTCCTTCTGTTCTAACCAACCGCGCCTGAACTATCAGGTTGCGTATTAAGGGAAGAACAGAATAAAAGCGAATCGTGAGAATGGGATATTGTAAGCTTATGAACTGAGTACAATACTCATACTAAACAACGAATGGATTAAACAATGGTAAATGACTTAGTCACTCAATTATTGCATTGGTATCAGCAAAAACATCCTAACTATTCAGGAAACAATACGGCAAACGCTCAGTCACTTATCTATTTAGAGCAATTAGCTGAGCAGCTATTGCTCCCAATACAAAATCTATTTGGGCCGATAACCATCAGCTATGGATTTACCTCATCTCCATTACTTCGCTACCTGCTCAAACACAGCCCTGGAGATATGGGGCCGAGTTTGGATCAACACGCGTCCGCAGAATTAAATACCCGAGGCAACCGAATCTGTCAGCGCGATGGCGCAGCTTGTGACTTTTGGGTGCAAGGCTACGAAACCAGAATGCACATAATCGCTCAATACATTACCGAGAGCCTTCCTTTTGACCGCTTGTATTTTTACGGTAAAGATCGACCTATTCATTTGAGTATTGGCCCTGAGAATGCCCGCTATGTACTACTTCGTTACCGTAATAAAGATGGCATCCGAGTCAATGGGAAAAGTGGCACAGGGAGCACCACACCTCAACTCTTTATTGATTTATAATCATATCGCCTAATCAGATAACGGAGTAAACGAATGGATTCACAGTTATTTCTCTCTCTTGTCGCGAAAATCACTATTGGGAAACAACTCCCTGATGCCATTTATTTACACAAAGATGCGCTAACCGCTATTCCTGAAGTCCTACAAAAGTTTATTCCGGCTGTTGCGAAAGCAGTCAATCTACCGAACGACGAATGGAACCTAATCAAGTTATTCAAAAAAGAGTTTCGGCTATCGCTTCTTCATTATCCTGATTTTTACACTGATTCTTACCCATCGTTAAAACAAAGCCTTAATGTCGATCTTTCCAAACTCACACACAAAATTACCCAGTATCAAGATTCAGATAACCCGCCAATACTACACCGCAAAGAAACCATGATTCTGCCAACGAGTGATTACTACGAAAGCTTCGTAAACTTAACTCAAGAAGGTGAAAATGCAGGGCTTTATCAAAATAGCCGCTTAATAGGTTTTAAACAGTCTTGGCTCAATATTATCGCACGTCACGGATATGAATTGGTCGATGGGCGTTTATTTCGCAGCTCAGCGATCATGACCGATCGTAACGATCATGGTATCGACCGGCACAAAACAGCAATTGTTCGCCATGAACTCTCAGCCCCTATGAAAATGCTGGCAAAACATGGGTATTTAGAAGGTAACTATTCCATCTTTGATTACGGTTGTGGCCGTGGTGATGACTTAAGAGAGCTGGAAGCACACGGATTAGATGCGCTAGGTTGGGACCCAAACTTCCGCCCTGATAGTGATAAAGTGAAAGCCAATATCGTCAATATCGGCTTTGTCTTGAATGTGATTGAAGATCAAGATGAAAGGCTTGAAGCTTTATTAGGCGCTTGGGAACTCACTCAAACTTGCTTAGTGGTTTCAGTGATGCTGGCTAATGAGTCCTATATCTCTCAATTCAAACCATTTAAAGATGGCGTCATCACCTCAAGAAATACCTTTCAGAAGTATTACGCACAATCTGAAATCAAAGCCTATATTGAACGCTCATTACAGGAAGAAGCGATTACAGTCGCACCAGGCATTTTCTTTATATTCAAAGACAAACTGCAAGAACAAACGTATCTCCAAGGAAAGTTTAAACGCCATCATACGTGGCAGCAGATAACATCCCCTGCTCCTGTTGATTCAGCAGACAAAGCCAAATTGGTCATCACTCAACATCCTGAACTGTTTGAGCAATTTTGGTTAGCTTGCTTAGATCTAGGTCGCATCCCGGCCAATGACGAATTTGCTGATTCCGATAGAATCAAAGAGCTAATAGGTTCTCCGAAAAAAGTCTTTAACTTGCTCACAGAGCTTTATGGCGATGACGATTTTGCACAAGCACAAAAGCGGAAAAAAGAAGATCTATTACTGTTCTTCGCGATGGGGCTTTTTGAGAAACGTAAACCGTACACACAACAACCTGAATCATTAAAACGGGATATCAAAGCACTCTTTGGCGAATATCAAACAGCTTTAAATCTGGCAACTGAATTGCTGTTTGCCATTTCAGACACTCAATTACTCGAGGAGCAATGCATCAAAGCCAATCAATCTCTTGCTGCAAGTCACCTCAATCCTGGACACTCCCTAATTTTCCACAAAAAGTACATTAATGATCTTCCTTTACTTTTGCGTACCTATGTCGGTGCTGCGTTACAAATGTATGGGGAAATTGATGACCATATTGACTTAGTTAAGATTCACATTACTTCAGGCAAGCTCACCCTCACCGCCTATGATGACTTTGAAAAATCCGTCCCGTTTTTAGTTGAACGAATCAAGATAAAAATGGCCGATCAGGATATCGATTTCTTTGATTATATTGATGAGAACAAGCAGCCCCCATTGTTGAACAAACATCTTTATATATCAAAAGATGATGTGAATTATAAGAAACAGGCTCGTTTTGATAAGCGATTAACTAATTTATTTGGAGATTCAGACAAAAGGGAACTGCTTTATTCCCGAGTTGTGTATGATGAAATAATATCTAAAAAACAAATATAAAACTAGATGATTCACAACCATAAATTCAAGTTACAACATAAACTCTCCAAGACACTTCCTTTCTATTTAATATATCTTCCCCTCCATCAAACCAAGTGATATTTTTATTTTTACATCCTAAGTAATCTAAAACTAAATAATTAAACTTATAAATTAATGGATCACTATCATCCTCTTTAATAGAAAAAACCAGCATACCATCATCTTTCATAAGATTAACTATATTTTTTATACTAATCAATTGTTCCTTAGGATTTAAAAACATTAGAACGGCACTCAATAAAATTAAATCGTACCTATTAGTTTCCGTTATCATTTTTAATTCAGGGAGAGAATCAACAATCCAATTTACAGCACCAGATTCATCTTTTCCTTTTGCAATTGAAATTAAATTTTCTGATATATCTACAGCCGTGACAATACCTCCTTCCCTAGACATAAAAATAGCGTCCCTACCACTCCCACATCCAATGTCCAATATTGAAGCATCATTAAAATCAATGAATTTAATCCACTTCTCATGTACTATTTCAGATGGTTCAATATCATACTTTTTAGAAAGAACTTCTGCATTCTCATCAAAATAAGATCGTAAATTATTCATCTTTAATATTCAAACCAAAAGGTAATGACGGCATGTTCTTCATCCTTTCCCACCCTCTATTATAATTTTCATCTGTAGGCTCGACTGTATTATTTTTGGCAGTCTCGAACATTTCCTCCAATGAGCGAATTAAGTATTTCTTTTCATTTTCATCTAAAAATGGATTACTTCCTCGTCTAGATTTTTGAGCTATATTATTAAATATACTATGAGATTTTGTATGATAATTATAATTATTTCTATATTCTTGAACAAATCCAACCAATGTTAAAAATAACGCTCCTAATGAACAAACTAATGAAATCACCATATCCCATTTTTGAAAAAATGAGCACCTGTTCGATAGAGTGCTAGAAAATATTGGTATTATAATCAAAATAGACGTAATAGTTTCGCATAATCTAATTTTACTTTTAGCAACAGTAGCAGCATCCATATGTGCTAAAGCATTATGACGGGCACGAAGCCAAATATCTCCAAACTTCTCTTTAGCATTACCAACATTATTATTTTTAAATCCATCATCCATTAGTATCTCCTTATGCTAGAGGTAACGTCTAAGCACTTCTATTATTTTTTGTGTTGGCAGTTCCGATGTCATATAACACCAAGACATCCTTATTGCACTGTCAATCCGCTCTTCATCCAATCCCATAGCAAGCAAAACATGACTTGGGCTATAACTTGATGATGTACATGCTGAACCATTAGACACAGCAATAATGCCTTTTAAAGCAACAATTGCAGCTTCAGAGTTCATTCCTGGTATAGAAAAGTTAAGTACATGAGGAGCTAAATTTTCACCGTTGATTTGAATATCTAAAACAGACAAAGAACTGATAGCTAAATCCTGTAATTTCTTGCAATGAGATGCCCATTGCTCTCTATTTTCTTTAACCAATTCACAAGCTTTACCTAAACCAGCTATGAGAGGAACAGCTAGAGTGCCAGGACGTAGCCCTCTTTCCTGACCACCTCCGAACATCAAAGGCTTTAATGGGATTTTTTGGAACCCGCGGCGACGGGTAATTAACGCACCAATACCTTTAGGAGCATATAATTTATGTCCACTAACACTAATCATATCAACACGTTGATTTGCTAACCCATTTTCATATTTACCAAATCCTTGAGCAGCATCAACATGAAAGTAAGCATCGTGATTAGCTAATACGTCACAAAACCCTTCAATATCCTGAAGACAGCCTGTTTCGTTATTAACCTGCATAATACTCACAAGAACAGTGTCATCTTTTAAAGCTGCAGCGAGATCTTCTTTATGAATCAACCCACTTTCATCTGTTGGTAGGTAGGTAACTGAAAATCCGATTTTTTCTAATTCCGCAAGAGGTTCCAACACAGCTTTGTGCTCAATTTTAGAGCTAATGATATGCAACTTTTGGCTTTGTTGCGCATACTCTTTTAATCCTAAAATAGCGATATTATTACTCTCGGTAGCACCACTGGTAAATATCACTTCACTTTTATCAGCATCAACAACATCAGCAACCAACTGCCTTGCTTTCTCTACAGCTTGCTTGGCAACAACACCAAATTCATGAGTTCTACTTCCCGAATTCCCAAACTCTTCTTTGAGATATTTATTGACTATATCAATCACTTCAGTCGCTATGGGCGTTGTTGCGTTGCAATCCAAATACGTTGTCATTTAAATCCCTCGAATAAAATTGAAGACATTCTTTATCAAGTATCGTATATTACTCATAATTGTTCGTACGAACAATTGATTTGTTCGTAAAAACAGCATGTAATATAAACTATGACTAATAAACTGATATCAGGAACCTCATTCCCGGCAATCAAAGGGATACAAGCAGATACCGAATTTTACACAGTGATGTGCCCATTAAAAAGGCTTACAAAGGTCTTTACCTTTGATGAAGGAACATTACCAGTAAATGAACGAGCTCAACGCATACTAAACCCAGATCGAATACCAGAGATAAGTAACTACATTTTATCAAATCGAGATAGCTATGTGTTCTCAGCTTTGACTGCATGTATTGATGGGGATAGTGAATTTACACCAATCGGTGATACTAAGCACCATCAGCGTATTGGAACGTTAACAATAGATGAAGACGCAGAAGTTTATATCACTGATGGCCAACACAGAAATGCAGCCATATTAGAAGCACTGAAGCAAGATCCATCGCTTGGTGAAGAAAGTATCTCCGTAGTATTTTTTGTTGGTAAATCACTATCTGAAAGGCAAAAAATATTCAAAGATCTAAATCTTTACCCAGTAAAAACCGACAGCTCATTAAGTATCACATACGATGATGAACCTGATGCAATGCTTTCAAAAACGATCGTATTTGAAAGCAAGATACTAATAAAGCTAATTCATATGGAAAAAAGTAACTTAGGTCCAAGATCTAAGAAACTTGTGAGTCACAGTGCTTTAAACAAAGCAACTAATGAGTTATTCGATACCATAAATAGTTCAACTTATAAGACACAAATTTCAATAGCTAAAGAGTTCTGGGAGCATTTAGTACATGTGATACCAGCATGGAGCCTTGTCCTAAATGATAAGGTCTCCGGAGGAGAAATCCGTGAAGAGTCCATTCATGCCTATTCAGTCACTTTTCAAGCATTAGGAATTGTTGGTAACTGGTTACTTAAAAGCGATCCTAATTGGAAAGAAACAACCGAAGCGTTGAAAAATATTAACTGGTCTCGTGCCAACAAAAAAGATTGGGATGGACGTTGTGTGGTAAATGGGGCAATGAGAAACTCTTCCGTAGCGACTAAACTCACAGCCAATAGAATTAAATACTATCTTCAAATACCTCTTAATGAAAAAGAGCTTAATGAAGAAAAAAAATTTAAACAACTACAAAAAAGTAAATAATATCAGGTTCGATAAAACATGACTGTACATACTCATAAACCTACCTATTCAGCATTCAATGAAAAAGGGTTTAAAGCAACTATTCGTGAGCTTATTGATCGAACTAAGACTCTTTACCAAAAAGACAATATCCCGTGGGTAATTGGCTATAGTGGAGGTAAAGACTCTACTGCGACATTACAAGTAATTTGGAATGCAGTATCAGAACTAAAATCAGAAGGCAAAGCAAATAAACCTGTACATGTCATTAGTACAGATACACTTGTAGAAAATCCGATTGTAGCATTGTGGGTCGAACGTTCTCTTAATCAAATGAAATTTGCTGTAGAAGAACAAGACCTGCCGATAGTCCCTCATCGTTTAACCCCCAAAGTTGAAGACCGCTTTTGGGTTAACCTGATCGGTAAAGGCTATCCCGCCCCAAGATATAAATTCCGTTGGTGTACAGATCGTCTGAAGATTAGCCCTTCTAATACATTTATAAAAGAAGTGGTTCAAAGTAACGGTGAAGCTATTTTAGTTTTAGGTACCAGAAAACATGAAAGCTCAGTCCGTACAGCAAGTATGGAAAATATCGAAAATTTAAAAGGGAATACTAGAAAGGATGATGGGTTAAACCTAAACACCCAACTTGATCGTGTATGGGTATACACTCCAATCGAAGATTGGACAAACGATGATGTTTGGACATTCTTAACCCAACAAAAAAATCCCTGGGGTTATCGAAATACTGATCTCTTAGGTATGTACCAAGGAGCAACTGAAGGTGGTGAGTGTCCTCTTGTTGTTGATCAGTCGACTCCTAGTTGTGGTGATAGTCGATTTGGATGTTATGTTTGTACTATGGTTGGTGAAGATAAATCCATGGCTGCCATGATAGCTAACGACGAAGAAAAAGAATGGATGCTTCCTTTGCTAGCACTGCGTAATGAAATAGATATTAATGATTCTGATCCACTTAAAAAACAAAATAAAGTTGCAAGAGATAAAAGTAATCGCGATTTTCGTCGTATGAACGGAAGTCTCACTGTTCATATTAGCTTAAAAGAGTTCAGTTCGAATAAAGACTTAGAAGAAAGTGACGATTTATATGAACGTCTTGCGCAGTATGAAGATACCACAGATTATAAATATGAAAACCTTCCTGCAGACATTGTCCGTGGACCATATAAGCAATCTTTTAGAGAAAACATGCTTCGTAAAGTTTTAGAAGCTCAAAAAGCAGTGCAAGCTTCTGGCCCACAAGATGTCAAGTTATTAGAACTATTAACATTGGAAGACTTGGAAGAAATCCGACGTATATGGGTAGATGAAAAAAATGAAGCTGAAGATTCTGTTCCAGTAATCTACCAGGAAGTGATGGGTAGAACTTATCGTGGTGCAAAAAGAGCGCACAGTCCGATACTAAATCATCCTGTACTAAATAAATTAAAAGCTCACTGCAAAACATATTCAGATAATGATGAATTAAAATACCACCAACTTCGAGGGCTGCTTGCCATAGAAGATCGTTATAAGCATCAGCTAAGAAGAGCAAAAATTTCAGAAGAGTTAGAAATAGCTATAGATAAAGGTGCGTTCGACAGTATTGATCATGCTAGACAATTTGCATTACAAAGAGCTAAAAATGAGTACCTTATCAAATTGAAACATCTGATGAAGTCTGATGAATCTCAAGAGTTTTTAACCGACATTGATAAAAACTTGTCTATCATTGATGCCAAAAAAGACTTATTTAAGATCAAAAAATACAAACTATTACTTAATAAAATCACTGAAAATAACCAGGAAAAAGAAAAGCTTGTTGAAATGTCGATAGAGTTAACTTCAGGATTAAAGAAGCTATATAAATACTATATTGAACAAATTGACTTTTCTTTTACCTTATTAAATAAAAAAATAGAAGAAAATAAACAACAAGAAGAACGTAATCTTAAACTATTAACTCCAGAACAAATTACTGTTCAGGAAAGCAAGCTATGATATTTGAACAAGTAAAACTTTATAATTTTGGTATTTATCAAGGTGAACATATTATTAACCTTGACATAAACTCTCATACACAACCAATCGTTCTTTTAGGCGGGTTAAATGGTGGTGGTAAAACGACACTTTTAGATTCACTACAGCTCGCTTTATATGGTAAACATGCTAAGTGTTCAAATAGAGGTCGATTATCTTACAGCGAATATTTGAAACAAGTTATAAATAGGTATTCTAGTGAAGAATCCGCTTCAGTTTCGTTAACTTTCAGACACAGTAAAGGAACATTAAATAAACAATATGAAATAATTCGCAACTGGTCCGTAACTGGAGCAAAAGAAATTTCTGATAACATAACCGTATTAGTCGATGGTGAAAAAGATTACCTTCTAACTGAAAACTGGAATGATTTCGTTTCTGAATTTATTCCTCAAAGTATGTCTGAGCTTTTTTTCTTTGATGGAGAAAAAATAGAAGACTTAGCAGATCCAACTCGTTCTGCTCAATTGATAAAAACAGGAATCGAAGCTCTACTTGGGCTTGAATTACTATCTCAATTATCAAAAGACTTAAACAATCAAAGACAAAATAAACAAGGTAAAAACTTAAATAAAACTGCATCAGAAAAGTTTCAGGAGTTAGCGGATAAGAAAGAAATACTAGAAAAAAATCTTGAAACGTTAGAAATGAGTATTAATGATGAATTAACGAACCAAGAAGATTTACAAGAAAACTTCAAGGTAGCAGAGAGTGCTCTACATAGTTCTGGAGCTCACCTATTAGATGATTTATCCGATATTCAAGCAGAAAAGAAACGTATAGCTATTCAAGTAGAAGCTTTAGATCATAGTTTACTTAAAATTGCTTCTAGTGCATTACCTTTAAGTTTGTGTAAAAACCTATTATTTAAAGCTCATAAACAGGCCGAATGCGAAGATCAAGTTAGTCGAGTAAAAGAAGCTCAAGAACAAGTCACTATACAAAATAAAAAATTACTTTCCCTACTAAACAAAAATATTGATAACAAAGGCATCATTAATTTGGTTGGTGGATTAATGGAGCAAATCAATCAGGACTCACTTAGTGAATATAATGATTTGGATTTTTATCTAAACACGAAACCAGATTTATTCGACTTTGCTCTGATAACGATTCAAAATGAAGAAATTGAAAGTAACAATCTACTCACTCAAAAAAATGATTTGGTAGAAAAACTTGCTCTAGTCAATAAAAAACTTGAAGCAGTGCCTGATTTTGAGTCAGTAAAAGATAAAATAGAGACTAAAGATAATATCGAAGTAAAATTAAAAGAAAATTCGCTTTATATCGAAGCGCTAATTGAAGAACGTAACCAATGTATCAAACAGATACATGAAAATGAACTTAGATTAGAAGCAACTCTTGTTCAGAAAAATATTGAAACATTTGAACATAAAAGAAACCAGCAAGTTGCCGATCATCTAATAGAGATGAGAACGATCATCGATAATTTTAAAGAAGTATTAATAAAAGAAAACATCTCTAAATTAGAGCGTAAAATCAAAAGTAAATTTGATACTCTGGGAAGAAAATCAAATTTAATTACAGAAATTAAAATAAATCCGATTTCATTTAATCTAACAATAAAGGGAACGGATTATAAGCCAATCGATCCCAAACGATTCTCTGCAGGTGAACGTCAATTACTATCTGTAGCTATTCTATGGGCATTAGCAGATGAGTCAGGCAAAGAAATACCGACAATAATCGATACACCGATGGGACGTCTTGATGGTAAGCATAGAACCAAGTTAGTTGAAAATTATTTTCCTTCAGCAGCTGGGCAAGTCATCCTTTTATCTACTGATGAAGAAATATCTGGTAGTTACTATAAGAAATTAAAACCATATATAGCTAGGGAATACCATATTAGTTATCAAGATGAATTACAAACCTCAACAATTACTCCCGGATATTTTGGAGGAGAAGCATGAGTATCGAAACAGTACGCTTATCTGAAAAAGCCAAAGGACAGCTTATTACGGTCAAGCGTAACACTAAAATTGAAAACTGGAATGTTTTGTGTCGTTGGGCTTTGATGCTTTCCTTGAAAGAAGAAAGCATTCCTCCTCATGAAGAAATTATAACAAATAGTAATGTTGAAATGACGTGGAAAGTGTTTGGTGGCGAGTTTTCAGATATTTATCTCGCACTACTTAAGCAACGTGTTTATGAAGACTATGGAAATGTAAATGAAAGTGAACTTGGCTACTATTTTAAACTCCACCTTCATCGTGGAATTTCTTATCTATTTTCTAAAGCAAAAAATATTAAAACATTAGTAGAATTGACCCTATAGGGTCAATTCACCATTAGAAAAATAACTACCAAATGTATTCTTATCAAAGTCTTCTCGTTTTATATATCTATTAGGTAAAACGCTATGTTCTCTACATACAACTCTCATACTTGCTGGTGTAATATTTTTTGTCGGACCAAAAATAGATTCAACAGTCAATTCACTATTACCTAAATTATTTTTACATCCGGGATATTCACATTTTCTCCTAAGGCCAATAAGCCTAAGAAGCCAATAATAGTAGGAACGGGGCCAAAAACCACTATTCTGATTCAACCTATTACCGGGACTATAAGCAGTTATATGATTACTTTTAACTCTATTAGCCCATCCACAAATTAATCTATAATTATCAATATCATCTTTTCCGCCAAGAGAAAATGGGTATAAATGATCCACTTCTATACGTAAATCAGATTCATTTAAACCAATTGGTTTTAATCTATCCACGAACTCAGGTAATTTTAAATTTACTCTCTCTGATTTTGGAGCATCAAAATTAAATATCGCTTCTGGAGAAAATTCATATCCAGTTAGCCAACAGCGTAAGCTATCACCACTAGAATATATATCTATTAAATCCCTTTTTACCTCATTTGATATTGATTTTCTTCTGCTGCTTTTATTTAATTTCTCCATTCGAGATAGAACTAACTTAGACAATTGTTTAGAAATGTTAATCTTATAATCATCATTTTCTTGCAATCCAATCAACTTATCTATACATGAGTATATATCACTATATACCTTTACTATCGTACAATTAGTTCCTATATGACTATAATCAACAAACTGTTCGATTATCCATCGAAGCCATTCTCTCGTAATGTCGCCCTGAATAATATCTTTACGTATACCCAGTAGAATATCAGGTGTTTTCAAAGAAGCAAGCTCCCTTTGATTTTCCCAATCCCATACATTTTCCTCAGATAAAATACTAGAAGCAAGAAGTCTTATATCGCTTATATCTGAACTCATTTTTTAGGATTCCTATAAGATCTAACCTGCGGTAACTGCTCAGGACTTTCACGATAATCAGCCCAGTTTTCAGACCATCTGGATTTAATACCTGTACTATCTTTTTTTACTCCTGATAGTTCCCAATCTCGATCAAAATATTCTCTACTTACATCTTCTAGCCATTCATCTACTATGGATTCGATATCTTCTATATTATCTATTTTCTTTCTTGACCCATTTAAATATTTAAAAAAATCGGCTGCAAGTATTGTTAAAGATATTTTGTTAAAGATATTTGATTTTCTAGTATTTCCCCAATAATTAAATCTCGTAGGATTCTCATCTTGAGCAAACTCTACTTTTACCTTATTCCAAAACTTAACAAAAACATCTCTCCACACTCCATCAAGCTTTCTCCACTCTTCAAATGCTAAATCTGTCTGGTCAGAACTGACAATGCCTGATTTTGCTAAGTATTTAATTTTCCAACTTTTTGCATAATCATTCCTAGCATGAAATAAACTCCCGCCTTTTAACTCCCTAAATATTTGTATCAGAGACCCCATCACATTCCACTGCAACAAGTCCTTACCATCACCTTCAAGTCCACGCTCAACAAGCTCGAAAAATGGACTTGATGGATTTCTAGCTGCCCATGTAATAGCTCTTGCGTCATCAAGCGCTATACCAGATTGCATTAGTCTTTCCGAAACACTTTCCATCTCTTTTGTGGTTAGAGATGTGGAAATAATAGTTCCTAAAAGAGACCTACCGATAGGAGTCGCTTTCTGGTTAATGACCACAAATTGAAATACTTGTTCTTTGGGATCATCATCCAATAATAAAGACACTGGCAATTTTCTCGAATTTTTTATTAATAGGTCCTGTTCGACTTTTTCTAAATCGTCGCCAATTGATAAACGGTTAGTGATCATCTCCATATTACTTTCAGATGATAAGCTACTATGTGCATCTCTAATAGCCCCCTTTAACCGATGTTGACCATCTACTAGCGTCACTGGTAGCAAAAAAGATAATATAGCAGATCTCTCAAAACCTAAAAATATATTTCCTTCTTGTATTTTTACATCTGTAATTTCTTTTAAAATTTCGTGACGTGAAATTACATCTCTTAAAAATTCTTCCAGATGTGATTCTTCTAACAAAACACTATCAGAACAATACTCAGAATCTCCTGAATCTTCAGTTGAATCATCGAGATTAATATTCATTTGCAGCGTGGATTTTAAATAATCAATTTGTTTTGAATCAATTAGTTTACTATCGTCACTAATACCTATTCTCTCCGATAGAGATTTTCTTAGAAGATTAAACAAATCAACTAGCTTCATATCATATAAATTAGGGAAAGTTATTGTAATATTTCCAGAAACACCATCTTCTGATTTAAAATTGACAGAACCACCATCTATTTTTTTCAGACCACAAATAAGACTATTTTGGATTACATTACTTTTATTATTAAAAAAACTTTCGATCTGTTCTAATCTTTTTCTATTCTCTGTTCTTTGAAACCCTGCACTTTCAGCTGAATCAGGGCTAAAACTTTTTTTCTGTGGAATTCCAGCCCATTTATCTATTTCAACGGCTGGTGCACCAAAAAGTATTAATGGTTTAGAATTTTCAGATTGCTTTACACAAATTGCAGGATAAGAAAAACTAAGCATTTAAACCTCTAACAAATTTATTTTATCGTCTAAATATAAGAAAACTTTTTATATAATAAACAATAATACATTGGAAACATTAGGCTTATTTAAGAGCCCACTTTTTAACTACTTTATCAAATTTAAAACCATTATTAAGTAATAAACCTGTCACAGTACCATCCACATTTAACCCAGTAACTTCTGAAATCTTCAAGTTAATTTCACCAATAGTCATTGGACGAGACATGTGCTCCGATAACCACTTAACCGCTTGAGTAAAATTCATTCGTCTCACATCATCTCCCCAAGAGGCTAACCCTAAAAACATAGCTTTAACCAAATGAAAGCGTTTATCTCTTTGGGCCAAGTTTAATAACGTATAGGGCTCTGGATAGTTTGTTAAATCTGTACATTTTAGAACTCCATCAACTTCAGAAACGTGAATACCTTTTTGAGTTTTGTTTAGGTACGCTTCTAAGCAATCCAAAGCCTTTGAAATTTCTTCTTCAGTCGAACCGATGTCTCTCTCTACGAGTCCCCATAAGTCTGGACCAACTTGAATCATCCTATCATTGGGCTGAATTTGTTGAATTTCACCAACTCCACGAAATTCTCGAAGTGTATCTCTAAGCTCACTCCCTTTCATTGGCGCTCCATTCTCCTCTAGGAATTTAGTAAACGCTTCGGCCATATCAATACGATCTTCCGGAGATTGATTGGAGTCTGAGCGAGCCCAAACCATTCTATTTAAATAGGTAAGCTGCTCGTCTTTTTCCAATATAATATTTAGAATATAAGTATCAAGTTCTTCCGGTAAGCTAGGGAATTTTTCCTGAAGTGCTTTTAATAGCCCTGAAGAATGCCACTGCCGTTTTAGAGGTCCTTCATACATCATTTTTTTAACTACAAGACGAATGTTATTGCACATACGTTCAGAAATGGGGTTAAAACGCTCTAAGCCATACATTCCTCGACCGTATAATTTTGCCCCCTGGGCCTGAAGAGCATTTTGAGCTCTCCTTTCATCAACTTTCTTACCAAGCTGCTCTGTTGCTCGAATTGCAACTTCAGAATAATGAAGAGGTGACTCAGCCTGTTCTAATACTGCAGCTACCGCTGATTCAGCAGATTTACCATAAGAAACTAAAATGGCATTGTCATCATCACCGGTGAACTGTAATAGCTCATTAAACTCGTTAAATAGCAGATTATTTAGTTCTAAAGCACCCACAGATTCTAGCTGAGACATAATTAAAACTTCAATATCCCTACGCTGCCATAGTTTTTCTTCAGCTTTATCTTTTAATGATTTTCTTAAATATGAAACTGCTTGTTCCCATTCATCTTGGCTAATGCGAGTAACAATTTTAAAACCATTTATTTTTATTACCCTAATTTTCTGTTCAGAGAATATTTCTAATATTGCTGCCAGGTGCTCATAATTACTTATAAATCCTTTAAACCACTCATCTTCAAGTTCGAGCATTTCTAAATAAAGTGGCTCTGTTCTTGTCGCAAGTATTTGTCCTACTTTTACAGCGATAACATCATCCCAAGACTCTTCACGAATAATTTTATCTATATTCTTTTTTTGTATTTGCCTAACTCGTTCCCTAGTTACACCGATCTCTTTGCCTGTAGCTTGAAGTGTTAATGCTGGTCCCTGAAATCCTGTTCTCAACTCAATGACCATTCGGTCTTTATCTTTTAATTTTGATAATGTAGATTCAAAATATTCTTTAAGCGTCTTATTTTCTACCTTGCTGTTTTCTGCATTTCCGAGCTCATCTCGACTCTCAAGTTCATTTATACTAGCTTGTTGTTTTCTTGAACAAATATCCGAATATTCCAAATTATCTGCCAACTCGATTAACCTTAAACAAAAATCATCATTAGATTTTTTACCAAAATTAGGCCAATTAAACATTTCGGTTTGATTAATAGAAAGTAATTCACTGAGTACTTCGAACCCTTGAGAAATAAATACATTTTCAAGTCTAACTGAAAATCCCAATTTAGAAATTGATTTCGTTAAAATCGATTTAGGAATAATATTTAGCAACAAATGAGGGTCATTTTTTTTGGTGACCTCCTTCAGTTCTTTATATCTATATACATCGGCAATTGCTAATAGTTTTGATGGCAATAAACTAAATTTTTCACAAAAAGACGCATCATCATAAATACCATATACCATTAATTGGTTGGCTATATCAGATGAATATTCATTTAAATTTTTTACCCAACTGGCCAGCGGTATATTTTGCCCACCACTCAAAAAATAACGATGATCAGCGGTTCTCGAAAAACATGGACTATCAGCAACTTTTGAGTAATGACTACCAAACGAATATCGATTTAACTCAACATCTAATACATCAATTGGCCGTGTAGCTTTAAAGTCATACAATCCATCCTGAATGATATGCGCAAAAATTTCTTCTTTATTTAGCGGCTTACCCACTTTCTTTATCACTTTTTGCGCAGCTTCAACGATTGTATATCTAGATGAATTGTCACTTTGTTTTGAAACAGAAAATCCACTCTCAGGCATGAGGATATTTTCATACTGCGACAATTCGAGTTCATAACCGAATCCATTGGTAATCAGATAACTAGGGACATCATCTTGATTGATATTTAAGATGGCTGCGGGTCTATCGGTAGATACATATCCACCCGGTAAAGCCCACTTTACTGATGAAGTAACAATAATATTACCTAAAAGCACTGGCGATATTTTTTGTTTAAACTTAATTTTGGGCCGCACAAAGCCAATATGAACAATTCCTAGCAAACTATTGTTAGAACGCTCTTTCCAACCCAACTCTAATGAGCCCAAGTCACGAAAGACAATAGTTTCAACAGCCTTACCATCATCAATGATAATTAAATATAGTTTTAATGAACTCATACTATTTCATGAAATATTCTTCAAATGGGAATTGACCCGTAGATTGATATGTTTGGTACAGTTCTCTAATACCTTTTTCAGCCAACCTTTCAATATAGCCGTATATTGATGTTCCTTCTGGTACTAAATTACTATTTTCTAATGCTGTATATAAAGTACGCTCTTCGTCTAATTCAGCAACACGTAACGTATTTAGACTCTTATCTTCTAGTACTGGCGCATTAACTTTATTTTTTATTCCAAGGGCAACCATTAAACGATATAAATCGAACTTAATCAATTTCGTGCCTTCTTCACCATCACCAGGATTTAGCTCATCAAGTAATTCATCTAACTGTGCCATTCCAACAGCAGTCAAACCAACACGATTTGGCTCATCCATATCAATCACCTCTTTCAATTCTTGATTCTGTTGCAGAAATACGCTTTATCTGATAACGAGCACCTATTCTTTCTGCAAAATGACTTAAATCTTTTTTAGGATCAATCTCTCCCTCATGTACCAATAATACGACTTGCTCAGCCATCTTCGGCAAGTATTTAAGTACATTACTTCTATGCTTAGGATCTAAACGTCCTAAAGGCGTATCCATCACAATTGCGCCTGAATTTCTTGCTGTTCGATTTAAGCCATCAATTAATGATAAGGCGACAACTTGCTCTGCCCCAGCACTTCTTTCTTTAAGGGTTCTTCCTTCATGATCAATAATAGATAGTCCATAGTTTCTATTTATCTCTAAGCCACTATATGATTTCTCAGTAGTTAACTCAGAAAATGCCTCAGATGCGTATTTTTGTACATTGGATCTGAGCGAGTCACGTAACAGATCAATGCCATCAGAAAAAATACATTCTAGTTCCTGGCATAAATTAACCCTTCTAGAACTTAACTGCCCTTGAGCTCCTGCACTCTTTGAAATTAATGTAGCAATATGGTCTTGTCTCTTTTGGTTTTCATCAATAGATTGCTTGATTTTAGATAAATCATTTTTTATTCGAGATACATGAATAATCAGTTGCTCACGCTTTTCACGTTGTCGCATAATTTGATCGGTATCGTACTCTCGAATTTCTTCATCTATTTCATCTAGCTTGGTTTCGATTCTTATTAATTCAATATCACTTTGCCGCTGTTTATTTACAATCTGAACAATACGACTACATTCACTATGTGAAGTGATTTTTGATAATTTATCAATTTTGCTATTCAAATCTCTGACATTTTCAACATCAGTTACTGACAGCTCTGCCTCTGCCAAGTACTGTTCTATTGATGACTTTATTTTAGCCATATTGTCTTCGGGAATGTGTTGACCACAAGTCGGGCATAAAGGATTATCTAATGTCGCTTTTAATTCTGATATTTTATTTTTTAATGAAACTTCACGAGATAGCGCATCTTGAATACTATTTCTTCTAAGCTTGAGATCATCTAAGATAGGGCTGACACTTTCAGATAAGACATCCTTCCAAGCCGTTTTTAATAACTGACGTTGCTCATCTTTGAGATTGGCTAATTGCTGTTCCGTTACTTTTTTTTCTCCAATCAATCCTTCAAGCTGAATTTTTTTCTTCTGCACAGCTTCCGTATTTTTCAACTCATCATCTATTACGTCAATTTCATTCTGTTTTTCAGTGAGTTGTGCTTTTAAATCTCTCTGATCTTTTTCTAGTGAAGTAAGCTGAATATCAAGCTGTCTCTGTTGCTCTGCATATTGCTGTAGCTCTTTATCTTTTTTTGCATCTTTCGCTTGAAGAGCACGTGCTTTTTTACTCAAGGTTCTAAGTTCATCTCTTCCATGAATAAGAGCAGGAACACCTAATGCTTGTTCAATATGCTCTTTTATCTTTTCACCTTGTTCGCTTTCTTCAATCAATAAATTTTCATATTCCTGAAGCAATTCACCATCAAAAAGAAAAAACCTAGAAATTTCCTCAGGGATAACCTGATTTATTTTATTTATAATTCTATCAGCAGTTAGCACTTCACCATTGACTCTTAAACCAACATTTTCTTCAAAATCTGAATCATTTTTAGGTTCAGAGATATACTCTTTTTTCTTTATATGGCGCTTTAACTCATATTGTTTTCCAGCATGTGAAAACTTAAGAGTTACCCCCATTGACCAGTCTCCTTCAGCAGCAGAGTCCATATTAACAAGGTTAACTCTAGGAATTTCTCTTAAATGTCGACCAATAGCACTTCCGTAAAATCCCCATCTTATAGAATTGAGGAAACTTGTTTTACCACGCATATTATCGCCAAATAAAAGCATTACATTTTGAGTTTCATGCTGGGGAAATTGAACTTTTTGCTCTCCCTTATAGGGCATAAAGTTTCTTATACTTAATTCTTCAAGTTTCATATAAGTTTATATTCCTCATCTTTCACCAACTCATCTTCTATAAGAGCTTCCATCTTTTTTAGAGTAATTCTCTCTTTATCATATTGATGCGCACTTTGTAGTTGATAGCATTGCTTTATAAGGTCATCAGCAACTAACAATCCCTTTTGTTCCTTAATTTTTAGTAGAACACTCAACGGATCACTTTTATTCATTATCTTCTCCTACTTCTATACCATCAGTTTCAAGCAGACCAATTTCTTCTGGATCAATACCCAAATCAATGGCAATAGAGATTAATTTATTCGCACCAGACTTATTCACTGCCGTTTTTGAAAATTGAATACTTCTTTGCAGTTCACTTTTTAACAACGACAATTGTCCAGGCTCTAGATCCAGACTAATAGGAACAACTACAGCATCGTAAATTACTGCTAAATACTTTCCTTTGCACGTACGCAGTACACGTCCACGCCGCTGAATAAATTGCCGTGGATTTTGAGATGATGCAAGAATAACAGCATGGGAAATTTTTGGAATATCAACACCTTGATCTAAACAGCGAATTGAAACCATAATACCACCGAACTGTTTAAACCACTCAAGAGAAGCAGCCTGATCTCCAGACATATTAGTGTGATATTCACATGGTGAATAACCTTCTTTAACTAGCAGCTCCATAACTTCATCAAGCTGATATTGATCTTCACAGTAGACTAACCAACTTTTACCTTCCACATAATTTTCTTTTATCGTTCTAATGGCATATGGAATTTTTCGGGCGGCTTTTTTTGCTATTCGAGAACGTTGAATTAATAGATTTTGAACTCTAGCTGATACAATAGGCTTGCCATTATCATCACGTTTAGAGCGAGCAAACTCTTTAGAAATTTCCTTTGTTGCAACTTTCCAGTTATCAGACTCTTCTTCCGTTAAGTTTATTGGCTGAGGATGGTATTCGTACTTAACCAAACGACCATCGGCTATTGCATCTTCCAAAGTATATGGTGGTTGCACAATCGGGCCAAAATAATCAAGTATTCTTTTGGTTCCCAAAAAGTCATTATATCTGCGAGGTGTCGCGCTTAAGGCAAGGCGCTTGCCTCCTTGAATAAGAAGTGCGTTTGAATTCTCTTGACTACCTATTTCATGAACTTCATCAGCAATGACCATAAGGTGATCACCGCCAAAAATTTCACTTTGGAATGCTTGTGTTCTTGCTGTAGACATCGTCGCTAATACGACTCGCTTACCAGCATTAGCCACCGGACGAGTGAACTTATTTAATCGCTTATTTAGCTTCCACTTATTAAACCCATCACCAGCTTTCAATAAAATAACGTCAGGAATTTCTTCTTGAATCTCTTTAGTCCATTGTTTATGAAGCAGCCGATCAGGCACAAGTACAAGAGCAACGCCATCGTGTTCCAAGTGTTCAGCTAAAGCAACTAATGCAGTAAATGTCTTACCACTTCCTGTCGCATGTTCTAAAATCCCACAACAACCTTGAGTCTTCCATGCGTTAAGTGCATTTAATTGATGAGGTAGTGGTGTTCGTTTTTGTTTCATTTTAGATTTGTTTTTTTCGATATGTTTTTTACCAACATGAAAATAATCAATTAACTCAGCACCATTG
The DNA here is from genome assembly GCF_001547935.1 of Vibrio tritonius. Lineage (NCBI taxonomy): Bacteria > Pseudomonadati > Pseudomonadota > Gammaproteobacteria > Vibrionales > Vibrionaceae > Vibrio > Vibrio tritonius. The sequence goes on from NZ_AP014635.1 coordinate 2,644,067, forward strand.
ATTTCATCAATCGTGTTTTTTGCTATAGACTCTAATTTCTGTTTGCTCAGCTCAGGGAAAGGGATGACACAAAGCCCTTCAACATCGTTGTTCCATAATTTTTCGAAATAAAGGACATTACGCTTAACTTGCCGCTCATCTCGCCCATGTTCCCAGCTACGATAAACATCCAGAGTCTCATGGTTACCTCTTTCGTGCCACCCATTCCATGACTCATTTACCGACCCTTTAAAACTAACTATATTTCCCTGTTCATCTTTTAGAAGCCCAAGCTTTGCATGGTATTCACCTTTTGCTTCAGGTAAAAATACAATTTTTATATCTAAAACACCGAGCTTAACTAATGTGGCAAGTGCTTCAGTATTTTTTGCTATATCGCTAGTAGTCAAAAGGTCATCAACATCATCTGATACCGCTTGTTCTACTACATTTAGATTTCGATAACCTTCAGCTATCGCACCTATATCAGATTCAGTAATACTTGGAGAACAAATAAGTCGAATTTTGCCTCCACGTTTAGCAAATTCAATAACGTTCGGACCAATTATGAGGAATACTGAAGAGCGAAAATATCCGACAGATCTGTCATAAAAAATTGAGTTATCTAAAGCTGGTTTATAAAAACTTTCGACTAAATCATCTTCACCAGTGAAGTATTCTTCCTTTAAATCAATATCTTGCAGCATATACATAACCCATTGCAAACAAGCTCATCCGGTTGAGATACATTTAATTATGAAATCCATATTATCAAAACGTAACTAGCTATTTTTCTGCTAAATACAGGATATAGGATAACGAGTACTGTCGTGACGACACGTATGGTTAACAAGTTTCACTATAACCAGCACCAGCAAATTATCTAACTACCCATCTGCAACTACACATGGGATTCCTAGCTCCTCAATTGAACTTATGCCGTCATTTTTATTACTCACTGCATATGGAGAAGACTTCGATAAGATGCTGAGTGCGCTTAATAAATCCAATGTTATGACCTATCCAACTAACCTTTTAGTATCATCATAAAGTATTAGTGCATCAAAAGTCATATCAAAATTGACATTCTTTGACAAAATTCGTGTATTTTATTGATATAAATGTAATCTTAATTTTAAGTGCCTACAGAAACCATAGCGTTTGGGAAATTCACACAGTCTCACTGAACTGAATTGACTACATAACCACCTCACGCGCTGCGCTCCCTCCCCACCCCTCCCTCTAAAGAAGGAGGGGGCTGATCGAGCACGTTGCTGGACCAGCAATTCCCCGGCCAATGGCTTAATGTCCGGGATAATTAAACCTCTACCGTTTACTGCTACATTAATTTGTCGCTGAGATGAAAAGCGTCATTACCAGCCCTACCTCAAAGCTGACGGGGCCGTTCGAGCATGTTGCGGATGCGGCAATTCCCCGGCCAATGGCTTAGTGTCCGAGATAATTAAACCTCTACCGTTTACTGCTACATTAATTTGTCGCTGAGATGAAAAGCGTCATTACCAGCCCTACCTCAAAGCTCACGGGGCTGATCGAACACGTTGCTGAAGCAGCAATTCCCCTACCAATGGCTAAGGCTATGGTTTACTGATACAAGAATGTTATTTAATCAAATAGCTTCTTGGGTGGCATAAGCCATGCTGGTGGTTGTGCTAGGTGCTTATTTTGGCGAGCTTCGTTCTCTGTCGCGGTTTTGAGGGTGTTGTCGACTTCTGGCAACGAGATAGTTTGCTCGGAAATCATAAGAGGTTTTTGTTGCTGTTCTAAACAAAAAGTAATTGAACTAACTAGGCAACCTGCCACAGCAAACAAAATGAGAAAATTACGGGCTTTTAAGAGCACGTTTGCACCTTTCCATGAACATTAAACAGCGGATCAGCTCAATGTTTTGGCAAAGGCGAAACCGGAGAAGAGAAGAATAACTAACTATTTAGGGCTAGACTATCAGGTAGATTTTGCCTGCTCCATACCTGAAAACAGGTAGAATTCGCATTTAGCTCTCAAAATCAGCAATTTAATTTACATATTTATCATTAAAAACACTCTTTAACTTTGTTGAAAAAATCTAGATCAAATTGTCGAGAATATGTGGGTGAGTCAATTTGTCCCTTAGGCGGCGATATTTCCAACAGCAATATCGTAGCAACTCTGTTGATGGTGATTCACAAACTCAACAATGGTGCGGTCAAGTTTTCCCGATTCCACCATATCCTCCAAAATGACCATAATTTTATCGATGTTCATTCCTTCTCGATAAGGTCGTGTTTGGGCAAGCGCTTGAAATACGTCACTCACCGCGATGATTCGCGCTTCCATAGAAAGGTTGGGACCACTTTTATGAAATGGATAGCCATGGCCGTTAATCCCTTCATGGTGCGAAGATGCCCATTGGGCAATCTCTTCAAGGCCATTAATATGATGTAAGATTTCGAAGGTTTCATAGCTATGCTGAAACATCACCGCCTGCTCTTCAGGAGTCAGTTTGCCCGGCTTATCTAGAATTTCATCAGGGATTTTCAGTTTACCGATATCATGCAATAGTGCGGCTATTTCTACTTTTTTACACTGCTCTTCACCCATGCCGTATTGCTGAGCGATATAAAGCGATAATGCGCCCACCCGCAATGAATGCTCGGCGGTAAACGGACTTTTTTGGTCCACAATATAGGCCATGATTTGCGAAAGCTGTTTGAGCTCATCTAACGACAAGCTTTGCTGGTTAGCACACCTTTGTGCCATCTCCCACGTAAAGTGATGGATGTGGTTGTCTTGCAGCATGATCCAAAAGGCTTCCGATTCCGCCAGTTTGATATAGGCTTGAACCAATTCAAAATCAAAATAGTGGGAAGCTTGATGGCAAAGCTCTGCTGTAATGTCCATGCGAGCCAATAAGATATCGCTGCCATAATGGGATGCCCCTAACACATCGACGCGATCAGCCAAGAAGACAAGATTCGCCATCATGGCATCACGACCAGAGATATCCGCTTGTGCGAGCTGAGGGTAAGGTGTGTGATGATACAAAATCGGTACCGCAAACTGCGCAAGCGGTGGAAACTCTTTAAGCAGTTCATAACCTATTTTGCAGTGCTCTTGAGCGTGGTCCCAATCAAATTCTGAGACCAATTTTTTGTGAGTAGCGTTGGTTGATACACCGATATCATGCAACATGCCCAGTTCAAAAGCGTATTCAACATCCGTATCGCTAAGGCCCAACTGTTTCGCGATGCATGAGGCAATATAGCCCACGCGTTTGCCGTGGTTGGTGTCATCCACCCCCACCAGCGAAACCGCGGTTTCTATCGCCAATATCAAATCTCGACGGTTCACTTTAAAAGCGCTTGGTGACGTCACTGTCATAGCATTCACTCCATCTACCCGTTCTCATGATAAGCATAGGAATGTTTTAGAGTTAACTAATGTTGTGAGTCACAAATTGAACTCTGGCTACTGACAAGCTCAAAACTACTGAAGTTTTACCACGCTTATGAGCTGTCAAGTATGTTGTTTATTACTGAATTTCTTACCTATGTTCTCGAATTCCCCCACATTAACATAGTTGATCGAGATCGCAATGTGAGGAAAAGGCTGTTTCATTAGGTAAAGCGTTAGCTAATCCGACCCTAAAGTAAGCAGCGCTTCAGTGGCAGAATGAGACAATTGTTTACTGCTGAGCAAAAAGACTCGTTCAGGTTCGATCTTAAGTTGGTTCACCAAATAAGCTTTCACGGCTTGGCCGCGGGCAATCGCCAAATCGAGCAAATCCTCTTGGGTTACGTTCTGTGCTTTGATGAGCTGGTTATAGAGTGAGGCATACAAACGCGTCTCCACCTCTTCCTCTTTTGGTACTTTTCCCTCTACGGTTAACTCTTGAGTGATGGCTTCACGCTGCGCATCCACACTCGGTGTTTGTGGCTGCTGCTCACGGTAATCATCGTAAAGATCGTCCACAGCATCACGGGCATCATCACTGGCGACATAACTTGCCGTTAGCGTTGGAGCACTGTCGACGCCCATCAGACTCAGTTGAGCACGAACTTTTTGTTCCGCCAGCGCATTGGCATCCACACTGGGATTGACCGCGCCTTCCACATTCAAACGCAGCTGTGGGCGTTTGGTTAATGCTTGAGCAAGCTGAGTTAAACGCTCTTGTTCTTTTGCCTCAATATTTGCTTGTCCAGCACTAAAGGTAATTTTGTTGAGTTCTTCATCACTACCAACCAGGTTCGCCAACAAAGAAAATGGTGATGTAACCGCTTTGGTCAGAATATTTTTCACGGCGGTCCAAATCACACTACCAACACCAAAACTGGGGTCATTCACATCGCCACTTACCTGCACACCTAGGTCAATCACACCATTGCGATCTTGTAACAATGCGAGCGCCAGTTTAACTGGAAGACTGGTCGCCAAATCTGAGTTGCTGGGCTTACCCAATTGCAATTGGTCGATATAAACCTGATTTGATCCTTTTAGCTGGCCGTTATCCAACAGGTATTGAACCGACAAAGAAAGTTGACCTTTATCGATGTAATACCCTGCGTAAGTGCCTGAATAAGTGTTGACTGACGTCAGCTCAGCGCTTTTCACTTTCATGGTCAAATCTAAATACGGTTTCGCCAGTAGCGGATTCACTTCCCCTTTTAGGCTAATTGGCGCGTATTGGTCAATTTTGCCCTTGAGGTCGACCTTAGCTGCGGTGTTGCCTTGTGAACTTAAATCGGTAATCGCCCCAGCAAGGCTGCGAATACCCGATGAGAAGTTAGGCAATAACGATAAGTCTGAAAAATAGGCCGAACCATCAATGACATTGATGCGATCCACTTGTAACGCGATTGGCAGTGGCGCACTTGGCTTGGCTTCAGTTTTGGTGCTTTTCGTCGCCTTTTTGCTCTTTTGCGCTGGCTGGTTAGGATCGGTTTTGGCAATGTCACCAATATTGGTGGTGCGGTCTTTATGAATGATTACCTTGGCATAAGGTTTGGTGAAATCGATATGATGCACCGTGACCTTGTTGGCCTTTTGCGAGTAAACCAATTTATCCACGTCGAGCCCTTGCCAAGAGACCAATGGCTCGCGGCTACGTAAATCATTTAGACGGAACTGTTCTACCGCCAACTTACCGGTGTAACTGGTGTCGTTATTTTTCCATGCACTGCGCAATTCACCTTCGGTTGAAAAGCGCCCTTTTTGCAAGGTCAAATTAGCGTATTGACCAAGGTAAGGTTGCAGCGCAGTGAGGTCGAAATCTTTAAACGCCAGTAAGGTAGTCAGTGTTGATTTGGCAATATCCACTTGGCCTTTACCGCTAAACTCACCACTGTTGTCTGGGTTATCTCCTTTTGCCACACTTGCTGAAGAATTATAGATTTCGAGCGACCATGAATAGTCGATAGGTCGGCGAAAATCGCTAAACACATTGCTCACGTTGAGCGAAATTGGCGTGATACGCCATGTGACATCATTCGCGTAAGCCTTATCTTGCATCGCAACATCTGCTGACAGTTGCAGCTGTTTAACGTTCACCACCCAAGGTTCAGCGCCACTTTCTGGCGACGCGGTCGTGTTATCTACATTGGCGGTCACCGCTTTTTTCTCTTCTACAGCAGGTGCTGTTTTGGCTGTGGCAGGTGGCGTATCGGTCGCCTCCGGCGTAAATAGCGTTTGTAAATCAACACCTTGTTTGGTTAATACGCCATTGACTTTTAAGCCGTTGACATCAATATTGCCCAAGGTGACGAGATGCTGTTTCGAGCTCAGAGAGATCTCCGATAAATCGAAGTTTTGCCACGCTAACTTCGTTGTCGCGTTTGTGGATTGACCATCATCAAACGCCACATCCTGCAGAGCGACACGACCTTGGGAGAGTGAGTATTGCGCCTCACCATTTTCATAACGAAAACGCACTATGCCGTTGGTACTCAACATACCTTGATTAAGATTGGCGGGAATCATGTTCTTGGCGTAAGGCCAAAACTGAGTGAGATCGACATTATCTAAAGCGAAACTGGCTTGCGCGACGACGGGTAGCAGTTGGAATTGCCCCTGCACGGACACCGCTTGATCATCACCGGATTTCGCTAAAAAGTTGAACTGGTTTAAGGCCTTATCATTTTTACCATCTTGTCCGATAAACGCCTGTAAATCGAGGTGTGTCAGTTCAAAGCTCATATCATGATAGGCAAGCTTTGCCGTCGCAATATGGTCAGAAAATTCAAATGAACCATCCACAATGGCGATGCGGTCGGCGCGAAATCTCGGAGTGGCACTCTCTGTTTCCGCCGGATCCTCCGCTGATTTGGGTTGGCTGTTCAATGCGGTAAGAATACTGATGATATTCGATTCTGGCTGTTGCTGTGCATTATTGGCACGAATCAAATCCACTTGCGGCTTTGTCAGCACCACTTCACTGACGGTTGGCGTTAGGGTAAAGAGGCTTTGCCAAAACTGAAACTGAGCGTGAAACTGCTCAAAACTGAATAGCTTAGTCTCTTCCTGCTGCGGCCAATTGGCAATTGCGCCTTGTTTTACCGTAACACGCAGCAGAAACGGGTTGATATGAATTTCACCAATGGTGACTTCGCGACCGAGCAGTTGGGTCGCCTTTTGCGGCAATTGACGTTCGAGCACCATAGGTAAGATGCCACCCAAAACAATGAGATAGAATCCATAGGCTGCCGCCAAGTAGCTCAAAAATCGCTGGTATTGCGGCAGCGTTTTAAAACGTTTTCGCCACTTGGTTAATATTGTCATTATCGCCTCACTGATCGCCGCTTCATTATTCTTGGTGTTGTGGTAAGCACCCACAGGTCATTTAAGTATGAAACACTTTTAACTGCTCTTCATGGATCAGCTTATCAGTCTTCGCGATGCTTGTAAGACAGCAATCGGTCATATTTTCTTTGGTGAAAAGAAAAAGCCCTTCATCAATAGAAGGGCTTGATATTATTAAGATATTCTCTTTAGGAAATAACCTAATAAAGTGTTACTCAGTGATAGAAACCGCAAAAGTCCCTTTAGGCATCACAGGCAAATATTTTTTGTAGAAGTTTAGGTAGTCTTGCTCTGGATTTAGATCCTTGAACACTTCTGGATAGAGCGCTTTGGCTAAGTATTCCGACATGCTGTAGTCAAGAATTGAGCGAGATGCACCTTGGTAGATACCAAACACACGCTTATCTTGCACCGCTGGCAGTTGCGACCAACCAGGGCGCTTGGTAAAACCTTTCAAACGATTTACCGCTTCTTGGCGATCAACCCCTTCGCCCATCAACACCGCATCTTTTACTGCAGAAGATTCAGTACCCGCCAAAAAGACCACTTGTGGTTTTGCCGCTAGCACTTGCTCTGGGTTAATCGGGCCCCACCATTCAACATAAGGAGCAGCGATATTATCGCCACCGGCTTGTTTAAGCATCGCGCCCCACATGTTTTTGCCGTAAGTAAAGCTGTATTGACTTGGCCCTTTGTTACCAAATTCGACGTAAGCGCGTGGCTTTGGCAAACCCGATTTAGCAATGCGCTCTTCAATCATTGTCATAGCATTGGAGTACTCGTTTGCTATGGTATTTGCGCGTGCTTCTTGGCCCGTTAGTTGACCAATGATTTTAGTGCTTGCCACGTGGCGAGCAACGGTTTGAGCGTTGTAATCCACAACCACAATTGGAATACCGGCTTGTTCAAGACGCTTAACGTCTGATCCTAAACCTTGGTATTGCCACTCAGCCAACACCAATACATCCGGTCTTAAACTGATCACTTTTTCAATCGAGAAGGTTTGCGCTTCTACTTCACCAACATCTGGAATTTGCGCCAATTTAGGGTCGTGTTTGGTATAAATTTCCCAACTGGCAGGACGCCAAACTTTCCATGTATCGCGGGAAAGCCCGACTACTTGATCAAATGACTTTTCGCCGCCAATCGCCATGTAATCTTCAGCATAAAAACCGAGGACGACGCGTTTTGCAGGCACATCTACTTGGATATCGCGATCCAAAATATCGTGAATCGTTTGTACTTCAGCTTGAGCAGAGAAGGCTCCCATGGCGAGCGCCAATGGAAGTAAGACTGACTTAAAATTCATGTTGAGCTCTCGTTATTGTAATAAGGACTTTGCCAATGAATTAGATAAGTAACGATTGGCGAGATGAATGTTAACATAGACAAATAATAATCAATATCATTTTTATTAAGTTAATAACTTGCTAATGTTAAAGATATTATTCTTAAACGAACGTTTATAGTCACGACAATATGGTTGGTTGACTAACCAGTGAGGAATGTAGAGTGATACCTCATGCTAATTGGGACACACAGGTCAAAAGTTGCAGGGTATTTGCTGACAAGTAGCCCCTCTTTTCTAGGCGTGGCGAAGAAGAGCCCATGAATGGGTTATGCGAGTCTGCGTTCAGCATCTGCCTAAATGACTTACATTAAGGCACTATTATTTAGGCCAACAAAAATGGCACATCCCGTTTTTGACATCTAGCGCTAAGTCGTTACACTCTCTTTTTTATCAAGCTCTGTGGTATGCCATGCTCAAAATATCCAACACTGTGACTCTTGCCGATTGGGAAATCGAGCTGACGGCCATTCGCGCCACAGGCAACGGCGGACAAAACGTCAACAAGGTATCATCAGCCATTCACTTACGTTTTGATATCCCACACTCCACCCTACCGGCTATCTATAAAGAAAGACTGCTTGCTTTGAATGATTCACGGATCACCAAAGAAGGCGTGATCATCATTAAGGCTCAAACCTTCCGCACTCAAGAGAAAAACCGCGAAGATGCATTGAATCGACTATTGGAAATCATTCAAGCCGCCATGGTCGTACAAAAGAAACGACGGGAAACCAAACCGACTCGTTCATCACAAAAAAAGCGGGTTGATAACAAGAAAAAGCAGGGTGAGAAAAAGTCACTGCGCGGCAAAATTAGTATTTAGAACATGGTAACCCAAAAGCTCCTCTTACTACCTTAAACCTAACACAAGCTATTTAATATCAGTTATTTACAAAGAGTACATGTTCAACGTACAGCTTGGTGAGTAAAAAGATCATGGGTAACCCAAAGCTCTGTAGCTTGAATTAAAAAGCCTATTCAGTTGGTATTACAAACGCGGTTAATTGCCCTGAGCTTTATGCACAAGTCATAAATTGAGGTGAGAGTCATTATTGGGGCACGAGCGGATGTTCTGTTGACCTTTATCAAGGCCAACAGGCGAGCAAAAATATCACAAGAGATAAGTATCGGTAGGTTAGTTGAGGCGGCCCAAATTGACAATCGGCAATTCTTCATCCACCACACTAAAGTTATTCAGTGCCCGTAAATGCGTACCTTCCAACATTTTATCAGGATAGCGATAGCGCGCATTGATAGGCCGTTGATAAAGACTCGGCAGTTCACGGGGGAGAGTCGTTTGCTCGTTAGAAAGAAGGTATTCTTTCGCGTCCACGACGTTAATTTCATCGCCCACCTGCAAAGCAGCAGGGTTAGAAAGATATCTAGGGTTGAGCTCAAGTAATCGCTTGGCAGAAATGCCATGTTTGAGGGCAATCTCGCTCCAACCTTCGCGCTTATTGCTGCCTAATTGGCGCTGAACGAAATAGGTCAGTGCACGTTTCTCACTATAGGCATCAACGAAAGCGCTTCGCTCACTTTGCCAATCTTTTTGATGGCGTGTATTGAGCAATTTAGGCATATCAATCGCAACACTGTATTTTTCAAGCCATTGCTCGTTGATGTTATCTAACTCATCGCGAGTAATTTGTCGTGGCAGATACACCAAATTCTGCTGTTTAATGACATGACCACGCAATTTCCAAAACAACAAAATAGCGGTTTGGTATTTATTAAACCCTTGCCGAGCATCAAGTTTTTCATGAGTTGAACGAGTTCCGTAAAAACTCCACTTACCGTCACCTAAGATTTTATATTCTTGAATCAAACGACGATGGCAAAAATGGTAGTAATAGCCTTCGGTAGGTAAACCTAAACGCTTGGCGCTTTCCACAGCAGGAACAACAGGAATGTAAGCATCACGAACGCTATCGGTGCCGATTTCATCTAAGGCAAGCGGATTCGGTAAGGTGATGCCCAACGGAGCTGACGCCACTTGAATCATTAGGCGTTTTGGCTCGTCAAAAGCGGTATGAATGGTAAATTTAGTGCCATGCTTGGTTTGCGATTTATGCCAAGTGCCTAACATAGGCTCTTGAACTGTCTTCGCCAAAGCAAAGGAGCAACCGACGTTGTTAATGAGTGTTTGTTCTGAACAAGCAATTTCGAAATTATATTCGTATTTTAGTGGCCTAACCGAGTCACTAAAATCCGGTCTAACTGACGTTGTTAGCTGAGATTCTTTGTGAGAAAACTGAGGACGTAAAAAGGGAAATTGTCCGGTTTTCGTTTGCTTCGATTTTGCTTGTTGGGAGGAAAAACCGCCCACTGCTTTTTTATTCGTTAATGCATACAATGCTTGATTTGCCGCTTCAGATAATCCCCCCTGCGTTCCTGAGTCTAGCGCCCAGTGAACATCGGAATCTGCAGCTTGCTTAAGTGCTGGATTCTTAGGGTTTTCTGTTAGCAGCCAAAGCTGGCCTTCTCTCAATTTTTCGGCAAAACTATCCAGCTCCATACCCTCAGGCACTAGAGCTTCTAATTCTTCGCGCGATAACTGATCCAGCCCACCTTCGACTTGACTATAAACAGAGCTATCTAGCTCTGTCAGCCTTGCCATTCGGTAAGTCATTTTTATTGTATTGCCTAGCCATAATTCTATTTTTATGCGCACATAGTACTGATTTATCTGGTTAAAACTACTCCATTTCGTCAGAACTTTGTCAGGGACAAATCTATTAGGCACAAGATCACATTTTTCACTCTTGACTATGCAACTTTACACATTTTTACACGTTTACTTCGTGCTATATCGTTAGAATACGCTATTCCCTATCATCTGGCACCTATTTACCGTTAAATTTCCAGAAAAATTCTTGTAACACCATTGATATTAGAAATTAATTAATCTTCTGATCTAATCAAATATTAAACAAATTTTTATCAAAAACTTTAAACACAAAAAATAACAAAAGAACAATTAAATACTAATGACAAAGATCATCCAAAAACCTAGTAAGAAAAAAATAAAATAAATGATTACTTTCAGATAAAAAGGTGTTTTCACTCGAAAAATCAAAATAATTTATTGTTTAAACAATATAAATCAGTTTACTATTCATCCGTTTTTAACATTAAAATACAATAACGATAAACATTCTTATTTACCTTATTCCATTTAGGGGGGCTCTGGCCTGTTCTAAAGTTATTAATATTAAGTTTATTCCACTCGTCAATTTAATCAGTTAGAGAGTTTATGAGATTACAATCTATTCAAACCAAGATAGCGCTAATTGGTGGTATTGGACTAGCTGTTACAGCAACTGTATTGGCTAGCTATAGTATCACTTCTGCTAATTCAACTAAGGATATTGTGTTAGCCGAAACCACATCCTTAATAACCGAACGAACTCATAAAGAATTAAGTATTACCACTGAAAAATATGCTCAGATCATTGAGAATCGTATTGAACAGGGTATTAATTCAGCAAGAACCATTGCGGAAACGATTTCGTCAAAAAATACTGGACAACAAACTCTTTTTAACCGCAACACTTTTAACCTCACTTTGCAGTCGGTCTTAAAAAGCAATCCAGATTTAAACGGTGTTTACAGTGCTTGGGAACCAGACAAATTTGATCATCAGGATGAACAATTTATCGGTGCTGAGAATGGTAGTGAAACAAATACAGGACGATTTATCCCTTATTGGACACGTTCTGCTTCAGGCCAAATTACAGTAGCGCCTTTGGTCGATTTTGATAGTTTAGAAAAACATCCGAACGGCATTGGTCGTGGGGCTTGGTATCAAATACCAAAGCTACAAGGGAAAGAAACGGTTACAGCACCACTGCCTTATCAAGTTCAAGGCCAATCACTGTGGCTAGCCACGCTTTCTGTTCCTATCAAGTTTAATGGTCAATTTGCTGGAGTGATCGGTGCCGATTACAACTTGCAGTTTGTTCAATCGTTGAGCCAACAAATTTCACAACAGCTTTATGAAGGTCAATCACAAGTTACTATTTTGACTGACCAAGGCTTAGTGCTAGCAAACAGTCAAGACGCTTCCACAATAGGCAAACAGGAACAAAACTTGTTTGGTCAAGCGCAAGACAGGATTAAAAAGCTTGCTCATGATCATCAGCTAGGCTCCTTTGAATCAACCAATGCCAAAGGAGAAAAGGCATTTTTCGCTCTAGCACCTATTGCATTAGGTCGTGGTAACAGCTTTTGGATCGTTGTCGTTCAAGTGCCCAAAGCCACCGTGTTAGCGGACGCCTATAAGCTTGAGCAACGCATTAGTGACAACAACGACAGCAACATTCATATCCAACTGTTATTGAGTTTGGTTGTGGCATTAATCGCTATCACTGTTCTTGCGATGTTTGCGAAAAAAATCGCCGCGCCAATTTTGCGTGCAGTGGATATGGCAAAATCCATCGCAGGTGGTGAGTTTGGTAAACGTTTGGACTATCACAGCCACGATGAAGTTGGTGTTCTAGCAGAAGCACTCGACAACATGACGGCGAGCTTAGAAAAACACGTGGCTGTGGCAGAGCAGATTTCTCAAGGTAATCTGAATGTCACCGTGACCAAAGCATCTGACCACGATCAATTGGGAAATGCTCTAGCGCAAATGTTGGATGACTTAAATAAAGTTATCTTTGAAATTGGTCGTAACTCGGACCACATTGCATCTAGTGCAGGCGGTGTTTCTGACTTAAGTCATAACCTTGCTGCTGGCGCGGCGCAATCAGCTTCCGCTGTGACTGAAATCAGCGCATCGATTGCCGAGATTGCGACACAAATACAGCAAAGCTCTGTCAATGCCCATCAAGTAAATGAGCTATCACAAAAAACCTTAAACGCTGCTCATGATGGCAACAAAATGATGCATGCTCTTTCTAATGCAATGCACGATATCAACCAATCAGGTAAAGACATCAACAACATCATTAGTTCCATTGAAGAGATTGCCGAACAAACCAATTTGCTTGCACTAAATGCCGCCATTGAAGCTGCTCGTGCTGGTGAATATGGCCGAGGCTTCGCTGTTGTTGCAGATGAAGTTCGCCAGCTTGCTGTTCGCAGTGCAACGGCCGTGCAGCAAACCGCGAAACTCATTGAAAACTCCGCGACCAATACTCAAAAAGGTATTCAATTGACAGAAAGTACCTCTAAGTCACTTGATGAAATCTTAGGTCACATCGACCACGTTGCCGGACTAGTAGCTGAAATAAGCACAGCTTCAAGTGAACAAAGTTCAGCAGCGGAACAGGTCAACATCGGTATTCAACAAATTGATGAAGTGGTTCATCAAAACGGACAGATTTCTGAGGAATGTGCTAACTCTTCTAAAGAGATGGAACAACAATCTCGCACACTTATCTCATTGGTTTCCCGTTTCCAATTACGCAACAAATAGCGAATTACAGTGCGCATTACCTACACCGCCTTCGGGCGGTGTTTTTCGTTATGAAGCAACATTGGCATCTTGTTGAATGAGCAAAATAGATAGATTCTTAAGCGACATATTCCCCTGATTAATAAGCTTTTATATACCCAAATGACCTCAAGATGCAGACTTCAGAGCTTCATCAACGAGCACAGGTCAAGCTCAATGACGGAAGGAATGGTCATTCCCTTTCAACGTCATTGGGCGCAGAAATGGGCTTGTTGATGAGCTATTCGCTCCTATGCTGCGTTACCGATTTTCTACGTAGAATCACTATGTATTCAAATCGGTGCCTTGCCTATGAGCGAATACATTCTCGCTGAAACCGCATCTTGAGGTTACTTGGGTATAAACCTTTTAATTGAATTAGGGTCTTAACAATGTCTGCATAAAACCACTCCCAGAATATCGAGGTTTTGCTTTGCTATGAAATATCTATTTGTACCTAGGTTACGAACATCCTTCGTTACCGGCCTTATCACCAGTCTCATGCTATTTTGTTCTGTATCTCAAGCTGATTCAGTCAATCCCCTACTTATTCACACACAATCAGGAGCAATTGTCGGGAAGAACCTCCCACAGACATTTAGCTGGCAAGGCATTCCTTATGCCAAACCGCCTATCGGCCAACTACGTTGGCACGCACCAGAACCCGCCGAGCATTGGTCTGGGGTAAAACAAACATCCACCTTTGGCCCTTCCTGTATGCAAACTCCACCACCGAAAGGCCCTGAAGCGATACTAGGCCAACAACCCATGAGTGAAGATTGTCTCACCCTCAATATCTGGAAACCCAAAAGACGTTTTGAGGAAGACCGCCTTCCCGTCATGGTGTGGATTCATGGTGGCGCATTTCGGATGGGAGCGTCGTCTCTCAAACTCTATGATGGAGCGAATGTAGCGAAAAAAGGGGTTATCGTGGTCACTCTCAATTATCGCCTTGGCCCGTTGAGTGTTTTCCCTCATCCAGCACTGGATAAAGAAGATAAAGGGCAAGCCCTTAACTTTGGTTTACTTGACCAAATTGCCGCGCTGCAATGGGTGAAAAACAATATCGGTCAGTTTGGGGGCGATGCTAATAACATTACCATTTGGGGGGAATCTGCAGGAGGAGCCTCTGTGGGGTATTTACTAACATCCCCACTCTCTAACGGCCTATTTAATAAAGCGATTATCGAATCTGGCGCTTTAGCTTTACCTGAACTGTCACGGCAACAAGCCGTTACCTCGATTAAAAAGCAGCTACCCAAATCCCTAGCCAATATGACCCCAGCACAATTACGTGCGTTATCCGCAAGCCAACTACTGACCTTGCCACTTGCTAAAACTTCCACCATGCCGATCATTGATGACGTATCGTTAACCGAGAAAACCCAGAAAGCGATCGCCAGCGGTCACTATCACCATGTACCGCTTTTGATTGGTAGCAATAATGATGAAGCAGGATTCTTTCCACCAGCATGGCGTGCCTCGGTAAAAGAGAAACTGGGTAACCTGTGGCCTCATGCCGCCAAGCTAACCGATGGCTACGGTACGAATTTGGTTGAGAATAAAGAAGCTCAGCTTGCAACCGACATTTTTGCCACGGTGAATACCCGAGCCTTAGCAACAAGCTCTGTCAAAAACAAGATGCCCACTTGGCGTTACTATTTCAGTTACCAAAGTTCAGCTCAGCAACAAAAACATCCAGGGGCCATTCACACCGCAGAGATCCCTTACGTGTTTGGTAACATTGACCAATTAGGCTTTATGCCAAGTGAGGAAGATAAAGAGTTAGCCAATAATTTAACCGAACGTTGGGTTCATTTTGCCAAACACGGCACACCCAATCCCGTCGCGTTTAAAACTTGGCCGCAATACGATCCTAACAGCGATAGCTTATGGCTTATCGACAACCACGGCGAACGAGCCATTGTCGAGCAAGGCACGGCACGTCTGGACTTGCTGCAACGCCATCCTGAGATTCAGTTGAACTGACCCTAACAGTTAACTTTCACTGGCTATTCATACAAAAAAGCCCTCAACCGTAATTGAGGGCTTTGATTTTATGGATTAGTTAGTGATTACTTAGCGGCTGCAATCCATTTTTCATAAATGCTTGTCAAGGTTGCTTCATCACCCATCATGATGTAATCAGCATCATCTTCATCTGCGTATTTGTCTGTCATATACACACTGAATTTGCCAAAATCACGGACACGATAAGTGTTACGCTCGTAACCACCATCAAAGGTTTGATGCTGGTTCAAGTACACTGTTGTATCGCCATCTTCAGTGATTGTATCGACTTTCCAAGTACCAGGTTCAGAGACTTCGCCAGTTGTATCATTTACATCAATTGCATTAAATGAACCGTCAGTATTGAAGTCGTAATAGAACAGGAGAGGCTCAACGTCACCAGTGCCGTTAGATTGTTCGTTGTTATCATCACCCAAGACAAAAACTTTGCCGTCAAATTGCGCTTCTGTCACTTCAAGGAAGTTGTAGTAATCTTTATTGGCCGAATCTAACCAGAATAGTTCTCCATCACCTGTACCGATAACCATTTGCTCGCCATTTCCAACGTTAGCATGGTAAAGAACAGTGAAGCTATTTGTCTTACCTTCTTCGTCAAAAGTAAGCGTGCCGTCATCTTGAAGAGTGACAGGGAAACAATCGGTTAAATCTGCTGAGCTTTCAAATAGATTATCCAGAACAGGACCAAAGTCGTGACCTGTTAGTGTCTGTCCAAAATCCATACACATTTGAGTTTCTGAACCATTCACTTGGAAGGTCGCGAAACCGACTTCTGTATCACCAGCATTAAAGCTACCCATGCTCCATACTTTCGCTTCGCTAAACATAGCGTTGGTAAAGGCTAAAGACTCATCAGATGCAGAATCATCATCTTCTTCATCTACAGCACTTTCCGTGATAGAAAGATTAAGTGTATATGATGCAGCGGTGCTATGAGTCGAGTCTGTTGCGGCAATAGTTAATGTTGCAACACCAGAAGTCGTTGGCGTACCAGATACGGTTAGCAAACCAGATTCATCAACAGACACTAAAAGACCACTGTCTGAAGACGATACCGAGTAAGTTAAAGTGTCACCTTCAGCATCATTAAACAGCTCGCTCACATCAACACTATTTTCTGTGCTTTGGTTTTGTTCCAAATTCCAAGCACTCAATGTTGATTGTAACGCCGTGGTTACAGAAGTATTTACAGTCGGTGCTTCATTTGTTGAGGCTACAGTAAAGGTAATCACAGCAGGAACAGTCGCAACAACTGAACCATCGGAAGCGACATCTTTACCTTCGATAACAATATTGTAAGTTCCAGCTTTTGAAACTTCGCCTTGAAGAACCAAATTACCACTGCTTAAAGAAACCTCTAGACCAGCAGCCTTCAGCTCAGCAATGCTAGTTTGAGTTAATGCTGCCGTAATATTGCTATTATCTTCATCACTAAACAGACCTGAGTAAGCTTCACTAAGTGTAATGCTGCTACCCACCTCCAGGTTCATATTTACAAGCTCTGCTTCAATGCTAGCAATGTAGTCACTGCTAACCACTAAGCTAGAGTTGGAAACTGAAGTCAAATTAACACCGTCGCCAGAAGATTGATCGATAATGACTGGCTTAACCGTCACATCATTAAGTTCTTCTTCGCTTAATGTTTCTGTAGCTTCTGCAGCTGCTTCAGCAAACTTCAGTGCATTGGCGTGGTAATTGTCATCACCTTCACCTTCGGCAACTTTTGATACCGTTAAAATCTGAGCAGTCTTATGCAGTTTCTTAGAAGTGTTGTCTGTCGCACCAATATAATCGGAGTAAACATTGATGGTTGCATCACCTAAAGCTTCAGCAACATTGCTTGCAGCTTGCTCTTCTGTTGCACCATTACTGATTTCAATCGCAACAAGGTCGGTCAATGGTGAAATCATGGTTGAAGATGGTGTTGAACGGAATACCACTTCACTCTGCATCGCTTGAGTGGGTTGGTCCATATCTACAGTGTAAATACCTGCGTATTTCTCGCTATCCAACGCGATTAGTTGAGCTTGGGCATCGCCACCAGGCACAACGGTTTGCACGGCTAAAGTACCCTCAGGACGAGAATCCAACGTTAGCTGCCCATTGTTATCAGTCAAGCCAAGTAAAACTTCACTGTTTTGCCACTCACCATCATTGTTCGTATCGACAAAAACGACCGCATTTTTCAAATAACCGTCTAACGCTTTAATGGTCGTTTGAGTGCTTTCATCGCTACTACTATCACCACCACACCCAGTTAATGCCATGCTCACAGACAAAGCCAACAAACTTATTTTTTTCACTAACTAATCCTTTTTATCTTTATATTTATAACTTCATAGAATAGACAAATAAATAATATAACAATCAATAAAGTCATATTTATTCGATGTGGTTTATAACTATATTTTTATAGAATGTAAATATATGCAAAGAATTTTAATTAAGAATCTAAATATTTATATAAAACATGTTGTATATTAATTTTAAACATAATATTCAATATCTTAGCTCACAAACCGCTATATCCAGATACAACTATAAGGATTAAATCACGATTTTAATTTTCATAAGCTTATAAAAATCATTGGTGACATTTTATCTCATTAAATTCAGCTAATGACAAATATAGCAGTATCAGTATAAAAACAAACCAATAATAATATTTAACTTTGATCAAATATCTTTAAATAACTTCAAGGTGCAGAAATTAGAGCTTCATCAACGAGCACAGGTAAGCTCAATTAAGGAAAGGATGGTGACAATAAACGTCTAAAGTTTGGGAGTTCCCCTAACAAGAATGGAGGGATTTTTACTATATCTCTCTTTGCATCTCGTGTTTTAAGTTTAGTTTTTGACTAAATTGCGGGACTTTCGTCACAAACAGCGATAAATTAACCACTTCTTTTTATCAAGCTAGTCAAACCTAAACCATGGAATCACCCCCATCATCTTCACCAATCTTCCCCATTGGTGTGCGCTTTATGTTTCTGTCAGCATTGGGCTTTTCCCTAATGACTGCCTTTGTAAAAGGTGTCAGCAATTATGGAATTCCAGTATTCGAAATCGTTGCTGCTAGGGCCTTTGTTTCACTGATCATCAGCTACATTGACGTAAAACGTAAACGTATCTCTATTTGGGGTAACAATAAGAAACTGCTGTTTGCTCGAGGGGCGTTTGGTACCGCATCATTGATGTGTGTGTACTATGCGGTAACCTCATTACCTCTCGCTGAAGCGACGATTTTGCAGTACGTTCATCCAATTTTTACAGCGCTGCTTGCTGTGCTGTTTTTAAAAGAGCGAGTTCAACCAGCAACAATCGTCTGTATCGTGCTGTGCTTACTCGGCCTTTACACTATGCTGCATCCCGAACTTGCCAGTGGTCAGCACTCAGATATTCCACTGTTCAGTGTCGGAATTGCATTACTCGGTGCGTTTGGCAGCTCTATCGCTTACGTGATCGTGAAAAAACTGAGCCGAACCGAAGACAGCTCAGTGATCATCTTCTACTTCCCTATGGTTGCATTACCGATTTCCGCATTGTTAATTGGGCGCGATTTTATTTGGCCAGAATGGCACGTCACGGTCATGATGATTTTGGTCGGTGTGTTCACTCAAGTTGGCCAATATGGTTTAACTAAGGCGATGCAAACTCAAGATGCAGGAAGAGCTTCGGCTTTCTCCTATATTCAAATCGTGTTTTCAATTTGTATCGGCGTTATTTGGTTCCAAGAAATCCCATCGGTTTGGACTTATCTAGGCGGTATTTTCATTGTTTCTGGTGCCTTGATTAACGTATTTGGTCAGCGAATTCCTTTGCTAAGACGCCGTGTTTAATCACGATATCAGTTCGATATTCAACCCACAAAAAGGGCGTACTGTTCAGTACGCCCTTTCGTTTATTTATCAATAATCGTTCCTACTACCGCGCCGGAAGAGTTAACAGCGCTTGCGTTGCGACTTGGGCAATATGTTCGATTGATGCCGCGCTGCCATATACCCAGCAAGGTTCAACCGTCAAGAAATTGCCTTGACGAACGAAAGGCAGGTGCTGCCATAATGCGGAAGAAAACAATCTCTTCTCTTGAGCAAATGGACGAACGTAAATCACAACACCATCTTTAATCGACGCCAGCGACTGCAGTGGCAAATTCGTTTGCCCCCATGCACTCTTGTTCGTTTGTAACGCAGGCTCGATCCCAAGCTGAGAGAGCGCGTATTCAACGGTAGAGTTGTTACCTGAGACGGATGCATGGCTAAGGTCAACAAAGTGAACCATCGTCACTTTAGGAATGTTATGGTTAAAATGCTTATTAAGTGCCTCTCGCCACTGTGCGATTTTTTGTGTACGTTCAGCTAAATACTGCTTTGCTTGCGCTTCTTTACCAACCACTTTAGCCATTTTTAAAAAGGCATCATCAACGGCTTGTCCATTATCTTGGTCATCACGAAAGGTATCAAAGCTCAATACTGGAGCAATTTGACTTAAAGAATCATAAGCAGCGGGCTGACCAGAACCACTAAGGATGGCATCCGGCTTTAGCTGATGAATCAACTCCATATTGGGTTCACCTCGCATTCCGACGCTAGTGATATCCTCAGGTGCCTTAGGCTCTTTTACCCAAGTGTTATAACCTTCCGGATCCGCAACGCCAACGGGTTTCACCCCCAATACATACATAGCTTCCGCAGCAGACCAGTTCAGCACAACCACTCTTTTAGCTGGCTGAGACCATTTGTGCTCACCGTTCATATCGGTAACAACTACCGTTTGTGCAGCAAAGGTTGAGGCTGATACAGCGAAGAGAGCCAATCGTGCCAGGTGCTTAAAAATCATCATATTTATCACTGTTATATAGGAAAAAGTCAAAAGACAAGAATGATAACGATTGTTATTAGCGAACAATTATACAGAAATAATCTCGTTTCGATAGCGGTCAACCACTCGATCGTTCGTGTAGAGATAAACTTTATCGTACAGCCACCTTTATCACACATAGAAAACAAAAAATTTCAGACGCCAAAAGAGAAAACAATCTCCTAAGTTCGTTATGAACAGAACTGAGTTCATTGGCACTCTTTCTAATTCATGCTAAATTCAACCCTTATATAACAAAGCATACAGGCGAAGTATTTACTAACTAGTGTACTAGCACACTGTTCGAAACACTTCGTTAAAAATCGAAAAGGAATGTCGGTCATTGTCATTGAAGGTTGAGCATTCAACGGTAAATGAAAGACCGAAATTTAACAGACAAGGAAAAGAACCAACATGAAACTTTGTATTGCTGGCGCAGGCGCTATTGGTTGTACGCTTGCCGCTCTACTGGCCAAAGCGGGAAACACCGTTAACGTTCTAGCGCGTGGTGCGACATTAGACGCATTACAAACCAACGGCATTTCTCTTAAAGACCTACAGGGTCAACATCGCGTAAATGTTGTAGCAAAACAAAATGCTGAAGAGTTTGGCGTACAAGACGTGATATTTGTTTGTACCAAAACCACAGCGCTTGAAGTGATTGCCGAATCGATTCAACCCATGATGGGTGAGCACACCATTATTGTGCCGATGATCAATGGCTTACCTTGGTGGTATTTTCAAGGCATCGACAACCCGACTCATCAAGTGATCAAGCGTCTCGACCCAACAGGCAAACTGGCCAGCCTGCTGCCAGCGAAGCATTTGATTGGTTGTGTGACCTTTATGACTGCGTTTCGTCAAGCGCCTGGCGATGTGGTTTCAGAAAACCCGCATCTGCTGATTTTGGGTGAAATTCATAATGAGCTAACCGAGCGTTTGCAGCAACTACGCGCCGTGCTAGAGGCAGCCGATATTGAAGCTCGCGCGGTGGATAATATTCGCGACCAGATCTGGACTAAAGTTGCAGCGAACTTAACCTCTAACCCACTTTCCGTGATTACCAAAGGCACGCTAAATCAGCTGTATGCTGACCCACGTTTAAGCCCATTGGTCCGTCATATCCTTGATGAAGTGCTATTAACTGCCGCAGCATACAGCGCGCGCATCCGCTTTAATCCTCTACAAATTATGGAAATGGGCGCAGGCATGGGCAATATCAAAACCTCAATGCTACAAGACTTCACAGCAGGTCAACCGCTAGAGCTGGATGCTATTGGTTACTCGGTTATTGAGCTGGCAGAAAAAGTGAGCATTGAAATGCCGCGCACGAAACAAGTGCTCGACATGGCAGCGTTTATCTCTGAGCAAGATTTGGCAAGTCGCGTTTAAGTTTTATCAAATTGAACGTCAATGGGGCTATTCGTTAGCCCCCAAATTCATCACTAAAATGCCTTTAGTTTAGCACCCCAATGGACTACTCATCTGCAGCTTTATCATTTACCATAATTGGGACCGCTAAGTGTTAGCTTTAATACTTGGTGTGAGAACGTTGGTTTAAATTATAGATTATTTTTACTTTTAGCTATAGACATAGGAAAACATGTAGCAACTAATAAAACAGAAAAAATAAAACCAAACCACCAGCAAAATACATTATTAACATCATTTGGCATGATTTTTTCGAAAAGAAATGCGAATTGATGATACTTTGCGAAATAAAAATATTCAGATGCAATATACATTACAAAAATAATATATAAAAATCTAACTACAATATTCGAATTTACTAATTTTCTAGATATTACCCTTAGTATTTTCCAAACAAAAATCGATGCTAAAAGAAACAAAAGTATACTCATTGAAGATTACACTCAAAATCATCGCTTACGATATCATTATAAATTGATTGCACTGCAGAAATATCAGCAACGCCCTCAACTCCAAGAGCTAGTGGACCTAACGTTTGTAAACCTATTAGATAGTCCTCTGCCGTAGCCCTATATAAAATTATTTTCTTACTATTACTTAACTTATTTAATAGTGAATAATGTTGTTTTAATACATTACTTCGTGACGCAAGCCCATGAGCAGAAAATACCAAGTCAATTGCGTTGTAAGCCATATCACCATATTTTGGCGAACAACCTTTACTTTTAGCATATTCTTCATATAATTTTTTCACTGGGCCAATATAATTATCATCACCAGTAAAAAAATATACACCTCCTTCTATAGTGTTATTAATGCCATGAGCAACCATCCAACCATGATATGGAATACTCACTCCTCTTGTTTCTGATATACCAATCAACCCACTTTTTATTTGTAATAACCCTGCTATAAACCCCGCTCCCTTTTGAGAAATAGTGATACTCTGTTCTAGTAAGTTTTCAGCTTCTTCCTCAATTGAAGACAGAGCCTGATTTAAGCTTTTTCGACCTTGCTCGAATTCAATTACAATTTGATTAGCAATATCATCATAATATTTTAAAAATTTTGCTTTAACCGACCCATTTTTTATGTGCTTATTACCTTCGATAGATGCTCTTATTATAAGGTTACGAGATCGACTTTTTACTTCATTTGATTCTTCGTAATTATTTCTCACCCCACTCTCCATTATTCCATGAGTCATAGCCTTCTGTACCAGAAATTTTGTGTGTCCATATAATATCTTTATAGCCAAAGCTAATCATTTCATGCATCTCATCACCATGAGAATTAATCGTATTAGGTAGAACAAAATCCAAAGCAACAATAATCGCATCTACCAATTCAATTGTATAAAAAAGCTCATTAAACCCTTGTTCATTATTTCGAAAAAAATTTATTTTGCAGCTAAGTTTTTCACCTTTTGAAAAAGCACTAGCTAACAAAGGTGACGACTTGTCAATATTTTTAGAAATAACCACTGGGTTATGTAGCTTTCTTTGTTCATACTTTGACATTGAGTGATTACAAGCTATTACTGAAATTTCATCAATATGATTTGATTGGTATTTTCCTCCCATAGAGTCTTGAGTATTACAGCCTTTAGAGATCGGTCCCTGAGTTGCGCCTTCGACGGTTAAGTATGCTACGTGTGCCATTTATTATAATCTTAATTTAATGATAAAAATCAGAGAGTAATACAGACTTTCTCTGAGTCAATTTAGATCTTTCTTTTTGGGACTAACATTGCAAATTCCTAAAACTACTACGATCACTCCAACCTTGACAATAGCTTGTCACTCGTTTGGTAAAACTGAATAGAACTTAAGAACGGAGCATCACTAGCAGCTAAGTGAATGTGCTTCACTTTCGCTGATTTCAAGATCGGTAATGTGTTGAGATGATCATAAGCTTCATCTCGACCAAAAAATCCGGTTTTTGCCCCGTTTTCTTGTAGTGTTTAAAGTTTTTAGTCAACAATTGAAGCTCACTGTCCGTCAGTGAGTCAATTACGATCTTATGCTTAAAAACTTGAATATTTAACGAGTTACTCACTCTTAAAAATCATCCAAATCACGTTCATCGAGATCTGTTAATGCTTGAGCATTCAGATGAGCAATAACGTCCAAGCGAACACTCATTGGCCTAAATGATGAAACAGCGTCAGAATTCTTAGCTTCTAAAGCTTTCAGTAGCTCGAGTAAACGACTGCCTTTCGCCACGATCTACTACGTTTCCCCTAATAGTGATAACATCCCCGCATCAGAATGACCGAGAAAATCTATGTTTATCCATCATGTTAACGACATCGACTGGCTGGTAATTACCGCTTTTGAAGAATTCAAAACGTTGTTTATCGAAGATGCCGGTGCGATCCCTGCTTGCTTCTCTACCGCCAGCGAATTGAGTCTGCTCGATCAAGCCAGGCGCACTTATGGATATTTGCCAAAACTCAGCGGCGTCATTACCGATACAGGAACCTATCAAAGTGCGGATATCAAAGAGGATTTACACCCTCAGCTTGCCTGCTTAGTTGAAGGTCGCGGTCGGGTGTTTATCTATCACGGTGGCTTTGTCGCTTTTGTGGATGACGAGCAAACCTTCATTACCCGAATCGACTAAACGTGATTCAGTGAGTTGCAATGGAGCGAGGTCATGTGCAGCTTCAATAAGAATAGCCTTTGCTTTCTGATTTACTAAGGAAACTTGGTTAACCAACTCAATATCAATAATAAAGCAGAGGCTATCATATCCTCTGCTTTAATACCCCAACGACCTTAACATGCAGCATTCAGAGCTTCATTAATGAACACAGGGCAAGCTCAATTACGGAAGGAATGGGCTTGTTGATTATTAATAGCCAATTATTATTAAGATCTATTTATCAGCTTTAATTAACCTAATATTCGGAGTTGGTGCACCATCTGGAAAATAATAACTTACGTGAGCGGGTTGGTTATAACCGACGTTTTGCACCGCTACATTCATGCGATACATTGGATCATGCATTAATGTGTAATTTTTGTGGTCGGTTTCAAACCAACTAGAAAAAAGTAATAATTCCGTATTATCAACATTGGGGAAAATAATCTCCTCTCTCCAATCACCTATAATATCGGCGACTAAATTGGCATCATTTTTAGAACTATGTATGGTTTTAGCTCCATAATACCAACCAGTAAACAAACGTTTATCCCCATTAACACTCGCTCCTCCTCTAAGCTCTTGTTGTACATCACCATCAAAATACAAAGGCTGTAGATATGAGTTATAACTTTCGCTTAATTGATTGCCATAGACATCAAAACTACCTAAACCAACCGCAGCAATCTCTGAACCTCGGTAATCGCTATTTACATCTGCCGCCCAAGCGCGACCGACATCGTTAGAGCTTAATACTTCCCACAAGATTTCACCGGTTTTTGCATCACGCATATCGATGCCATAAGTGCTATTTTCATGTGGTTGGAAAAACTCAATTCCATCACGATCTGGCATCAAATCACCAATCGCATGTGAATCACCATGTCCACGACCAGTACTGTACAAACCAGTGCCATCATTATCGATGGCCATTGCACCGTAAGTGAGTTCGTCTGAACCATCCTCATCAACATCACCTACCGCTACACTGTGGTTTCCTTGACCTGCGTATTCTTCATTGCCTTCATCATCAGAATCAAACTTCCAAACCGTAGTAAGCGTATTCGCTCCATCCCACTTGTAAGCTGCCATACCGATACGGCTATAAATCCCACGAGAATAAACCAACATAGGTCCGTTATTGGCGTCGTATAAAACAGCCCCTTTTCTGGATGCCGAACGTTTACCGTAACTGTCACCCCATGTTGCTTTCATGTCCTCAATTGGTCCAATCGCAGGCCATAAATTTACGGTGGCCATTTCTTTACCAGTTTCACCGTTAAATAGAGAAATATATTGGGGATCTGCCATCAAATGACCAGAGACCCTTTCAATCACTAATGAGTCATCGTCGTTTGCCGCTGGCCCTTTGCTTAAGTAACTCCCCGTTCCATCTTTTGTACCGGGGCCAGTCAACATAGCGACTTCGGCTTTACCATCTTCATTGAGATCATAAACCATAATATTGAGAATCTGTTTATCGGTATTTGGACCACAATCTATACGCCATAAACTGTTGCCATCGAGATCAATGGCCTCAACATAAGAGTGAACACCAGAGCTAGGCTCCCACTCAAAGATCAGTTCATACTGTCCATCACCATCTAAATCGCCAACACTCATATCGCCGGGAGTGTAGGTAATACCCTCATTTTCTGGAGCACTCGGTAAAGGGATTCGTTTAAACGGGATTTTAGGCTTTCCAGGATTTCTATAAGGTTCTTTTAGACTCCAAACAGTAGCCTTATCTGACATTTCACTACCGGAATCCAAAATTGTTTCAACTGTATAAGTATCAGAAACCGTTCCATCTTCATCTACATAATTAGTTGATGTGGTAATTGGGCTTTCGTTAATCTGCTCACCGTTACGGTAAAGATTAAAACCAATATTTTCATCATCAGTCCCTAACATTCGCCAAGATAAGTAAACATCGTTACTTCTCTCAAGTGCTACTAAACCACGATTTAAATATTCCATCGGTCGTGGCGAAATACTTGCCATCGAACTTGTTGTAGACATGATGCCAATTAACCCTAGCGAGATACAACGTGCTAATTTACCCAATCCAAGACGACGATGAATCACTGAATGTTTGCCTTTCATATCCTTTCCTTTTAATAATTAAAACAAACATAAGCATATGTATTTTATTATAACAAAGTGCAATTTTATATAGCTATTTGAACGCAGTTAACAGCGGTATGTGATGATTACCTTGATAAGGGATTTTTATTCAAATAAAAATGCAACATTGTGAGTTTTTACGGGATACAAAAAAAACACACAGTGGATGCAACTGTGTGTTTTTACGATAGCTATTATTCAATTAGTTAAAAACTATTATAAATCAATATAATAAATATTACTAAGACCTTACTTTTGCCTGTTATCGATCAAGCAGCTGCCTGACCGATTGATAGCTGCAGCAAGTAATGTTCGAGTTCAGAGTTAGTAACAATTTCAAAATCCGTAAACAAAGCGACAGGTTTAATCGACTTGCCAGCACCTTGCTCTAAACGCACAAACCCTTTTTCACTTAATGCTTTAAGAGTGTTTGATAAATTAGATTTAGCTCGCCCTGTTAACTCTGACAATTGAGTTAGGCTTTCAGGCCTCTCTGAGTCAATTAAGCGTAACAATTCAATATTTTCCGGACAAAGAATCTGAGAAATAGCATTAATCGATGTATACCATACTCTCGGCTCATCCTGTTGAGGCTTGTATTTTCCTTGAGCAATAGCAAGCAGCCTCATACGAATGAGCTTTTCAGACATAATTCCAATTCTTGCTTTCATATTATTTACCTTCTATTGCAGCAATGGTTTTGTCTATACCCTCAAAGAAATCCTGAAGCAAAGTATAACAATCAGAAAACTCGTAAGGGGTGCCTTGATCAACAGCTGATTTATGCATGTGATCATATTCGTAACATTTCCCACTGAACTTTTTACTTTTGGGCGGTTTAACTGCATGGGCGTTATCATGCCCAAATACCCGCTTATTGTATTTATTATGCAGCGTGAGGTTATAGCGAATACCATGAGGACGTTCTTTAGTTGGAGGAACAGCCCAAGCCTCAATCTTCCACCAATATCCATCATCCCTATGAACTTGCTCACCATGCATACTTAGTAATACATCAATCTCATCCAAAGGTTTTAGCTCTGATTTATGTTATGACCAGAGTATAACAAACTTATTAGTCGGATGTGAAACGTAAATAAGTCATAACACTGTTAAGTTCTAAATACTCCTCAGAAGCGCAAAAAAAACACACAGTGGATGCAACTGTGTGTTTTTTATTAGAGATGTTGTGTTTGCAGAAACGGTCTGCAAGATAAGCGGTTAACGCTTATTTCACGCTGACATCAAAGCCTGTGAAGTATTGTGCAGCCAGTTTTTTCACTGTGCCGTCATCTTGTACTTCTTTGATGGCTTTGTTGAATTTTTCTTTTAGCTCATCGCTGCCTTTACGCAGGCCAAAACCGATACCGCTGCCTAGGATTTTAGCGTCTTCAACCGGTTCGCCGATAAAGCCATAGCCTTTGCTTTCTGGTTTGCTAAGGAAGCCAGCTTGACCAGCTGCAGCCATTACTAATGTACCGTCGATACGACCGGTCATCATGTCGGAATAAACCATGTTTTGGTCTTTATACGCTGTCACGGTTACACCTTTTGGTTCCCAGTGAGCTTTTGCGTACACTTCTTGGATTGAACCTTGAAGCACACCAATGTTTTTACCGCGTAGCGCGTCAGCCGTTGGTGCGAGGTGTTGATCGACACGAGCGATCAGCTGTGAAGGAATACGGTAGATTGGATTGGTAAAGTCGATCGCTTTAGCGCGCTGCTCAGTAATGTTCATCGCAGAGTTGATCACGTCGAATTTTTTCGCATTCAGTGCAGGAATCAGCGTATCAAAGCTGCTTTCTTTCCAGACACATTCGGTTTTCATACGTTCACAAATAGCTTTACCCAGCTCAATGTCAAAGCCGACTAATTCGCCTTTGGCATTTTTACTTTCGAAAGGAGGGTATTCTGCTTCTAAGCCGTAACGTACGGTGGCTGCAAAAGAAGAAGCTGATGCCATCAAACCCAAAGCAAGCATCACTAAACGCGCTTTATTCATAGTAATTCCCTTGTTATCCAATCAGTAACTAATAAAAAATCCGGTTCTTTAACGCCGGTAATTGTTGTCGACTTTGATCAAGTCGTTCTAAATCGATTTCCGCAGTGACGACGCCTTCGCCCTCTTCCAGCATTGCCAGCACTTCGCCCCAAGGGCCGATGATCATACTGTGGCCAAAAGTGCGATTGCCGTTGGGATGAACGCCCGTTTGCGCCGCTGCAATCACGACACATTGGTTTTCCACAGCGCGAGCTCGAAGTAATAGCTCCCAATGTGCTTGGCCGGTGGTGTACGTAAACGCAGCAGGAACTGTGATCACCTCATACTCCTTATGCAGACGATACAGCTCAGGAAACCGCAAATCATAACAAACCGAAGGTCTGACCTTGGCAAAAGGCAGTTCAAATGTGGTAACGACCTTACCAGGATAAAGTGTGTCTGATTCTTTGTAACTCTCTTGCCCGTTATCAAAGCCAAATAGGTGAATTTTATCGTAGCGACCGACACATTCACCCTCTTGGTTAAACAGCAAGTTAGTATTGTAAACTTTGTCTTTATCAGGGCTGATTAACGGAATGGTGCCAGCCGACAACCACACCTGCGCCTCTTTAGCTATCGCACGTAGCGCTTGCGAAATCACCCCACCGCTGTCGGGTTCGGCATGTGCCAAACGCGCTGCATCATTTTGCCCAATAAAGCAAAAATACTCTGGTAAAACAACAAACTGAGCACCCTTTTGAGCGGCTTCAAGAACCCACTTTCTCGCCCGTTGCAGGTTATCAGCAACATCGTCGTTGCTGTTCATCTGAATCGCGGCAACCGTGACTTTCACAGGAAAACTCCTTAATCAAACCGAGCGCGGCAGAGTGCCTGTGCGCCGGCAATGATGGTCGCATCGTCTTTCGCAAATGACAGACGAATCACTTTGTTATCCGTGCCATCAGTATAAAACGCGGAAAGTGGAATGGTTGCAACCCCTTGTTCTTTGATTAAACGGGTCACCACATCACTGTCTTTCTCTTGGCTTAAGTGTCCATAGCTGGCGAGCAAGAAGAAAGAACCACTGCTTGGAATAAGTTCAAACGGACTTTCAGCCAGAGAGGAGATCATCAAGTCACGTTTATGTTGGTAAAACTTCGCCAGATGCAAATAGGTTTGTGGATCTTTCATGTACTCAGCAAATGCATACTGCATTGGTGTATCCGCTGAGAACATAAGAAATTGGTGAACTTTCACCACTTCGTCCATCAAAGCTTGTGGCGCAACACAATACCCCACACGCCAACCTGTCACATGGAAGGTTTTACCAAAAGAAGAAATAATCACACTGCGCGCCGCTAACTCGCTGTGAGTGGCCATGCCGCAATGGGGTTTATCATCAAACACGATGTGCTCGTAAACTTCGTCAGACAAAATCACGATGTCAGTATTACGGGTAATCGCAGCCAGCTCATCAAGATCCGCTTGGTTTAACACTTGCCCTGTCGGGTTATGCGGAGTGTTGATGATGATCATTTTGGTTTTGCTGGTAATGGTGGCACGCACTTCATCCCAGTTAATACCAAAATCAGGCGCCTGCAATTTAAGCGGAATCGCCTTAGCACCTTGCAAACGAACAATCGGCGCATAGCTATCGAAAGAGGGTTCGAAATAGATCACTTCATCGCCCGGATGCACTAACGCAGAAATCGTTGAATAGATCCCTTGGCTAGCACTGGCGGTGACCAGAATTTCCCGTTCTACATCGTATGAGCGCCCATAGACATTCTGGATTTTTTCCGCGATGCGCTCACGCAGTAACGCGTACCCTGTCATTACAGCGTATTGGTTATGGTTATTCTCCATCGCGCGCGTTACGCCTTTGATCAACTCAGAATCACAGGCAAAGTTAGGAGCACCTTGAGATAAGTTGATGGCTTTGTAACGGCTGGATAATTCACCAATAACAGAAAATATGGTGGTACCAACATCATCCAATTTAGTGCGCGATGAAACGGGAGTGTGAATCATGAAAACCTCTTAACGACAACTATCCACCGATAGTTCTAGACCCGATAATTTACCGTGATAACCGTTGTCGCGAGTATCGAATTCTTGTCATAATAGGCATGAGAAAAACACATAGCTGGGACTTTTTGATGTCACGACGCACACCACCATTTAATGCTCTGTATGCTTTTGTTATTACTGCAAAACATCTAAATTTCACCCACGCGGCTAATGAGCTGTGCGTGACGCAAGGTGCTGTCAGTCGTCAAATTGCCACCTTAGAAGAGTACTTGGGCTTTGCGGTATTTAACCGGCTAGCGCGCGGATTATCGTTAACCGCGCAAGGACAAGAGATTTTACCTGAGCTACAAAAGGCGTATGACCAACTGCTGACCGTCACCGAAAAAGCGAGTTTGCAGCGCAGTGAAATTCGCTTAAAAGCCCCCACTTGTTCAATGCGTTGGTTAGTACCTAAGCTGATGCAATTTCAACAAGAAAAACCCCATATTCATGTCTCGCTGACCACCACGACCGATCACGATGTCAACTTTCGTACTGAGAATTTTGATGCTGGAATCGTGTTTCGCGCCGCTCATGGTGAAGGTCATCATGGACTCAAGCTATTTGAAGAGGCGATTTCACCGGTGATCGCCTCCCACATTGCCCCGTCGGATCTCAATATCTCCTTAGAGAAATATACCTTACTGCACCCAACGCAAGATCAAACCGACTGGTCACTGTGGCTTAAAGAGACCCACAAAGTGGCGCCTAATTCTCATAAACATCAATATTTTAATACCATGGATTTGGCAATTAGCGCCGCGGTACAAGGCTTTGGCATCGCCATGGCAGATGTCCATTTGGTCGAAGATGATATTCGCATGAAGCGCCTCGTTAAACCGTTCGCTGAAAACGTAAAAACCGGTGCCAGTTATTATCTGGTGCACCGGTCTTCATCCAACTCTTCTCAAGTATTAGAAGAGTTCATCAGTTGGTTTTACAGTGTTGCAGAAAGCGCTGACACATGATGCATCGCCGCAATGGTCTGCTCGATAGAGACTTTGCTTGGCATGTTATCCATATCGCTGGTAGCAACCGCAGCTTGAGCAACTAAGAACAGCTCTTCTTCAGTAAGATCAACGGCAATCTCATTAAGTGATACTGGCACCGCACAACGTTTCGCTAACTGAATCGCTTCAATGATTTCAGCGTCAGGACGACCTTCCAAAGACAATAGGCACAAGTTACCAAAGCCCACCAGCAAACCGTGGCCAAATTCGCGAGTCTTATCAATCACGGTAAACCCATCGTAAATCGCATGCGCGGCAGCAACGTGATCGCCTACACCCATGGTTGAGGTAAGCGCAGCAAAAATAAAGATCGCGTCCATCACTTGCTCGAGGGCAAAACCGGCTTCTTTACGCGTCACTTCCGCAACCGCCTCTTCGCCATAGCGATTGATAACGTCGTAACACAAACGACCATTACTAAATGCTGACATATTCAACGCACACTGAGGCGCCTTTTCAGCAATCGCGCGAAATTCATACCATTTCGCTAACGTATCCCCAAGGCCAGCGGCAAGCCAACGCAGTGGTGCTTCAGCAATTAATGCACTGTCTAGCACCACAAAAGCAGGAGCATTCTCTAACTTATAGATGTAATCGTAGTGGCCGTTATCATGGTAAACCACGGAAACAGAAGAGTTTGAAGCGCAGGTTGCCGCGATGGTGGGAATGGTAGCCACAGGCAAACCTAGGCTTTCACCCACAGCTTTACCGGTATCAATTGCTTTGCCACCACCAACACCGACGATAACATCGGCTTTGAATTCTTTAGCCAATTTCACTAAACGATCGATATTAGTTTGCGATGTTTCGCCACCAAACCACTGTGTTTGCACCACAAAATTGTGTTCTATGTTTTGTGCAAGACAGAGATCCAATTTAGGCATCACACTGGCTAAAGCGCGTTCTCCCCCGATCACAAATAAGCGATGCCCCTTGGTCGCAACCGCTGGCAGAAAGTCGTTTAACGCACCTTTACCGCGCAGAATTTGGCTAGGAAACGGAAGCTTCATTATTGTGTTTGACATGTTTTTTTATTCTCGTGTGATGCTTATTTTACCGTTGGACGGTGCTTTTTGATGATGTCGCAGGTTTGCGCCATCAGAACTTGCTCTTCAATGGTCAAATTCAGTTCTAGAACCGTTTGCACGCCCTCTTTACCAATCACACAAGGCGTGCTGGCGTAGACATCATGCTGACCATATTGCCCATTAAGCAGGGTTGAACAAGGTAACACTCGACCATCATCGTGGAAGATGGCATCAATCAGTTCACAAGCTGCAGTGCTGATACCAAATTCAGTGGCATTTTTACCTTTAAAAATATCCCAACCGGCACGTATCACTTCCTGTTGTAGTGCAGCAAAATCCAATCCATCAAAACGTCCTGATTGATCTTTTAGGCACTCAGCTAAAGGTACGCCCATAAACGAAACATGGCTTTGCGCTACAAACTGGCTATTACCGTGTTCCCCCAAGCAATAGGCTTGGATATAACGTGGCGAGATGCCGGTTTCACGAGAGAGCGCCGCACGCAAACGCGCAGAGTCGATTAAGGTGCCTGTCCCTATAACGGAAAAGCCGGTCAGTTCATGAAAATATTGTGCGACCACATCACATGGGTTGGTAATGGAAATCACCACGCCGTTGAACTTAGTGGCCTTGAGCTTAGTCGCCACTTCATTAATGATGCTCAGGTTGTTATCCAATTCAAGCAAGCGGTTCTCTTCCACAATAGGACCACTGGCACTGATGACAACAACGTCAGCATCATCCAGATCAGAATACTCACCACAACTGATGGTCATACGGTGATAACCAAAAGCGGCACCGTCACGTAAATCGATACGGTGACTTTCTGCTTTCTGAGTATCCTTATCAATTAAAACCAATTCATCACACAACCCACGAGTCACAAGGTGGCTAGCCACATGTGAACCCACTCGTCCAACGCCGATAACGGCTACTTTTCTGGTTTTAATACTCATAATCGATCCCTGCCTTTGTTGTGTTTACAGTGGGCATGGCAACTTAGATGATTCACACACTAGTGAGTAGCGAATTGTGATCATAGTAGCCATGAGAAAAAGTCAGATCTGCGCAAACGGCTTGCAGCAGATAGAAAAAAACCTGACATGGTCAGGCTTTTCTAGAAACGTTATTTGAGAGCTCCGGAGAGGAATTGTTGAAGTCGTTCGCTCTTTGGATTTCCTAAGAGTTCCTCAGGAGCGCCTTGTTCTTCTATCTTTCCTTGATGTAAGAACACCACATGGTTGGACACATGGCGAGCAAAGCCCATTTCATGGGTCACCACCACCATGGTTTTTCCTTCTTCAGCCAATTGCTGCATGATTTTTAGTACTTCACCGACAAGCTCAGGATCGAGTGCGGACGTTGGTTCGTCGAACAGTAAAACTTCTGGTTCCATGGTTAACGCACGTGCAATCGATACACGCTGCTGTTGACCACCAGAGAGTTGTGCTGGGTATTTCTGGCGAGCCTTGGCATCAATCCCTACTTTATCGAGATATTTTTCTGCAAGTTTAATGGCTTCTGCTTTAGGCATTTTTAACACATTGACCGGAGCTGCAATGACGTTTTCTAGCACTGTCATGTGTTCCCATAGATTGAAGTGTTGGAACACCATAGTCAACTGCGTGCGTAAATTTTGTAGCTCTTTTTTATTCACTACGTTCAGTTCACCTTGAGCATCCGCTTTCATCTGAATGGCTTTACCATTAACGAAAATTTCGCCCGCACAGGGCTTTTCAAGGAAGTTCAAACAACGTAAGAAGGTACTTTTACCCGAACCGGATGAACCAATAATACTGATCACATCACCGGCTTTCGCTTCGAGAGAAACGCCTTTTAATACCTCGTGATTACCATATTTTTTATGCAGGTTGCTGACTGCGAGTTTTGTTGTATTCATCATGGACCTCACTATGCATTCTGTGACGCAGGAGCTAAATGTTTCAGCCAGCGTTTTTCTGCTCGTTTAAACAAGCTAATTAAAATTAGAGAAATAACTAAGTAAATCACTGCCGCAATACCAAAGGCATGGAACGGCATGTAAGTCGCAGCGTTAACATCGCGCGCAATTTTCAAAATATCCGGTACGGTTGCGGCAAAGGCCAGCGACGTTGAGTGCAGCATCATGATCACTTCGTTACTGTACGCAGGCATGGCGCGGCGCAGTGCTGAAGGAATAATGATCTTGGTGTACATCGCCCAAGTGCTAAAACCATAAGCACGCGCAGCTTCTACTTCACCCGCTTTGGTTTCACGAATCGAACCAGCAAAAATTTCCGTGGTGTAAGCACATGTGTTCAAAACCAAAGAGAGCAACACACAGTTATAACCACTGCGGAAGAACCAGTTTAAAAACTCAGTATCACGAACAAAGCCAAGGGTATAAACACCGGAGTAGAAGATCAGGAGCTGAACATAGAGTGGCGTGCCACGAAATACGTAAGAGAACAGCCACACAGGCACCGAGAAAATCTTGTATGACGATACGCGGGCAACCGAAAGTGGAATCGAGATAAAGAAACCAATCGTCACCGAAACCACCAACAACCATAACGTAACCGCAATCCCAGTTAGGTGATAGCCATCAGTCCATAAGAAAGAGATACCATACTCTTTTAAAATCTCAATCATAGCTGTGCCTTCTTATGTCCGGTTGAATAAACGCGGTTTAACCACCAGAACACAAAATTGGAAACCGTGGTAAACATCAGATAAAGCACACCAGCAACGATAGTAAAGAAGAAGAAATGGTAAGTCCCTTTCCCTGCATCTTGCGTCACTTTCACGATATCGACTAGCCCGATAATAGAGACCAAAGCGGTCGCTTTCATCGTCACCAACCAGTTATTTGATAGGCCTGGCAGCGCAAAACGCATCATTTGGGGAAAAATGATTTTGTTAAAGACTTGCGCTGGAGTAAAACCGTACGCCACACCCGCTTCAATTTGGCCTTTAGAGACCGTCATAAATGCACCGCGGAACGTTTCGGTAAAGTAGGCACCGTAGATAAAACCAATGGTGAGCACGCCTGCAGAGAATGGGTCGATATCAATTTGATCCATGCCCAAAGATTCCGTTACGCTGTTGAGCGCCATCTGCAAGCCATAGAAAATCACCAACATCAGCACCAAATCCGGCACACCACGAATTAAAGTTGTATAACAATCAGCAATGATTGCGAGCGGTTTTGCGCCAAATAATTTTGCTATCGCAGAAATAAGTCCTAAGACAATCGCCACTAACACCGACAATAATGCCAATTGAATAGTGACCACTGAACTCTGCCAAATTATGCCTTGATAGTCATGTAATATGCTTACATACTCGTGTAGCATCTGGAAAGCTCCTGACTAAAAAGTGGTTACCCACCAAAATGAAACAAGATGAATAAAACCACTAAAAATCGAATAAAAGTGCAAGAATTTGCAAAATAGTAATTAGAGTCGCTGAGTCTATCACACTTATTTTCAATGATTAAAGAGATTAAAAACCAATTGGTCGCTAATTTTAAGAACTTTCTCAATGCATAGATATTCAATAAAAGTCAAAAACAGCATGCTGAACGGTTACTTATCAGAGATTTATACATGAAAAAAGCCATCTAAAACTAGATGGCTTTTTTGCATAATTATATTTTTGAACAATCAAACTATCACAGAGCATTTCTGTGGCAGAAAACCTCAATAGTTGATGCTAATTAGGAGTAATAGGGCAGTGTTACCTTAAAAGTGTCGACATAACGCTTCTTTGCCAAAAAGGTCTAGCTCGTTGGGCATCACGTAGACTTTTTCTAAGCCACAATCGATACGGATCGCTTGATCTGAATTACGCGCATCTGCGGTTGAATACTGAAAATGACTCACAAACAGCAGCACGGCAGCAAACACACCAACCGAACCTAATACCATTTGAGTGACACCATAACGACGATAAAAGCTTGGGTGCCAACCTTTCCACAAGGATTCACCTTGAGTAAGTTTGCGGTAGTAGTCGAAGTTTGCTAACTGAGCGCTCATGGCAGAAGGCGGTAACCAATAGCACATATGTGGAAAGCGCACACCAAGCAGGTATTCCACCGCCAGTAGCAACGCACTCCACAGCATAGTAACGGAGAAGATTAACCCCGCCTTACCGACCATGCCTTTGTACAGGTAGTAAACAAACCCGCCAACAAATGCCAAAGGATTGAAAGAGAGCAGTAAACGATCTTTCCAACTTAAATTTTTATAAGCCGATGATTTAAATACATCTGAGCGACCACGCTCTTGGGCACCTAATGTATCGAACAGCTCAAAACGCAGTTTCCAAACATCACTTACCCCAAGACTCATCGCATCGATAGTCTGGTTATTCATTATTTTTACCTAGCCGTATGATTTTTATTTTATATCTATCTCAGAGCTCTGCATCGGCAGATGTCATCCAAGATTAAGTAAATTGTCACATAACGTTCTGCAACATTTAACGAAGACTTGAACAAAAAATAACTATTCTGGGCAAAGATCACATTTTTATCTTGCAGAACTCTGACAATTCCCCTTTTCAGCCCGATTTTTCTTGCCGAATAGATCTTCAAGGATCCTTCCAAACACAAAAACAGCCTGCTAGTAACTAACAGGCTGTGAGTAAGCTTTGCTTTTTGAGGCCTTTGCTTAACGCCTTAAGAGCACCTTAAAAGGACAGGCACTCCAAAGGGAAAGCGTTCGGGGGACAGGCACTTCAAAAATATTGAATCCGGACGAAATAGCGGCTCCTAGTTATCTAGGGAAAAAGCATTTAGAACAAAAATCGATTCACAATATTTTCTAAGTACTCTTGGCGACCTGATTCTTTGACTGGTTGGATATTGCTGTCCACTGCGTATTTCGCTAGTGATTCCAGTGAATGGTCACCACTTAAAATGGCTTTGCCTAGTGGTTCATTCCAGCCTGCGTAACGCTGGGCAATGTTCTTCGCCAGAAGGTCATTTTCAATCATGGCGGCGGCTTTTTCTAACGCGAGCGCCATGGTATCCATACCACCGATATGACCGTAGAACAGATCTTCTGGAGCAATAGATGGTCGACGTAAACGCGCATCAAAGTTAAAGCCACCGGTAGTAAAACCACCCGCTTTAAGAATTTCGTACACAACGAGGGCGTTTTCTTCCACACTATTTGGGAATTGGTCAGTATCCCAACCCAGTTGAGGGTCACCACGGTTCGCGTCAATCGAACCAAAGATACCTAGAGAAATTGCGGTAGCCACTTCATGTTGGAAGCTGTGCCCAGCAAGGGTTGCATGGTTAGCCTCAATGTTCACTTTGATCTCATTTTCCAAACCGAACTGTTTCAAGAAACCATACACAGCAGACACATCGTAATCGTATTGGTGTTTGGTGGGTTCTTGAGGTTTAGGTTCGATCAAAATTGTGCCTTTAAAACCGATTTTGTGTTTGTTTTCCACCACCATCTGCATCAATCGACCGAGTTGCTGACGTTCTTGACGCAGGTCGGTATTCAGCAGAGTTTCATAACCTTCACGGCCGCCCCACAACACATAGTTTTGACCGCCTAAGGTTTTGGTCGCTTTCATCGCATTGAAGATCTGAGTTGCCGCGTAGGCAAACACTTTAGGATCTGGGTTACTTGCTGCCCCAGCCATATAGCGAGGATTAGAGAACGCATTGGCAGTGCCCCACAGCAGTTTCACCCCGGTTTCTTCCTGTTTTTTACCTAACACATCGACCATCTCTGCCAAGTTATTTACGTATTCGCGAATATTAGCTCCTTCTGGCGACACATCCACATCATGGAAACAGTAATAAGGAACATTCAATTTGGAGAAGAATTCAAACGCAACATCGGCTTTCGCATGCGCCAGTTCAAGTGCATTACCCGGTTGCATCCAAGGACGTTCAAATGTGCCTGTACCAAAGATATCGGCACCGGGCCAAGTCAAACTGTGCCAATAACACGCAGCAAAACGAAGATGGTCTTTCATCGATTTACCCAAAATCATTTTGTCTGGATCGTAATGATGAAACGCAAGTGGGTTTTCGCTGGAATTGCCTTCAAATTGAATTGGTTTCACGTTGGAGAAGAACTCATTCATTGTTATGTCCTCATATTTGGTTCGAGTCATCTTGAGTTCATCTTTGACCGTGAGAGGCTTTTGAACAATTACGTTTTTTCACTCCGTTTTTCATATATTTACCAAATGTGAAACGCCACTCAATTTAACAATTTCACTGTTATGCAACCCAGTTTTAACGTCAAATCCCCAAGCAATTCACATTAGTGAAATATCGTAATCGTGATGTTTTTTTCGACAATTTATTAATTCATGCGCTTTCCCAACAATGAGGTGACCCTACATAAAAATAATGAGGAAATAACATGAATAACCAGATAAGTGTGCTGAGGCTAACCTTAGTCGTCGCACTGGGAGGTTTGCTGTTCGGCTACGATACAGCAGTCATCTCCGGCGCAACGGAAGCACTGCAAAACTACTTTGATTTAACCTCTACAGAACTTGGCTTCGCCGCCTCTTCTGCACTGATAGGTTGTGTTCTCGGTGCGTTGATTTCTGGCGAAACCAGCGCCAAATATGGTCGTAGAGGCGCTCTATTCATTGCGGCATTACTGTTTTTGATTTCCGCGATCGGTTCTGCGATTCCACAAAACTACTGGACCTTTGTTATCTATCGCATTATCGGCGGGGTTGGCGTGGGTATCGCTTCTATGGTTTCCCCTATGTACATCGCTGAAGTCGCACCACCTAAAAAACGCGGTGGCTTAGTGGCTTGTAACCAATTTGCGATTATTTTCGGGATGTTAGTGGTCTATTTCGTTAACTATGGCATTGCACTACTCGGTACAGAACAGTGGCTAAACCAAACCGGTTGGCGTTATATGTTCGCCTCAGAAACCATCCCTGCAGGCCTGTTCTTGATTTTACTGTTTTTTATTCCAGAAACACCACGGTGGTTGGTCATGAAAGGTCGTAACGATGAAGCTCATGCTCTGCTGCAATCGTTAAGCCCTGGCGACAATATCGAAGGTCAATGGCAAGAGATCAAAGCCTCGCTGACTCATCACAGCAGCCCTTCCATCATGGCTGCAGGTTTAATGGGCGTCTTGGTGATTGGCATCATGCTTAGCGTGTTGCAACAAGTGACTGGGATTAACGTATTCCTCTACTACGCGCCAACTATTTTGAAAGGCTTTAGCTCCTCTTCGATTGACTTAGCGCTGCTGCAAACCATCTTGGTGGGCGCGGTGAACTTAAGTTTTACCGCTGTGGCTATCTTCACTGTCGATAAATTTGGTCGTCGCCCATTGATGATGTTGGGATCATTTCTGATGGCGATCAGTATGATAGCGATTGGTACGGCTGCGTACATGGATGCGATTGGCGGCTATCTGCTAATCTTTGTGCTGCTTTACATTGCCGCGTTTGCTCTTTCACTTGGTCCAGTGGTTTGGGTATTGCTCTCCGAAATTTTTCCCAACCACATTCGTTCTAAAGCACTTTCCATTGCGGTGTTTGCCCAATGGGCCGCTAACTTTGTGGTGTCACAAACCTTCCCAATGATGAACGACCACGAAAGCACAATCTATCAAGCATTTAATGGCGGATTTCCATTCTGGTTATACGGCATTATGGGCTTATTTACGGTCTACTTTATCTATCGCTGGGTACCGGAAACCAAAGGGCTTTCTTTGGAACAACTTGAATCTCTATGGCATAAGAAAGAGACGCGCGTACCGCAACACACCTCTTTGCATCTAAAATAGTCACGCCATTTCAAACTCGATAAAGCCACCTAAGTTGCACTCAGGTGGCTTTTGTTTAAACGTATTTTTTACAATACATTCTCGCTGAAACCGCATCTTGAGGTTACTTGGGTATAGAACCTTGATGACACGTTAATCACCACCAACGCGGTACTCTTTGGGGGTTTTGTTATAGGCCTTTTTAAACACGGAATAGAGATATTGGATAGAGGGATAACCACACACATCGGCAATATCAGAAATCGGCAATTCACTGTTTTCCAATAGGTAACTTGCCCGTTCTAACTTCGCCTGATGAATCTCTTGGTGGATCGAATGCCCACGCTGCAGCTTAAAGCGAGCTTCAAGATTAGTACGCGATACTCCTACATGATCAAGTACTTGCTCTACTTTGATCCCTTTGCAGGCATTTTGCCGAATAAAGTGCATGGCATGAACCACATAGGGGTCATCGACACCTTCATAATCCGAGCTCTGCCGAGCATAAACCTGAGTGGGCGGAATCAAAATGCGCGGTAATTGGGCGGGTGACCAACGGGTTCCATTGAGCATTTTGTCGAGCAGTTTAGCTGCCGCATAGCCCATAGATTTGGTGCCCTGCCCCACTGAGCTTAACGAGACTCGCGTAAGATAACGAGTCACCTCTTCATTATCGATACCAATCACCGCCACCTTATCCGGCACCATCAAGTTGAGGTCTTCACACATTTGCAAAAGGTGCCGCGCACGTGCATCGGTCACCGCAATAATGCCAATCGGCGTCGGAAGTTGTTGCAGCCAATCCGACAAACGATTCATATCAAATTGCCATGTTTTGGAATTGGTCGCACTGCCTCGAAACACCGAGAAATAATACCCTTCGCGCTCCATCAGATTCACAAAGGCACTTTCCCGCTCTATCGCCCAACGTTCCCAAGAATCATCGGGGATGCCATAAAAGGCGAACTTTTCTAAGCCCTTATGTTTAAGATGCTCAAACGCCATTTCAATTAATTTGACATTATCGGTCGCCACATACGGGACGGGGGGATAGTCCTCTTGTTTGGCGTAAGAGCCGCCAATTCCCACCACAGGAATGGTTGCTTGAGACAACAATTGAACAATGCTCGGATTATCAAAATCCGCAATCACTCCATCACCACGCCAGTTGTGAAATTGTTCAATATCGGTAGTAAAGTCTTCTTGAATAAAAATATTCCAACGCGATTGCGAAGCCTGTAAGTATTCGCCAATACCTTCCATTACCTGTCGGTCATAGGCTTTATTGGCATTAAACAGTAACGAAATTTGGTAGTTCTTATTCATAGCCAATGTTAGCACTCCCTTATTTAAACCGATGAGTCTATCAACGTGCTAGTCAAGCCAATGTGATCCTATGCTCAGTCGTTAAATCGCAGAATTTGGTTGAGAGAAAACGTAATTGTGGTCACGTTGTTAAGGATTAAAATCAAGGGAAAAGAACAATAAATCTAACGTATAAAAACTCACTGAAACAGAAGGGAAATAATGATGTTCATCGGTATAGATTTAGGCACCTCTGGAGTCAAAAGTATCCTGATAACCGCATCTGGCGATGTGGTCAGTTCCGCTACCGTTAATATGACGGTGTCTCGCCCAAAGCCGCTTTGGTCTGAGCAAGATCCTTTGCAATGGTGGCAAGCCACTTGCGCTTCCATTCGCGAATTAGGCGCGAAACACTCTCTCAAAGAGGTGCAAGCGATTGGTCTTTCGGGTCAAATGCACGGCGTCACCCTACTCGATAAACACAATCAAATTCTGCGCCCCGCCATTTTGTGGAATGAC
Organism: Vibrio tritonius; assembly: GCF_001547935.1. Taxonomy (NCBI): domain Bacteria; kingdom Pseudomonadati; phylum Pseudomonadota; class Gammaproteobacteria; order Vibrionales; family Vibrionaceae; genus Vibrio; species Vibrio tritonius. The sequence goes on from NZ_AP014635.1 coordinate 2,686,391, forward strand.
GGACGCTGCGCACAGGAGTGTCAGTTACTCGAACAAGAAGTGCCGACTAGCCGAACAATCACTGGTAATCTGATGATGCCCGGATTTAGCGCGCCTAAAGTCAAATGGGTTCAACGCCATGAACCAGAGATTTTTCACCAAATACACAAAGTGTTACTGCCCAAAGATTACCTGCGCTTTCGCTTAACAGGCGATTACGCGTCAGATATGTCCGATGCGGCAGGAACAATGTGGCTCGATTTGGAAAAACGCGATTGGAGTGATGAGCTTTTGGCTGCAACCGGACTTACCCGTAGCCATATGCCATCCCTTTTTGAGGGCTCAGAAATCACGGGTTATTTAACTCGTGAGGTAGCGGATCAACTCGGATTACCCGTGGTTCCCGTCGTCGCAGGTGGCGGTGACAACGCTGCTGGTGCTGTCGGTGTGGGGATCATCGAACCGGGTCAGGCGATGATTTCACTTGGAACATCAGGCGTCTACTTTGCTGTTAGCGATGGTGTGGTCACCAACCCAGAAGCTGCACTGCATAGCTTTTGTCATGCTCTGCCCAATACTTGGCATACCATGTCGGTGATTCTGAGCGCCGCCTCATGTCTAAACTGGGTGGCACAATTAACGGAATTTAAAGATGTTCCGACCATGATGAGTGAGTTAGAAGCTCGTAAGCCAAGCACTCAAGTGATCTTCCTACCTTATCTATCTGGTGAAAGAACCCCGCACAACAACCCAGATGCCAAAGGGGTGTTCTTTGGTTTGACTCATACCACCGACCGCTATGAATTAGCCCAAGCGGTATTAGAAGGGGTGGGATTTGCCCTAGCCGACGGTCTAGATGCGATGCATAAAACCGGTGCTCAACCCCAAGAAATCGCACTGATCGGCGGCGGCGCTCGCAGCCCATATTGGCGACAAATGTTGGCAGATATTTTCCAGCAAACGTTAGTGTATCGCCAAGGTGGCGATGTGGGTCCAGCGCTTGGAGCTGCTCGTTTAGCCCAGTTAGCACTAGCCGAACCTCACACCGACATTCGCCAGATTTGTCCATTGCCTGAAGTATTGGCTCAGCACACACCCAATAGCGCTGCGAATCAGCAGTATGCGAATAAACGTGCGACTTTTATCGCCCTCTATCAACGTTTGCAGGATCTGTTTTAGGTTCGTTTAGTCAAACTAAGAGATTCATGGATTGGCAACCGCCAATCCATGATCACCTGCGGCTTGCAGCGCTAACTCTACCGCCTGCTCTAATAGCTGTTGGCTACGAATGCGTTCACTCGCGTTCAAATACGTCACGGTAAAATAGAGTGGTTTGGGGTTCCATTCAGCTTCAATGATCACCAGCTCACCGCTCTCTAACTGCTCTTGCACCACTTCCTTGGGTAGTGACGCAATACCCACACCATTTTCCACCAGCTTGACACAAGCAGACAAAGAGGCAGAAGAGTAGAACCGCATATCATGTTGATTTTTCTGTTTAAAGTAATGGGAGATTTCATGATATGGCGCGGTGTTACGCCCATAAGTAATGATGGGCCAATGGATAAAATCACGAAGCCCACCGCTGACTTGGCTGGCGATATCGGGTCTTGCAACCCAAAAAAGTTGGTACGTGCTAAGAGGGCTGTTTACCGAACTCGGCTCATTAATCGGCCCCATCATCATGGCGATATCCAAGTTACGCGCCAGCAGTTCACGCGTGAGATTGACCGTGGCATCCACCGACAGCTCCACTTCCACTTGCGGTAACACCTGATGCAGTCGCTCCAAAAAAGCCGGCACCCAAGTGTGAACTAAAGTCTCTGACACCCCCATTTTGAGTAGCCCAGACAAGGTGGTTTCATGACTGGCTTTTTGCATAAATTGCTGACTACTCGCCACAATACTTTCGGCCAGTGGCAACAGCTCACGCCCTTTGGTGGTTAACGAAACTTTGCCGCCATCGCGATGGAACAGCGTGGTATCTAACGTGTGTTCGAGATTAACAATACGAGTTGAAATCGCTGGCTGCGTGGTACACAACTGCTCAGCGGTTTGACGAAAGCTACCTAAATGCGCGATGCACACAAAGGTCTCTAACTGTTTTAGATTTAGCACTCTTATCTCCCTGCGATGCTCAATCAGTTTCACTTAATAACTTACTAACGCACTGTTTTCCCTAGGGCATTAATTTTATTTATCAGATATCGAAAAAAATCATTAATAGACATTATCACCATAACCGTTATTTTGGTGTTTTACAATTCACGAACCAAGGACTGGTTATATGGATAAGCTAGATACCTCAGTATCGCTTGAGTCTCTCACTCCCGCACAAGTGCGCGCCTTAATTCGGACCAAGGATCACACCGGTTCAACGAGTGGTTTAGCCAAAGGTTACCTACAAGCCAACCTATTGATTTTGCCTGCAGACTGGGCAAATGACTTCCTGCTCTTTTGTCAAAAAAACCCAGTTGCCTGCCCACTGGTTGGCGTGTCTGAACCTGGGAGTCGCTATATTCCTGAACTGGGTCATGACATCGATATCGGTCGTGATGTACCAGAATTTCATGTGTTTCATGAGGGTCAATTTACCCAAGCGGTGTATGACCTTGATGAACTGTGGCGGGATGATTTGGTGATCTTCGCTTTAGGCTGCTCTTTCTCTTTTGAAGAAGCCTTGATTCAAGCTGGATTGAAAGTTCGTAACATCGAACAAAACACCAATGTCTCAATGTACGATACCAATATTGCCTGTCTGCCTGCGGGGAAATTCAGTGGCAACATGGTGGTATCAATGCGTCCATTTACCCCCAAAGATGCGATTCGCGCCGTGCAAGTGACCAGCCGTTATCCCAAAGCACACGGTGCGCCAGTGCACTTTGGCGACCCACAAGCGATTGGGATTGACGATATTAGCAAGCCAAACTACGGCGAAGCGGTCGATATCTATCCTGGTGAAGTGCCGGTATTTTGGGCCTGTGGCGTGACACCACAAAACGTGGTACGTCACAGCAAACCACCTTTTTGTATCACCCACTCTCCGGGCAAAATGTTGATTACCGATCTACTGAGTAATGCGTTAGCGGTGCTGTAAGTAAAAGGAGTTCAAGGATGAAAATTAACTGCGATATGGGCGAAAGCTTTGGTCACTGGACCATTGGCCACGATGACCAAGTCATGCCTTTCATTGATATGGCGAACATCGCCTGTGGCATGCATGCCTCTGACCCAACCGTCATGTTAGAAACCGTTCGGCTAGCGAAAAAACATGGCGTCACCATTGGTGCTCATCCGGGTTATGCCGATTTGCAAGGGTTTGGCCGCCGTCCGATGCCTCTTAGCGACACTGAACTAAAAGCGCTTTTTATCTATCAAGTTGGTGCGCTAAAACTCTTGTGTGAAAGTGAAGGCGTTGCCCTCAGTTACGTCAAACCCCATGGCGCGCTGTATAACACCATGATGAAAGACGATAAGGTCTTTATCACTTTACTTGAAGCGATGCAGCAAGCTGCGCCCGAACTTCCTTTGGTGGTGATGGCGGTGCCCAATCACGCCAAATACCAAGCCGCTGCAGATAACCGTGGTATTACCGTCTGGTTTGAAGCCTTTGTTGACCGAGCGTATGACGAAGATGGTCGCTTAGTAGCGCGTTCTATTCCCGGCTCTACCTACACTGACCTTGAGACCATTGGCGCCCAAGCGCGCTCTTTAATTGAATTTGGCCAAGTGACCACCCTCGATGGCACAACGATTGAAGTGCATGCCGATACCCTTTGCATCCACGGTGATGGCCCAGCTGCAGTGCCAACAGCGCGTCTGCTTAATGACATTTTGCGATCTGGGAAAGGGAACGCATTATGAAGATGAGCGCAGTGAATGAAAACTCGTTGATCCTCTACTTTGGCGATGCGATTAACGCGCAAGTGGCTGATCGCATTGGACTCGCCGTGCCACTAATTCGTTCTGCGCTAGGACAAGCCTTAATCGATGTGGTGCCTTCGTACACCTCGGTTTTGGTGACCTTCGATATCATGTCGATTGGAATGGAAGAGTGCCTTGCCACCTTGCAAGAAACCCTTCAAGAGATCGATGAGCTCGAGGGGCACAGCCAACAAAGTGCGCAGATTGAAATTCCCGTGTACTACGGACCAGAGGTCGCTTTGGATGCCGATGATGTCTGCGCCCATACTGGCCTGAGCTTTGAGGAAATCGTCGCCATACACAGTAGCGAAACCTATCGCGTGTATGCGATTGGCTTTACGCCTGGCTTTGCTTACCTAGGTAATACCGATGCCCGCATCGAGATTCCGCGCAAAAAAACGCCGCGGTTATCGATTCCCAAAGGCAGTGTTGCCTTAGCCGATCGCCAAACCGCGATTTATCCCAAAGTCTCGCCCGGTGGCTGGCAAGTGATTGGCAAAACACCGATTGATCTTATTGATTATCAACGAGATAACCTGACCTTATTTGAGATGGGCGCTAAGGTCACCTTTAAGCCCATTACCCGGGAGCAATTTTTGCAACTCGGCGGTGAACTGCCGCAAACCACGCACAAGGAAACCCGCGTAAAAAAGCCGCAGAGTGATAAGGAGATCGCCTGATGTTAACCCTACTCTCATCTGGTCCGTTGAGCCTGATTCAAGATTTGGGGCGTCAAGGACACCAACATATTGGCGTGAGCCCCGGCGGTCCAATGGATGAACATGCCTTTTTGTGGGCAAATCGCTTGGTAGGAAACCAACCTAATGCACCACAAATTGAGATTACTATGGGTCAGTTTCGTGCCTGCTTTACCAAGCCAACCACCTTTGCACTGACCGGTGCAGACATGGGAGCGCGCTTAAATGATAAGCCGCTAACGCCTTGGCAGAGTTATCACGCCAAGGCTAATGATGTACTGGTTCTGCGTGGTGCACGTTTTGGCACTCGCGCCTATTTAGCCGTGGCAGGCGGTTTTACCGTTCCGACCATTTTAAATAGCGCGACAACGGTCGTTCGCGATCAATTAGGCGGACTCGCTCGCCATGGCGCAGCACTACAAAATGGCGATGAGATTGACTACCCAACTTGCAATGCGCGTAGTCTGCATCAAGTTCCACCAGAGTTTATTCCTCATTACAGCCAAGACGTCGTGATCGACATGATCGGCAGTTATCAGTATGAGTGGTTTGCTCCCGAACAACGCACACGCTTCTTTCAATCTGACTATACCGTGACAACGAACTGTGACCGGATGGGATATCGTTTATCAGGCGATACCATTACGTGTCGCCAGCAGAATTTGATTTCCGAAGGGATTGCGCTTGGAGCGATTCAGATCCCTGCCGATGGTCAACCGATAGTGTTGATGCGTGACAGACAAACGATTGGTGGTTATCCCAAGATGGGATGCGTCACCACCAAAGATCTCAGCAAACTGGCTCAATGTCAGCCAGGAACTCGGGTACGTTTTGTGGAAACAACGTTGGAGAAGGCCACTCAGCAGCGCCGCCTCCAGCAGCAGTTTTTCCATCACTACGTAGCCAAACACCGTGCAGCAGAGTGGCTCACTCAAACACTTTAGTGCCACCTTGTTTGCAAGATGTGTGAAAGGGTGATGTCACCTTGTTCACAAAACCACTGTGACCGGATTGTCACAGCGAACTTTACAGGAGTTACATTATGTCGTCAGAAAAAGTCATTTCTGCTGCCACCAGCGCAGTGACGCCCAAAGCTCAAGCCGGCTTTAACTGGTCACTCATCATGGGTGCCGTATTTCTTATGGCAACCTCAGCAGTGGGACCGGGCTTCCTTACTCAAACCACTGTTTTTACTCAAACCTTAGGCGCAAGTTTTGCCTTCGTTATTTTAATTTCCATCCTGTTGGATATCGGTGCGCAGCTCAATATTTGGCGCGTCATCGTTGTCGCTAGAAAGCGTGCGCAAGATATTGCTAACGACCTTGTACCGGGGCTAGGCATTGCCATCGCAGCGGCTGTTGCCTTAGGTGGCCTTGCCTTCAACATTGGTAACATTGCGGGTGCAGGTCTTGGGGTCAACGTACTCTTTCCTGATATCTCACCTATCGGTGGGGCTGCACTGAGCGCGGTGATCGCTGTGGCGCTGTTTGTGATGAAAGATGCGACACGCATGATGGACCGTTTCACCATCTTAATGGGCGGCGCACTGATTCTGATGATTGTGTATGTGCTGTTTTCGACTCAGCCTCCTTATGCACAAGCCGCTTATCACGCGGTTGCACCTGAGAAACTGGATATCATTTCCATCGTCACTCTCGTGGGTGGCACAGTGGGTGGTTACATCACCTTTGCTGGTGCACACCGTTTGGTGGACGCCGGAGTAGTAGGTAAAGAGTCACTTCCTCAAGTCACTCGCGGCTCTATCTCTGCTATCAGTGTGGCTTCGGTGGTGCGCATCATGCTGTTTTTGGCAGCATTAGGCGTGGTAAGCCAAGGTATTACCCTTGATCCAAGTAACCCACCAGCGTCTATGTTCCAACACGCGGCTGGCGCCGTCGGTTACAAGCTATTTGGTTTGGTGCTTTGGGCAGCAGCGATTACCTCAGTTATCGGTGCGGCTTACACCTCGGTTTCTTTCTTGAAAACCTTACACCCAGCAATTGAACGTCACAGCCAAGGGGTGACTATCGCCTTTATCGTGATTTCGACCTTTATTTTCTGTTCGATTGGTAAACCGGTTATGCTGCTGGTGTTAGTTGGTGCGATTAACGGCTTCATCCTACCTGTGACCTTAGGCACCATGCTGGTTGCGGCGCACAAAAGCAAAATTGTTGGTGACTACAAACACCCTATCATTCTGTCTGCTATCGGCTGGATTATCACCATCATGATGGCGCTTATGAGCCTTTACAGTCTGTATAAAATGCTGTTTATGTAAAAGATTCACCTCCCCCGTCGTCTTGCGTCGGGGGATGTTTTGCCCGTTACTCACTCATATAACGAGCAATGGTTTTGTACATATCATCTATCAGCTCACCGGTTTTACCGCGATTTAAGATAAGAGGTGAACTGTCACAAAGCTGGTCATGCATACTGTCTGCCTCTTGGGTCAAATTAAGCATCTGCTGAGGAGTGTCACTGTCCATTAAATCTTTCATCAAACTATCGATTATCAGCGCCTTGCCGCCAGCAACTCGTGAATCGAGATTAAACCAACTGTCGGCTTTCTGCTTTATCTCATCCACTCTGTCTTGAAAACTTTGCTGTAAACCCACTTTCAAATGGCTCAATTTTAGGTCATCAACACCACGTAATACGGTCGCTTGGAGCTTATCTTGCGGAGACAACTGTTCACTGGCATGTGCATCGGTTAAACGCTCCGTCGCTTGCTCCGTTAAAGCCAGCACCTTTTCACCTTTAGCGTCCTTGTGCCATTCCACATCAGGGCTGGCTTTAATCGCCTCTTTTACTGCGGTTTTATCGTAGTTTTTGGTCATTAAATGGTAGATATCATCTAATGCTTTAACAAAATCATCGGTGGGTAAAGCGCCAGCAGAGTGAGGATTAACCGAGACACTCAAGGTTTTATCTTTGTTGATACCCACTTCAAATAGTCGACCATATTGGTTTTCAATTCGCTGCTTCACATGCTGACTAAACTCAGCAGGTGTTTTGACATCCACACCCATCTTTTTCAAAAGCTTACTGTGTTTGGCGAGAAAGCCTTTCGCACCATGTCCTCTCGCATCTAACGTGGCTTGATTGAAACCTTCCACCGCACTGCCGAGCATTTGCGTAATATCTTGCTGCAACGCGGCTTCTGACATCGCCCCATCAAGACGGTGATCGAGAGTTGCTTTACGTTGCGCTAAAAAGTGAATCACCTCTGGTGAAGACTTGTTCAACGTGTGCGCCATGCTGCCCATCTGATCTTTCACATACTTAGATAACAGCGACAAACTGTCCATATTATTGACCAGTGGAAGAATCTGTTTCGGCTTATCCATCAGCAGCGCCACCACATTACGCTCACACAACACATCGTGTTTGGCGTATTGCGCCATGGCTTTAATGTCAGTGAAACTGTTGCGATTATCTGGCGTACCTTTGCCTTCCAATAGCATCGGCGCCATCTGCTCCAATTGCGCTAGGGACTCAGAAAACTCTTTTCTTTGCAGATTTTGCTGGTGGGAAAACGGCTCGCCTCGCTGCTCAAGACTTTTCACTATCGCGGCAAAATCCTTAAACAAGGTCATGTGCACCTTAAACTTCTGCTGATATTCAGCGTTCAGAATCGGCGTCGACTTGGCAGCTTGGTTAGTGCGAACGTCGCCACTTCGGGTGGTTTTCGCCTCCGCTTGTTGGTTGAGTTGATACGCCACTCGCTCACCACGAAAACGCGCCATCATGCGATCAATCGGACTTAGTTTGGCTTTTAAATGGGTCGGATCAGCCTCGTTTGACGAAGAAGAGGCGGTCTTACGGGCAGAAGATGAAGCATCGGCGACGTCATAAACTTGAGAAGCCGCTGAGGAATGAATTGAATGAATAGGACTCATGCGAGAAACTCCTTTTTCTCCATTTTGTATAAACTTGTTGCATATGGTTCCACGCGCCAATTTATTACTCTTCACGCCACCAGATTGGGAACTAATGAGCACTGCCTAACCACACAATGGGCACATCGCACTTTGGAAGAAACCCGTACCTTGAACACCATTTCTTGGACTGAATCAAACGTCTGGGATCACCAAATAAGATGACATTTACTCTCTAGCCCAAAGGAACTTACTTCATGATTAACTTAGGTATTCGATTATCCGACTCATCGGACTGGCAACAAAGCTCCGCACTTGGCAACAACTCCATCGATAAGGGGACAGGCACTTCAAGCTCTACTTCCAACGATATGGGGACAGGCACCTCAGGCAGCCAAGATACCACCACAAAATTGCTCGCTATGCTCATCATGGCTGCACTGGAAATGATGAAACAAAGCAACTCTTCAAGCGATAACGGGACAGGCACTTCATCATCAGATCCGTTCTCTAGCAAATCGTCTACCGACAACACCATGCAGCAGCTCACCAATAGCCTATTGAACGGTTCGATGTCTGATAGCAGCAACGGTGGCGGTCAGCTATCTCAAGCCAGTTCACCACTCACTCAAGAAGTGGGCAAAATGATGGATACCCAACCAGAAACCTTCTCCTCGCCTGCTGCTTTAGCAAGCACTGGTGGTAATGGCGAAAGTGCGGGAGCCAGCGATGTGGGGACAGGCACCACAAGCCTTGGTGATACAGGCTCTAAAAACAGTGACTTAGGCGGTAACGTTCTGGGGACAGGCACTTCAAATAACTCTGCAACAACAAACTCCACTTCCCTAGGCGGAACCTCTGATACCTCAACTGCTGATGTGGGGACAGACACTGCAACGCAAGCCAACAACACCAGTAACTCCGCAGTTAATATGTTCCCTACCGCATCGAGCAGCCCTAACGTCGTAGATGAAACGATTGTGGTGAAAGCGGGCGAAACCTTTGATGGTAAAGGACAAACCTTTACCGCCAGTAGCAAGCTAGGTAAAGGCGACCAAGCCGAAGACCAAAAACCACTGTTTGTGCTTGAAGATGGAGCAACGTTGAAAAACGTGGTGATTGGCGATAATGGCGCTGACGGGGTTCACACCAAAGGCGATGCCACCGTCGATAACGTGCACTGGACCAATGTAGGTGAAGATGCTCTTACCATGAAAAAAAGTGGCGATGTAACGATTCAAAATAGCAGTGCGAAAGGCGCTGATGACAAGATCTTCCAATTGAACGCCGCAGGCTCTTTAACTCTCGATAACGTGCAAGCTGATGACTTTGGCAAGCTAGTGAGAACCAATGGCGGACAACAAGCCGATTGGGAAATCAATTTGAATAATGTGAAAGCCTCTAACGGTCACAACGCATTGGTTCAAAGTGACAGTAATACCGTCAAAGTGAATGCCACTAACGTCAGCACTGACAACGTCAAAGGCATGTACAAACTTCCTGAATCAGGCCAACTCAATATCGCTTAATCCAAGCAGCCTCTGATCCCTGTCAGAGGCTTTCTCCCTTCAGTCACACGTTTCATTTACACGAGATAGCTTATGAAGATCAATAACTCCGCCCAGTTAGATATTGCGGCACTACAGGCAACACAAGCCGCTGCCCACGACTCCCCCAGACCCGATTTACAACTGGTACAAAAATCAGCCACATCGCAACACGGACAGGTGAGTACCCTCGCCAGTGAGGGTAAACAGGCACCAATTCCCAAAAACTTAAGTCAGCAAACTGCCGCACCTGATGGTCAGCCGCTTGCCAAGCAAGCGCAAAAACCACGCACGTCATTACAAGACCTATTTAAAGCAGCTTCGTCAAAATCAGCATCAAGTTCATCAACACCCGAGAACAACGCTTCAACGAAAACCATCAAACAAGAAGCGACTGTCACGAGCAACGCGAAGCGTCCCAGCCTGCAAGCGCTTTTTGCGGCCGATAAAAGTCATGCAACTCATCATGCGAACGAAAGCTCTGCCGCCAACGCTGCGAATAAAACCACTCACACTCAATCCGCAACCAAACCTGTCGCAGCCGATGTTCTCGCCGCTCCCCAACTTAAACTCGCTCAGGGAAAATTAAGCATCGGGGAACAAACCGCTCCGGGTGTATCAACGCTTCTTTCCCACACTTTAGGTAAGCCGCAGCAAAACTATTTAGCGCACCACACAAAAGATGAGGGCGCTCAGCAGTGGCTACAAGACAAAAAAGGTCGCGTGATTTTCTTAGCAACAGATACTCAATCTAACTTGGTTGGTCTGCATCGCAGTTCATCGCTGCCTAACCCATCACTGAAACTCGATGGTCACACACTCGAAAAGCAACATACCCCATCAAGCAATGTAATGAGCCAGCTAACCGGTATCCATAAAGACAAAGAGGGCAGCCTGTGGCGAGTGCATCGCGATAAATTATTCTCGATTGGTGAACATGGCACTTGGCAACAAACCGATAAGAACGTGAGTAAATTGACGAGCCAAGCCAGCGGTGACGTTTATGGCATCGAAGATAAAAAGCAGCTCACTCTTCTCGGTCAATCCTCCTTACCTAAATCAGAAGAGAATATCGATGGCTACAGTGTCAATGAAAAAGGCAATATTGCCCTGCTTTTCAAAGGAGATGATGAAAAAAATAAGCCCGGCAGCATCGAACTCTACTCTTCGATCTCAGATACCGCAGACAAGGCTCAATCGCTGTCGGTACATTTAGCTAACGCAGTGGAAACCGATGGTGAGACACCGCCACTCCATTTAGAGTCGATTGGTATTGATAACCAGCATCTGTTTGCCATCGATAAAGAAAACCGTCTGCTCAAGGCTGATTTGCCTAAAGCCGATCAATCACGCCTTGAACTCAGCGAAATCACTCCAGAACATCTGCATCAAGCACTGGGTAAAGACATCAAGTTAGAAGGCTTTCTGCATAGCGACGACGGTGCAATTGGCTTACTCGTCAAAGATAACCACGGCCAGCAGCATAGCTGTCCGATGGACAGCGCCAAGAATCACTTCACCACTGGCTGGAACCTATCTGATGTATTACACGTCGATAATACTCAAGGGTTGAGTCACGTAGATAACCAAACACTCGATGTGCAAGACTTTGGTAAACAAGGCAAATTAGCCCTGCATGAGCAAACCCTTTACGCCAAAGATCCCCACACTCAAACTTGGCGTGAACAAGCAAAAGATATTGATGCGCTTCAACGCGGCAATGATGGCCAAGCCTATGCGTTACAAAACGGCAAGCTGAAGAAAATCACACTGAGTGAAAAATCTGACGCGATTAGCTTTGGTGACAACAACTTATTCACTCTGCATCAAACCAAAGGCAACGTCAGTTTGGGAGATGGACCTAAAGGTTTACCAGAAGGTAAGTTAACCGCAGCAGCCGTGATTAACGCCAATCAACACGTGGTACTAAAAGAGGATGGTGACCTCGTTCATACTCATCTTCATTCAGGCACATCGCAGGCCGTGCAGCCAAGTTCGACCCTGTCACAAAAAGGGATTGAAGGTAAAATTGCCCAGCTTTCTGTCGATAAAGATCAGCATTTATATGCCCTAACCGACCAAGGCGACCTATTCCGTTTGGATAAAGATCAGTGGCAAAACAAACTTCGTCCAGATGAGCAAGCAACATGGCAGAAAGTCTCCGTACCGCAAGGTGAAGAAGGCAGTAAGATTCATCAACTGAGTGTCGACGATAAGCGCAATATCACCCTCACGAATGACAAACACCAGTCACTCTCTTTAGGTCAAGATAACTGGTCGCAAGGTCATACAGAACCGCACGCCTCAGGGATAAGCCAACGCGATCAGCTGTTTGCTCGCTTGTCACAAGCCACTAAAGGAACGCGTCTCACCGAACACGGAACACAAATCAACGTGACAGCGCAAATGGGCGGCATGTCAGGTGCAGAAGGTGGGCAAATCAATAGCAAATGGACTTCCCGTCTTAAAGCTCACGTGTTTAAACCGTCGCTAGAGGTGCCTCGACCACTACAAACCTTAGGGCATTCCGTGCAACATAAATGGCAAGGCCGCGAAGGATTAAAAGAGCTTTATCAACAGCAACATTCGCTCTATACCGAACTGGAAGCACAGCACAAACAGTTACCCACAGTGGTGAAGCCAGCGCTACAAGGAGCTGACCTTAAAAGTCGTTTAGAAAAACTCGATCTGGGTGAAAAAGGCCATGCTTTGAAAGCGGCGATGGAGAATTTACGTGAGCAAGTTGAGACCAGCGCTGAACATCAATTAACTGCATTGGGTAAACATCAAGGCATCATAGATAAAGAAGGCGCGTTGAAGTTTGACTATAAACCGTCGTCAACGAAAGCGGCGGTACAAACACTTAACCCCAATCGCTCCGGTCATAATCTCAGTAATGAATTACTGAATTTGTGGAAACACACGCCCTCATCTCCCGAATCGGTACCAGGAAAAATGCTAACCTCATTTTCCGCATTAAAGCTTGATATGAGCCATGAGAAAACCAATGTGCCATTGGGTCGACAACGCGATCCCAACGACAAAATGAGTTTGGTGAAATCACGCTTGGTGCTGGATACCCTCACGATGCGCAAGCTCGACACGCTTCTAACCAAAGCCGAATCGATAGCCACCGATGTGGGGACAGGCACTTCAAGTAAAGCGCCATCATCTGCTGAAGGCCTATCTACCACCGATGTGGGGACAGGCACTTCAAGTAAAGCGCCGTCATCTGCTGAAGGCCAATCGACTGAAGGAACTGGTGCTGAAAGGACAGGCACTCTTAAGGGGACAGACGCTTTAAGCTCGCTCGAAAAAGAGTTTATGCAGTTAGCGAATCAAGGCTATGAGCAAACCCCAGTGAAAAAGGCCAGCGACCAAGGTTTACGTAGCAACAAAGAGGCAGAAGCCGCTTATGATGCGACCAAGTACTTTATCGGTGCCATGCATGATAAAGATAACGGGGTGAACGTCATTACGCGTTCCGCCCTAAAAGCAAATGATCAAACGGAACTCAATCATCAACTTAAAGCGTTGCTGCATTCAATGAAACCGTCTGACGACGTCAACATGACTCGCGGTTACAGCGTCGATGCGTCTGTCACCTTCATTCCGACACCATTAATGGGCCATGCGGTTAATATGTTCCCGACCGCAGGGGTGAGTGAAAAACGTAACTATACCTTGGATTTCAACGGTCAAGACGACGGCGTTCAAGTCACCATCAGCGGTAACTTAGGGCCTTCTGCTTCTGGCACATTTGGTATCAGTAAAAACGCACTACCGCATATGTTGGACAAGTCTCCGGCCGATCTTAAAACCTCCCTTAATAATGGCAATCAAACGTTAACCCCTGACATCATGGCGGGCGCGGGGTTAACCGCCAACATGAGTAAAGTGGAAGATCACCAGCTAACGTTTGGCTTAAAGGGACATGATATCGACCAGTTTATTGATGGCCTTACTTCAGGCAAATTGACCGTACAAGATCTCGTTAGCAAAGGGCAAGAGCATGCAAACACTCATGGTACAAAGACCAGCTTTAGCCTTGATTTAGGTCTAAACATCAATGGTCGTCTTGGTTTGGCATTGAACAAAAAAGGCAGCGACCCTAGCGCCTTTATGCGGGCCAGTGCAGGCGTCAATGCTGGGATTAACCTCGCAAGTGCTAACAAAGACTCTTACCAATCACACAGCATTGATACCGCCAAAGTGAACGTGGCAACTAAGCACGGTTTACTTAACACCGCCACCGCAGGGGCAGGTTTCGACATCACTGCAGGGATAAGCCACAAGGATAAAAATGGCCTATTGCCGGCTACCAGCAAAATCGCTGCTAGCGTGACAGCCGCAATTGATAACTCGGTAAAAGTGAAAGGAGAACTCAAAACCAAACACGCAGATCCTGTGACCAAAGAGACGCTGGATGGCCTGCGCGATACCTTAAGCGGCGCGTTCCCTGACGCCAAAAGCCAAAAAGTGCTGAAAGATGCGAAAGAGATAAGTGAACCAGAGAAACAATTAAGTTCACTGCAAGAGCATTTTGGTCAAAGCGAAGCGAATAACGATGGTCAGCATTCAGCGCTTAACGAACTGCACAAAGTGAATATTCAACAGCAAGCGGTTCAAAATAAAGGTGATATTATCAGTGACACCAAAATGGTAGTGACCAATTCCAACCCAGCCCATTTGGACAAACTGGGGATGGTCGATTTTCTAACATCACTTGTCGCGCCATCACATCGTCATGATCTGACCGAGCAAATTCACGCGATGATGCAGCAAGACCCTAACTTTGCATCGGTATTGGATAAGGCTCGCACTAATCCAAACACACATGCTGGTATTACACTTGAGCTGAAAGACGATGTGCGTCAGAAGCTAGAAAAAGAGTTTGTGTCAGGAAAAGTCTCTTTGAACGAAGTGAAAGCTGCGTTGGAAAATCCGGAAAACCGCCGCATCAAATCCATTACTATCTTTGAAAAAGGACAACACAAAGAAGGATTTAGTGCACCAACCCCACTCGTGAGCGGTTCAAGTACCGCCAATATTTACATGGAGCGAGATGCAGGCAGCATCGCATTTAAATATGGCACAGACCAAAAGACACCGCGAACGTACACCATCGGTGGGCAAGCCGCTGTCGACCAACCCCAGATCGTCAAAGCCATGACTGATCTTAAACTGCAAGGTATGGACGTCAAAGCCTAAACAGCATAAGCCTCTGGTCTCCAGAGGCTTTTTTCGTTGCTCGATAACCGTTAATTATAAGGACAGGTAATTATAAGGACAGGCATTTCAAGCAGGCTCTTCAGCAAGTGTTTTTTTGAGGAGATGCCTTGAGAGGACAGGCACGCCAATTCCTTGAACTCACTCGCACCAAAGTCGCACCACACTCGCCTTAAGCGTTCATTATTTGCACACTCAATATCAAGCCAATTTCAACGAGTATGTATTTATGACCATCGCTAGACGCCAGCAAATCGACCTCGCGATTACACCTTATTATCACTGCGTTTCGCGTTGTGTGCGTCGCTCTTTCTTATGCGGCAGAGATCCACTCACCAATCGCTCTTATGAGCATCGCCGCAGTTGGCTTGAAAAACGCATTCACCAACTGGCTTCTATCTACTGCATTGATATTTGTGCTTATGCCGTAATGAGTAATCACTATCATCTGGTCGTTCACATCAATAAAAACAAGGCACTAGCACTTTCAGATCAAGAAATCATCGAACGTTGGTCACAGGAACACAAACTCGACCCTTTTATCACTCGCTTTCATGAGTTGAAACAGCCCAACAGCCTTGTTATTGAGCAATATCATAAAATTATCGAAAAATGGCGAGAGCGGCTTTATTCACTAAGTTGGATGATGAAGGAACTCAATATGAGCATCGCCTGTTGGGCCAATAAGGAAGATGAATGCACCGGGCACTTTTGGGAAGGGCGTTATAAATCTCAGTCGTTGCTTGATGAAAAAGCACTGTTAGCCGCAATGACTTACGTCGATTTGAATCCAGTGCGCGCAAAAATAGCCAAAACTCCTGAAGAAGCAGAGCACACCTCGCTAAAACTGCGGATTGACGCCTTAAAGAAAAACCAACCAACACCCGCGGCACTCTTGCCTTTCGTCGGTATCCAAGAACAAGTGCAAGGCTTGCCATTTCGTCTTATCGATTATCTCGAATGGGTAAATTGGATAGCTAACACAACAGCTCAACCGCCATCATCTTTCGACTCCAAACCCATTATGGTGCAACACTTAGAGCTTGAAGACAGCGAATTTTTCACCACCTGTACTCAGATAGAAAAACATCGCTGTTTATGGGTAGGAACTCCAGATAACTTACGAAGTGCCAAAGCCAGTTTAAACAAGCAGCGTATTCAAGGCGTTAGAGTGTAGATGTTTCATCAATCTCTTCAGTCTCCGGTTCAACCAAAGACAGTAAACACTGTTCGATAGATGCCCACTGACAGTCAAACACGCCTCCTGCGGTATCCAGTCGCACCTGCAAATTAGACAAGCGGCTATCCTCTTTGACTTGCCATGGCAAGTCCTCTCTTTGAGCCAGCAGAGATTGTGCTTGAGCAACAATATCAGAGCTACAATACATAGTCCCTTGTGAATAGTGCTTTTGGGTTGCCATGATCTTTTCCATCATCAAGCTGAGTTTTTCTTGGTTCGATGCTTGTTTACACCAAGAATTTAATATCTGATTCAGTACATTCGAACAATGCTGCTCAATACTTTCCCACATCAGCGCTTCGCTCTCTTTGAGCTGATTTAACCATTCACTACTCTGCTGCCAAGTCTGCTGCTCTATTGATTGAGTCAGTTCTTGTGCCTCAACTTTGGCTTGTTCTTTGGCATCGGCTATCAATTGTTCACATTGATTTTGAGTTTCTTCAAGGCGTTGTGTTGCCAAATCATTCGCTTCATCTAGCACCTTTTGCGCCGAAAAGAGCAAGTTAAAATCATCAGCCTTAAACCATCCGTTGAAGTGTCTGTCCTCACAAAGAGGAAGTGAGATATGTCGTTTGACGAACATGGTTAGATCCTTTCAAAAATAGTCGCTACTGGGATTGCTCGGCCCGCCAAAGTACGCTTTGCCATAACTGATTGATTCGATTGCGCGGTAAAGGCTCATTCGCCAATAAATCAACCTCTTGAACCACTGAGTGTGGGAACAATAACCTAAAGCGTTGCCAAACCTCGGGGGGCATAAATTGCTTTAATACTCCACAAAGCAACACTTGAGAATCAGCAACCAAGAAGCTCTCACTTAGCCAACTTCCCGGACGTAGCGCTTTAGCCAAATGGCGACACCATTCTTTATCACGCGCCACTAACTGGGCATCACATGCGCCTTTACGAACGATTTCAGCAAGAAGTAATGCGGCTAGATTTTGACACTCTGGAGAAAGCTTCATCCAGCGTAACGTCTGTTCATCAGGCTTGGGCATAGCGCAATCATCTAACTCAAGCCAAGCGCGTAAAAACCTTGGTGCAACAGTCCCAACCAACTCAAGTGACTCTATTGGCAGGATTTTTAGCCAACTCTCGTTCAGATGTTGCCATGGGCGATACCAAAACTCAGACCAAAATGGTAAGTCGTTAGCGTGCCTGTCCTTGTAAGAAATAGCCTCAGGCGAAAAACTTTCCTCATTCGTGAACGCTTGAGTTAGAGTGCCTGTCCTTTCAAGAACAGCTTCTGAAGCCATTGAGGTGCCTGTCCCTTCAAGTGTCCCTTCAAGTGTCCCTTCAAGTGTCCCTTCAAGGGAATCTGCCATATCGTGGGTTGGAGTGTCTGTCCCCATAAGGTTGGTCATGATTGTGGTGTTTGGGTTGGGTTAGTTTTGGGCTGGCGGTGGAAAAGTGCCGCGCGCCATTCGGGTTTGAGCCATAAGACCAGCGCACAAATCAGTACTATAAAACTCACAATTGCCCCAATAAACAAGGTTTGCCAATAGGAGACTTGGCGCTCATCAAGCAAAAATGGGCCCCAATTCACTAAGCGTTGCTGTTCGTGATATTCCGCCGCAGGCACAAAAATCACACTCAGCTCATCAGGATTATCCGAAAGCCCGGGAATACTGGTGCGCACCAAACGCAAAATTCTTGGTCGAATCACATCCGGGTCCAGCCCTTGGCGATGCTTGATAAACACGGAAGCCGAGGCAGGTTGAACTGGCTCGCCAGGAGCCACTCGCTCCGGCAGCACCACATGTACCCGCGCCACGACCACACCATCAATTTGCGAAATGGTCGATTCAAGTTCTTGAGATAAAGCGTAAATATAACGAGCTCGCTCTTCTAAAGGAGAAGAGATGACCCCCTCTTTCTTAAACACATCACCAAGGGTAGAGCGTGCTTTTTTCGGAAGACCCGCCGCATCCAGAATCCGCACCGCTCGCGCCATATCCTCTGCATCAACTGAAACCGTAATCCCCTCTTTAGAAAGCGTTTTTTCTGCTTGGATATGGCGATACGCCAATTCTGCGATCACCTCATTGGCATCTTTTTCACTAAGATTACGGTGTAATTCGACACTCTGCTGACAGCCAGCCAAAACGAAGACGAACAAGACAATCCACCAGCGATACATGAACGATTCCTTATTACTGCAAATTGGTAAGTTTTTCGATAGCTTGAGTCCCTTTACTGATCAACTTGGTGGTCAGTAGACTCTCTAGATAGAACGATGACAAGGCTCGGTTCGCCTGAATCACATCTTGAGGGTTACTCGAATCCGCAGCCTTACGCAGTGCTCGGTCGGCGTTATCAGACAACTGTTGTAAATGCTGAGAAGAACCCGATAGCTGGCCCACAATGCGTTCCGCCACATTGGCATTAGGTTGGCTAGGGGTAACCTTAAGTTGAGCACTAAACCAATTCACATCATCAGAACTGGGGCCATGACCATCAAGGGATAATTTAGGTGAATTGTCTGGGGTGATTTCTGTAGATGTACGTACCGATTGGATAGCATCAAATGACATGAGTTCCTCTCCTAGGCTCATGGATAAAGCAGGTTGGATGAGGCCTAACCTGCTCATCCTGTATCGTTTTACTGAGACACTTTGTACAGTGCGTCACTCATAATGGCGTTACATAACATCATGCCATCGGAATCCAACTGAGAATTCCCCATGCTTTTGCCATCCATCAAATCTTTTATGTCTTGCATTGCATCTTTAAAGTGACCAATTTCTTCGCTATTGAAATCTTTACGTTTTTCAATGCGATTTGCCCAGCCACCTCGTGGCGGTTCGCCATAGGTTTCAGGGTGTTGATCCATGAACTTACCAATTTCTTTGGCCAGATCTTTATCTTCACGACCAAATTTAAAACGTCCATGACGCTCAATAATGTTCAATCCATCAATCGCAGTATGGCCAACATGTGCAGCGAAATCGCCTCCCATAGAGAAGCCCGACTCTGTCGCCGCCCCTTGACCGTTGCAACATTGCTGACCACCACCAATATTGGAAGATGAGCCAAAACCAGCCGCACCAAAGCCTGATGAACCGAAATCGTTTTGTTTAAACCCACCGAGCGAGCCACCAAAACCATTAGAATTTGCAGAACCACCGGTCATGATACTGGCGTAAGTACCATCCATGATGCTATTCAGAGCATCTTTAATGCCTTGTTTAAACTGGTTAAACTCGTCAGCATTAAGACCATTGTCTTCTTTAAGCTCTTTCTTCCAGTGGTCTTTGCCACCGAAATCTCCATTAGGGCCTGCGTATTTTTCGCTTTGTTTATCCATAAAGCTGGCAACCATATCCATGATTGGATTGTCACCCGAATCATCAAAAGTCGCGCCGTTATCATTTTTTTTAAACAGCATATCGATAAGCAAGTCAGCCATGGTGTCAGCAATGCTGCTGCCGCTAGAACCGAAGTTCATCGCCGGAGAACGGCCACCACCAGAATTTAGTGCGCCCATTTGGCCAAAGCCTTGTGAACTACTGATCGAAATCGTTAGCGTTGCGTTGATCATAAATTCCTCCTTGAGGAGTTACGTTTATTCATAATGAACTCAAAATAAATGGCGACACGTAGTCGCCATAGAGCCAATCCGATGGATTAGTAGTTGATTGCTTTACCGCTTTGGGTTGCTGCGTTGTTGGCTTTGTTTGCCGAGTCAACGTAACCGTTCATGATACTGTTTACTGTGTCAGCTTGCATTTTTTGTGATTGTGCAGCTGCGTTCATCATAGTTGTTTGTGCTGAAGTTTGATCCAACATTGCCAATGCTGATTGAGAAGCCGCTAGACCTGCACCACCCATTCCACTTAATAAACTCATGGTATATTCCTTATATATTCGCTAATGACACTCTAAAAATTGGTAACAATCTGTTTTTCAATGCAATAGAGCTTAAGAGTTTGTTTATAAGACATACCCGATGCATGTCTCGCAGATTAAGTGGCACTCAACTCAACCCAGTTCCGAATCCGTGCAAAAAAATCTCAACAACACATATTATTTTCCTGTTGATGGTGCGTATCCGGCGCCAAATATCGTCCGTCACTTTCGCACCAAAGCCACGATGGAACTAAAGTGAACTATCGTCCACTCAGGCCTTGCTTTAACACTCAATAAGTTGTTTTAACACTCAATAAGTTGCTTTAACACTCGATAAATTGATGAACAAGGAGATGGACATGCCTTTTACGGTGTCAAATAACGAACAGACGATGAATAGCCTTTATAACAACGACACACATTCCTCCCATTCAGGGAACAATGCGGGCACTTCCAGTGATGAGTTGCTTGAGCAGTTGGGACAGCGGGCAAGCGAAATGCAGCAACAAAATATGCAAGCCTTACAAGTGACGGACAGAGCCATCGCGCAATCTGTGATACAACAGAGCCTAGCGCAGTCAGAAAAAGCGTTCGTCGATACTGCTAACACCATCGCCAATGGCTATGTGGACTCAGCGAACAAGGCAAATAATGCAAATACGCAATCGGGTAAAGGAATCAACTTCTAACCTATTGATTTTTCAAGCCCGGAAATTTCGGGCTATTTTCTCACCTCATTTTCCTGCATGCTGACGGTATAATGCTTAAGTCACAGACAAGCAAATATTAACTTTTTAAAAAGAAATTCAATAACTTATATTGTTTATTTGGGTATTATGGACAAATTAACTCCCGATTTTTACCACCAATCTGAAGTCGACGTTTTGCGCCACGAAAATGCACTGCTAAAAACCTTGATTGAAGAAACCTACGACCCTGCAATTGTGGTAATCGACCCTCACGACGACTTTCATTTTACTTTCGTCAACCAAGCTACCTGTCGCCTGTTTCAGCTCAGTAAACCTCAGCTTTACCAGCGACAGCCATGGCACCTTAATCCTGCTTGTAATCGCTCGCGATTAACCAAGATGAAAGAAGAGTTACACCGACACAAAAGCCTTAGTTATGAGATATATTTTTATCCTGATAATGCCCCACCCCGTCTGATACACATCATTGCCAACGATTTTGTTTACCAAGACACCCATAAAATCATCGCCTATTTACGGGATATTACTGACGAAAAACAAGCAGAGCAGGCCCATCGTGACCGCGAACTGAGCTCACAAACTCGTTTGATAGAAAGGGAATATAAAAAAGTGTTCGCTCACATGGACGACAACATCATGTTGCTTGATGTGACAGACGACCACCAACTGCGTATCGCCGATCTGAACCAGTCAGCCAAGCACACCTTGGGACAACACGCAGACTCCTGTATCGGTTCTTATTTAGAATCCGTCATGCCGATTCAAAATCTCACCCAATTAGAGACCCTCAAATATCAAAGTATCCATGACCAAACGACGACCCATCTGGAGAACATCTTTTGCTATCGAGATAGTCGCTATTACGATGTCACAATGACCCCTCTGCTTGATATCGATGGCAAGGTAAAACGCATGGTCTTTGTGAAACGAGAAGTGACCGATAAAATTTTGCGAGAAGAGGAGCGCCGCCAACGAGCGCAAGAATTTCAAATGTTGGTCGAAAACTCGACCGACACCATCGTTAGGCATGATCTAACCGGCCGGCGCATCTATGTAAACCCGACTTTTCGTCGTCTATATGGACACTACTCTGCTAGCGAGTTAATCAAGCCGCCCAAGTTCTTTCCTGGTGGAAAAGAGGGTGAACAATATCAGGAGCATATCCATACGGTTATCCGCACAGGCAAGCCTTTAGAGTTCGAGTTTCATACCTTAGTCAGCATTGAAAAGCGTTGTGCCTTGATAAGCTTGGTCCCAGAAAAAGACTCATTGGGCAATATTACCCATATCCTGGCGATAGGTCGCGATATCACTCTGCTTAAGCAATACCGCCAAGAACAAGAAATGGCGCAACAGCAACTGCGGCGCTTATCCGCCTATAACGAAAAAGTACGCGAAAATGAACGCAAATACATCGCTCGTGAGGTACATGATGAGCTGGGACAGCGCTTAACAGCCCTGAAATTTGGTATGCAAAGTCTCGCGCTTCAGCTTAAAGACAATCCTCCTATATTGCCGACCTTGACCCAACTCCACACCCATCTAAATGAGACGATCGCCTTTGCACGTAATCTTGTTTCTCGTCTGCGTCCAAGCGCTTTAGATATGGGTATGGTGGCAGCCCTCGAGTGGCTTATCGAGGATTACCGCCATCGCAACCCCAAGTGCCACTATCAACTGCGCGTCTCTCAATCCGAGATCACCTTAGATGAGGATATTGCGATCGCATTATTTCGTTTGGTGCAAGAATCTCTCAATAATGCCTACAAGCACGCCAACGCAACGCTCGTGACCATTGCTCTCAATGTCTGTGATGATCAATTGATTCTGACGGTGCGAGATAACGGCTGTGGTTTCGACCCAAACCAAACCAACCATCATGCCTCTTTTGGTTTGATTGGTATGCGTGAACGAGTGCTTGCCATGCAGGCAAAATTTGCTTTAGAGAGCGTCTTAGGGGAAGGAACCCAAATTGAAATCTGCATTCCATTAATACCACAGGAGGTCGCGTAATGAGTGTCAACTTGTTGATTGTAGATGACCACTTAATTGTTCGAGAAGGTCTCAAGCAGTTGTTATCACTTTACTCAGATTTTCACATTGTGAGTGAAGCCAGTAATGGCAATGACTTACTCGAGCAATTGCAAGAGAAACCACAATATCCCGATTTGATTACCTTGGATATTTTGATGCCCGGACTCAGTGGAACGGCGTTAATTGAGCGACTTAGAGAGGATTACCCTCACATCCCGGTTTTGGTTCTGAGCATGCACAACGAAACACAAATTATTCGTCGGGCACTATTGGCAGGGGCCAAAGGCTATCTGACCAAAGATTGCGATGCGGACACTTTAGTTGAAGCGATTCGCCGCATTGCCAACGGTGGGCGGTACTTAGAGTGTGATATTGCTGAAAAATTGGCATTTGAGCCGGCAGAAATTCTCGCCAATGAGGAAAAACACCAATCATTATCCAAACGAGAGTTTCACGTTTTTTGCTTACTCGCCAAAGGGTTATCCGTTAACGATATTGCTGAGCAACTGCATATCAGCAACAAAACCGTAAGCACCCATAAGTTTCGTTTAATGCAAAAAATGGATCTCAACAGCAACAGTGAAATTGTTCGTTATGCCCTCGCCCACAACCTTATTCAGTAATTCATAGATATACCCAAGTAACCGCATCTTGAGGTCATTTGGGTATATGGAACTAGCCATGAGATTCGACCACATAAGCAATGGAGAACGACACCCTCGCACTCTTGTGTAGGGCATCGCCAACCACCCAATGCCACAAGCCCGAAGGACTTGATGGCACAGTCAAATCTTAGAGATAGGAACATAACGGATGATGTCGTTAACAATTCAAACCGGTTCGGCCGGCGGAATGAGTGGCCTAGGCGGTCTAGGCGATATGGGTTCATCAAATTCACTCTCTGGCTCCAACTCCCTTGGACTGAGTGGACAAGATTCAGGATTACTTGGCTCACAAAGTGGTCAAAGCAATCCACTTGAGCAGTTGATCGGCATGATGGTGAAAGCCCTACTGAAAATGGTGCAAGGTGGCGAAAGTGGCGCCTCAGGCCAAGATCAGGGGACAGGCGCAAGCCAAGGTGGCCAAGGTTCCGATTTAGGTGACATGCTTAAACAACTGCTTGAGCAAATGACCCAAGGAACCCAAGGTAATAGTGGAGCATCTACCGGCCAAGGCGGCGACGGTAATAGCTCTGGTGCTCAAGGTCAAATGAGCATGGAAGAGATGATGAAACTGCTCATGATGATGATGAAACTCATGATGAACGGTTCAGACTCAAGTAGCTCAGACAGTGGCGCCGGCGCAATAGGTGGCACTGGTGGCACAGGGGGTTCTGGCGGTGCTAGTGGTCTTGGCGGCGCAAACAGCTTAGGTGGTTCAGGTTCCACCGATGGCGGTTTTTCGATGCGAGATTTGGGAAAAAGCCTCGTCGATTTGGGTAATAGTTTGATGCAAGGTTCGAGTGAAAGTGCCCTCAACAATACCATCTCACCAACTCAAGATGGCGGTGGTCAAATCGGTGATATGTTCAAAGATGTACTCAAACTGGTGGCAAAAATGATGGACAACAACAGCGGATCATTTGGGCAATCAGGATTAGGGCTAGGTGACGCGATGGGTGGAATGGGTGGCCAAAGTGGTGCTCCTTCCGTCTCACTTTCGATCGGCTGAACTCATTGAGTGAACAGGCTCTGGAGTCCAGAGCTTGTTTTTACGTGTAACAGGACCAACTATGACGCAACAAAACTCAACCACCCCACAAACATGGCTAGAGCTGATTGAAAAAGGTGACGGCTATCTTAATCCAAAGCAACGCCAAGCATTTGAACAAGCCATAGAACTTGTCATGGAACGACTCACTATCACGTTGGGGCGACATTCCACCCCTGCAGAGCAAAATGAACCTTTTGATTTTTCAACCTATATTGAACGTTTAGAAGATCGTTTCCTTGCCGATGCAGAGCAAGAGTCTGAACTTGAGCAAGATGCCGCACTCACCGCAGCTCGTGTTGTTTCTCATATTGCTCAATTAATTCAATCCCACACTCCTCACTAATTCCTCACTAGATACCTTGTCCCTGCCCACCATGTGGCAGGGCTAATCTCACCCTTCTCTGGAACTTTTTTACCCTCCGACGCCACCCATCTAAAAACCGTTGGCAAGCCGTGGTTGCTGACACCAGCCCAATGAAACGTATCGCACAACGCACTCAGTATCCGGAGCCTAAGCCCAATGAATATTCAAGCCATACCGAATACGCCACCACAACCCTTAGAGCCGATAACGCCACTCGCTGCAGCGACCAAAACGGTTGCTCCTGTCATGGTCAATCCAGCACAAGACATGGCCGACTCCATGGAAGAGATCTCGATGAGATTTAGCGAAAATGTGGAAAAAAGTACCAAGAGTCTAGCTGAACGGAGTATTAAAACTCGCTCAGAACAGCGCGTAGAAAAACTGGCAGAGCTCTACCAAATGCTGACCAGCCAAGACACCAACACATTAAATCAGGAAGTACGTAGACTTCTTGCCCTAAGCCAGCAACAGATGCAGCTTGATGATTTGCTCAAAAGTGTTGGCGGCGATCCAGCTAAAGCGGAGGTGCTGCTACAAAAAGCCTTATTGCAAGCCAAAGGCTCTCGTCCAGCCGAGCAAATTGCGCGCTTAGAACAATTGAGCCAAGAACTGCATGAACAACATGGTGCTCAGGTGATGGCTGGCCTTAACACCGCTGGTGCATTGGCTATGTTTAGCCAAGACCCCGACAATCGCCAATCGCTGCGCCAGCTTTACTATCAACATGTTGTTGGCCAAGCGTCACTCGCAACGCTTTTTGATGCCTTGTTAACCCGTTTTGATGAACACCATTTTGCTCAAGGCATTCATACTTTAATGCGGGCAATGACCGACGATTTGGCTGCGCAATTTCCATCACTACCTCGCGGGCATTTGCGAGTATTACTGCGCGATCTCACCGCAAGTCAGCAACTCACTAATATTCTCAATGGCGTACAAGCCATGCTACTTAAATTATCGGCTAAAGGCATGCTCAAAGAGATGAGCGCCGCTCGCCTTACTCGCCGACTGATCGATTTTACCCAAACCAGCCTCTACCCAAGAGAGGTAAAAACGTTAAGTAATGAAACGGTCGGAGAGAATCCTTTAGCACATGTAGTGCTGCTTAACACCCTTTATCCCCTGATTCAAAAAATGCCACTACCACTATGGAAAGACAGCAAATCCCGTCAGAGCACCCTTAATCTCATTTTGCGTTTGATGACCGAATACGCACATTACGAACGACAACAAAACGCCCAGTCAGCAGGGAGTTCTAACCCACAATGAACCAACTTTTTATTCTACTCAATCGCTTCGCTATCAGTGCGATGAAACGCTCCGAAATTGTTGGAGCCACCTTCGTTATTGCCATTGTGTTTATGATGATCATCCCCCTACCAACGGGGTTGGTAGATGTTTTGATCGCTCTGAACATCAGCCTTTCGTCCCTGTTGATTGCACTGGCGATGTATCTGCCGGGTCCTTTGGCTTTCTCCTCGTTTCCAGCCGTACTGCTGCTGACCACCATGTTTCGCTTGGCGTTATCTATCTCCACCACTCGGCTTATTTTACTTGAACAAGATGCTGGGGATATTGTTGAAGCCTTCGGTAACTTCGTGGTGGGCGGTAACTTAGCGGTCGGCTTGGTGATCTTTTTGATTTTGACCGTAGTAAACTTTTTGGTGATCACCAAAGGTTCTGAGCGCGTAGCAGAAGTAGCCGCTCGCTTTACTCTTGATGCTATGCCGGGCAAACAGATGTCCATCGACAGTGACTTACGCGCTGGCTTGCTTGAAGCTCATGAAGCCAGACATCGCCGCGAATTGCTTGCCAAAGAGAGCCAATTGTTTGGTGCTATGGACGGTGCGATGAAATTCGTGAAAGGAGACGCCATCGCTAGTTTAGTGGTTGTGTCTATTAACCTTATCGGTGGGTTTGCCGTCGGCACATTACAGCACGATATGAGCGCCAGTGACTCGATGCACCTGTACTCTGTACTGACCATCGGTGATGGTTTGATTGCACAAATCCCGGCCCTACTCATCTCCTTGACCGCTGGTATGATCATCACCCGTGTTGCCCCTGATAGCCAAGCGGTCGACGCCAATATTGGCCGTGAAATGGCCGAGCAGATCACCAGCCAACCTAAAGCGTGGATCATAGCTGCATGCGGTATGATCGGTTTTGCCCTTTTGCCAGGGATGCCTACGGTGATCTTTTTGGTGTTAGCGGGCCTGTCACTGTTGAGTGGCTTTTTCCAGCTGTTTAAAGCCAAACAGATCGCCCGTTATGAATCAATGCATCACGTTCCTGAAGGCACGCCGGCAGAATTTAATGGTGAAGAGGATGTGCGCCGCTTTAATCCGGCGCGACCTTACACTTTGCTCTTTCATCCTTGTCGTAGCCAACCC
Source organism: Vibrio tritonius (assembly GCF_001547935.1). NCBI lineage: Bacteria > Pseudomonadati > Pseudomonadota > Gammaproteobacteria > Vibrionales > Vibrionaceae > Vibrio > Vibrio tritonius. The sequence goes on from NZ_AP014635.1 coordinate 2,713,949, forward strand.
AATGATCCAATAACGGTTGAGTTGATTCGCCAAGCTCGCCGATGCCGTAACCGCATTGTGGATAAATTCGGCATTACCCTGCCTTCATTTGACATTGATTACAGCTCAGATTTGGAACCTGACGAATTTCAGTTTTGTGTTTATGAAGTTCCAACCCTACGAGCAACCTATTTAGAAAACCGTATTGCCATTCCAATAAATCAATTGAGCGAAGAAGAGTTTGCCCAAGGGGATGCCGGACGCAACGATCGCCAAGAAGAGGAATGGGTGTGGTTCGACGATAATCACCTAATCATGCAACGAGAAGATCTCGCCAAAGTGACACCATTAATGTTGGTGATTGAGCGCCTTGAGCGCCTCTTTTTTGCTACTGGACCGCAATTTATTGGCCTACAAGAAGCCAAAGCTATTTTGAGCTGGGTTGAGAATGAACAATCGGAACTGGCGCAAGAGCTGCAACGCGTTTTACCCACATCACGCTTTGCAGCGGTGTTACAACGCTTGGCTGCAGAATGTGTTCCGCTGCGTGCGATTCGCCCCATCGCCGAAGCGTTAATTGAACATGGCCAATACGAACGAGACATCGGCGCATTAACCGACTACGTTCGTATCAGCCTCAAAGCGCAAATTTGCCACCAATACACCAGCGAAACGGGTATGCATGTTTGGTTATTGACGCCAGAAGCAGAAGAATTATTGCGCGACTCCTTACGTCAAACCCAAACAGAATCATTCTTTGCTTTACCACAATCAGCAAGCCAAATATTGGTTGAACAGCTGCGCCAAGCCTTTCCGGTATTGGCTGCGCCCAAACCCGTATTGTTAGTGGCTCAAGACTTACGCCGTATTCTGCGCAACTTATTACAAGATGAATTTAATCACGTACCAGTGCTGTCGTTTACTGAACTGCAAAGCACTGCTCAAATCAACGTATTGGGACGGATATCTCTTGAAAGCTGATTCATCACACAAGCCACAACTCGCCACCAGTACGCAAATTGCTAACTGGATATCATTACAACAAGTCGCCTTGATCTTAGTGTGCATCATAGGATTAACGCTGTTCTTTACCTACACCCATGCTAAAGAGCAACGTGAAGAAGCATTACGCCACGCCAAGCTGTCGCTTAAATTGGTGCAAGACGCCTTATTAGAATCACATACTGAACCTGAAACATGGCGTTATATCGATCTGCAGCGTCCAAGTATCCAAGAACTGCTCGATCACTTAGCTAACGATCTAGACACTCGGGTATATCTTTACGTTGATGATGAACAGCGTCTAGCCCCTTCGTCTTCGGTAAGGAAAGAAGAATACTCTGCCGTTGATCTTTCAAGGAATGCCATTATCGAATTACAGATGGGGGCCACCTCTGCCTACTACACCAATAACAACACGCCTCGCTATCTACTGGCACAAGCTTTGAGTAACGACCTGTTATTAGTTGCTGATGTTCCACAGCCTAGCTGGCGTGAACGTTTTGGTGCGCCCATATACGTGCTACTCACGTGTGGCTTTATATTGACTCTATTTATTCGCCGTAGTGGACGCCGTTTAAGCCGATTATGGCGAAAACAAAGTGTCGCCCAAGCGATGATAGATCCTCTCACCATGGTGCCAAGTCGTTATGGGTTTAGTCTGCTGTCAAAAGCGTACTTTCCTCCCAATACCGCTGCTTCGCTCCCTATCGGGATACTGGTCGTTAATGTGCAGCAGTTTAATCAGTTCAATCAAAGATATAGCCCAGCATTTGCCGACAAAATATTGCAAGCAATAGCCCAATGGTTGACGCAACAGGTTGATTCTCAGCACCTGCTGTGCCGTTGGAATGGTGATGAGTTTCTGATTTTGCTCCAAGATTGCGAAGCAGAAGAAGCTCAGATTCGAGCGCAGTACATTTTGCATCACTTCAATCACGCTCCTCTTGTCATTGACGATATTCAACTCAAGGTGGATGTGCAAATTGGCGGATGTTGTGGGTACGCCCATCATTCAGCCGCTTCGTTGGTGCTTGGAGCAAACGAAGCGCTGCAAATAGCCAAAGTACAACAATCTGAGTTCATCCTTCATCACTGCGGGAACTGAATACGCCCAGTCGCCACATAGAAGATAGCCACAAAGCCATGGGGGCATAGTGGCCTTTTCTTCAACCTGAGAGCGACAACCATGTATGAATTACGTGTACTAACCGGTTTAAACCGGGGCGCAGCTCTGCCACTCATCGGCGAGGAGTGGCTGATAGGCGCAGACCAAGAAGCCGACTTGGTTCTTTTAGATAGTGATATCGCCCCACAACACTGCTCTATTACCTCTCAACAATCGGGCTGGGTATTAACCAAGCGACAAGGTGAGATGACCGACAACGAAGGACATGTTATCGAACACTTAGAGATTGCCGAAGGAGAGGTTAGTTTCGCTCTTGGCAGTGTTTGGCTCACCATGTGTCCTGCAGAAACCCCGTGGCAATATGAACTACCAGCAACTCAAGTGACATCCGGCGTCACGCCAGAGTCGATAGCAGTTGAGCCAGCGCCAGCCCGTAAAAAGACAGTATTGCCCTTTTTGCTAGGTTTTATTAGTGCGGTCACCATTGCCGCAACCAGCACTTGGGCAGCATTGTATCCAACGCCGCAAAGCACTAGCGCACCCACATTGCCAACCATTCAAGATGATAGAGAAAAACTATCTGATAGTGCCGCTGTGGAACAAACATTGCTCAACATGCTCTCAGAACGAGAACTCAATCGTTTTATAGCGCTGTCTCATCAAGGCTCTCAGGTGGCAATGACCGGCTCACTCACCACCGACCAAAGTCAAAAACTTGAGCGAATGATGGCGCGTTTTCATGAGCAATACCAAACCCCGGTAACCATCGCTAAACGGATATCTGCCCAAAAAAGCGCTCTGCCCTTTGAGATAGTACAGATTGTTTCTGGCCCAATGGCGAGTGTCGTCACCAGCAATGGCAAACGTCTCTTTGTGGGAGATGAAATCGAAGGGCTACGCTTAGTCTCTATCGATGCCAACAAAGTCGTGTTCAAAGGAAAAGACAACTTTGAGGTCTCTTGGTGAACAGTTCACAGCAGCAAGCAAGCCCCCACCAGCGCCTACAGCAATGGCAACAGCAAGTGTCCCATGATTGGCAGCAAGCCTCTTGCGTCACCATTCAAGGCAAAGTGAGTGACATCAACGGAATTTTGCTTGAAGGGTCACTGCCCTTCGCTCGTATTGGTGATTTATGCAGTGTCTCAGGCACTGCAGGCAGTGATGTGCTGGCGGAAGTGGTGGGCTTTAGCGCCGATAAAGTTCTGCTCTCAGCGCTTGGCAACTTAGAGGGTATTGAAGCTGGGGCGCCTATTGTTCCGCACTATGTACAACATCAAATTGTGTGTAACGATGCCCTATTGGGGTCGGTGCTGGATGGTTTTGGACGCTTGCTACAAGGCCAACAAGCCGCCTTTTCTCTTAAACCATCAAGCACCACAACGCCTGTCATTCAAGATGCATTAGCGCCAACTAAGAAACCTCGTATTAGCGTGCCCATTCCCACTGGCTTGCGCGCTATCGATGGTTTAATGACCTTGGGCGAAGGACAGCGCGTTGGCGTATTTGCGGGTGCGGGCTGTGGTAAAACCACCTTGCTTGCTGAACTTGCCCGCAATATGCCCTGTGATGTCATCGTTTTTGGTTTGATCGGTGAACGTGGTCGAGAGCTACGCGAATTTCTCGATCACGAACTGGACGAACAACTGCGCCAACGCTGCATTCTCGTCTGCAGCACCTCAGATAAAACCAGTATGGAGCGCGCCCGCGCGGCCTCAACCGCAACAGCCATTGCAGAAGGATTTCGCGCTCAAGGGAAACGAGTATTGCTGCTGATTGATTCACTAACCCGCTTCGCTCGAGCGCAACGTGAAATAGGTTTGGCCGCCGGCGAGCCTCCCGGTCGTGGTGGCTTTCCTCCGTCGGTTTACACCATGTTACCAAGACTGGTTGAACGAGCGGGAAACATGGAAGGTGCGGGCTCCATCACGGCTTTGTATACCGTGCTCATTGAAGGCGATGTCATTGCCGGTGACCCGGTCGCCGATGAAGTCCGATCCTTACTTGATGGACACATTGTTCTCTCACGCAAGCTGGCCGAAAAAAACCACTACCCTGCGATCGATGTCTTGGGCAGTTTAAGTCGCATCATGACCAACGTGACCGAATACGACCATCGCGTCAAGGCTGGGGTACTGCGTAACCTACTGGCATCCTACAAAGAGGTGGCCATGTTGCTGCAGTTAGGCGAATACGAAACGGGGTTAAATCCGTTCACCGATTACGCCATCGAAGTCTATCCAGAGATCCTCGCGTTTTTACAGCAAGGCATGAGCGATCCCATGGAATACGACACCATTATCGACGCACTAGCTGAGTTGATTGACGATGCGCCGCCACTTCATTCCTGAGCCTGAAGTACCTCGCGATGAGGACGAACTTGCCCTAGAGCAGACCCTCAATTGCTTAGGGCCGATACGAGATCATCGTTTAAGGAAAAGCCAACGAACGTTGCGTAAAGAACAACAAAAACAACGTGAACTTGAACGACGTCACCAAGAGCAAGTTTGTCACCTTGAAACCCGTCAACTTGAGCAAATTGCACAGAAAAAAGCCCTAAGCGATCACCATCAGGGCCGACCTATCGACCAATCCACCTTGCACTGTTGGATAGGTCAAGAACGGGAGTTGCTCGCGCAAATTGAGCAAATAAAACAAACCATCAATCAACTAAAAAATGCCCTTGAACAACAAGCAGAGCGGGTCGAACAAGCCAAGCATCTTATGATTCAAGAGCAGCAACGCCATGAAAAATGGCAACAAATGCAGCAATGGGTAAAGGAGTCACAATGAGTACACTCGCGCCAATTAAAGAATCATTACCACCACCTAAAGGCCAAGAGGAAGACACCTCAACGTGGCACTCATCCCTTGGTACGAATCCAAACTCTTCACCTTTGCCCCAATTACAAGATATCGGGCTGTTTACCTCCTTAATCACGAATCAGTCTCAAGAAACAGCAACCACAGATCTAGGCGCAAACCCCACTCGCTGGCTAGAAAATATCACCCTGCGCGTAACCGACTGCTTACCTACTCAACCGCAAGATTTCCATTGTCAGCTTTTACTGCCCAATTTAGGAGAAGTGCAATTGCAAGCACAGTACCAAGCCTCTACCTGGCAAATCCAGTTGTCGTTTCGCCGTCACCAAAGTGCTCAAGCGGTACGCAAGGAACATGGTCAACTGAGTGATCACTTTAGCCGAGCACTTCAAGCACCGGTCGTACTCTCCATCCACTCGCTAGAAGGTGAACATGATGCCTAATTTTATCAGCCAGCTGCCACAGCGCACACATGCCCAACAACGTCACAGTAACCTAATTGGTTATGGTAAACAGACCATATTTAACACGCAGCGTGGTCATTTACGCATGGCCCTTTATCCTTTAAACGACCTAGATTCGTCGATAAAAGTGGCCGAATATCACACCGATTTAGGTTCCCTCAGTCTAGAAGCTGAGCAAGCTGAACATTGGCTCAATCAACTCTCAAGCGCCCCTTGTCCGAGCACTCTAAATCTTGACCAATCATGCTGGGAAGTGCAGTGGTATCAACAACAGATCCACCACGAGTTACTCCCTCTTTTTTATCCTTTAACCCGCATGATGATTGAAGATAACCACACGTTGGAACGTCATTGGTATCGACTACATTGGCAGCAAGGGGATAGCCGCGCGAGTCTAACAATTGGCCTTACCGATGACACACTCAGCGAGTGGCTACGCCGTCACACTTGGCAGTCGATTGCAACTCTGGATACGGGGTCTCTTATACTCACCACCCCGCTCATTGTCGGTTCTTTGGCATTTGACCAAAAAGCCCTCAAGCAACTCAGCATTGGCGATGTTTTGCATTGTACTCAACCTCGTTTTTCCTGTGAGGGAATGGGAGCTTTGCAACTCGGCAGCACCCTTTTTACCCTGCAAGCAAATTTTGATGGAACCGTATGCCACTATCTGGTCACTCAAAGGACATCCATTTTGCAGACAGAGAGCAGCATGAATCATTCCGAAGATTGGTCTTATGAATCAAACTTACCGCTTGAAGAGAGTCATTCTCTTTCCGCAAGCGACACGCTTCCTATTACCCTAACAATTCATGCCGGTGATGTAACGTTAAGCCTTGAAGAACTTAGCCAGCTAACGGTTGGTTCTCTACTCACGGCCAAGGGAGTGGCTCCGGGTCATGCGGAGTTGCGCCAAGGTCAGCGCCGTATTGCCAGTGGTGAACTCGTCAGCATTGAAGGTGAGCTAGGGTTACAGTTGACCGATATTTACCTACCCACTCGCCGTTTAACATCATCACCTGAGTTAAATGAGGAATTCGATAGTCGCACTGTAGAAACGGAGTCTGATTCATGGGATTAGGCCAAGTTGATCCGCTACTCTTTGCCCTGTTTTTAGGCGGCCTATCACTGTTACCTATGCTGCTCATTGTCTGCAGTGCCTTTCTCAAAATTGCCATGGTATTGCTCATCACTCGCAACGCCATGGGGGTTCAACAAGTGCCTCCTAATATGGCGATTTATGGCATCGCTCTGGCGGCCACCTTTTTCGTCATGGCTCCGGTTTTTCACGACATAAGCGAAAGAGTCAAAGAGACGCCGCCTGATTTCAGCTCGCTGACGACCATGCAATCAAGCGTCAATCACATTATTGGTCCTTTGCAACAATTTATGGTCAAAAATGCTAACCCTGATGTGATAGCCCACATCATGGATAACACCGCTCGAATGTGGCCAAAAGAGATGGCGGAAAATGTGCAAAAAGACGACTTAATGGTGGTGATTCCGGCCTTTATGCTGTCTGAGTTACAAGCAGGTCTGCAAATTGGCTTTTTGATTTATATCCCCTTTATCGTCATCGACTTGATTGTCTCTAACGTGTTACTCGCCTTAGGGATGCAAATGGTGTCGCCCATGACCATCTCATTACCACTGAAAATTTTATTGTTCGTTTTGGTCGACGGATGGAGTCGTTTATTGGATGGTCTGTTCTACTCCTATCTGCACTGACCAAACTTTTGATTGATTTAACGTATCGGCTGGCATCCACCAGCGGAAGCAATCCATTGTCAGTGAACTGCTGCTGTTGAGTTTACTGTCACTGTTGGTTTAACGGATAGGCGCGTTTTATGGATACTCTAACTCTTTTTAAACAAGGTATGACTTTGGTGGTCATGCTTTCCGCCCCACCATTACTGGTTGCCCTTTTGGTTGGCGTTCTAACCTCATTGCTTCAAGCACTATTCCAAGTCCAAGACCAAACGCTGCCTTTCGCTATAAAGCTGGTCTGTGTGGCCGTTACCCTAGCATTAACTGGTCGCTGGATTGGCGTAGAGATTTTGTCCTTTACCAGCGCCGCTTTTCAAGCCATGGCGTTCGTAGGTCATTAACCATGGTATTTACAATGATCCCACAACTGAGTGATTGGATACTTGCCATGACCTTAGCCATGGCTCGTCTGTTGCCTTGTTTGATCTTCATTCCTCTGTTCTCGTTTCATGAACTGAAAGGCGTGCTGCGCTACTGTGTTGTGGTGGTACTGTCGCTGATGGTCGCCCCAGGCATACACGCAGCGCTTCCTAAAGATCATGCTTGGATCACTTGGTTTGCTCTCTATTTCAAAGAGGGATGCCTAGGGATACTGCTTGGCACACTACTTTCCATTCCATTTTGGTTGTTCGAATCCGTGGGGGCACTCTTTGATAACCAACGTGGCGCCTTAATGGGCGGGCAGTTAAACCCAAGTCTTGGGGTTGATTTCACCCCTCTTGGCTTTTTGTTCAAACAATCGCTCATGGTGATGATGATCACTTCAGGCTCGTTTCTCGGCCTAATGCAAGTGATCTGGGATAGCTACTTGTTGTGGCCACCAACGCAATGGACCCCTTTACCAACCCCAGACGGCTTTTCCGTCTATTTAGAATTACTCACTAAGGCGTTCTCCGACTTGGTGCTCTACGCAGCGCCCTTAGTCGGCCTACTGTTATTCATCGAATTTGGCATGGCCATACTAAGTTTATACAGCCCACAATTGCAGGTATTTATTTTAGCCATGCCGATTAAGTGCTTGGTGGGATTGCTCTTTGTGATCTTCTATATGCCGAACCTGTTTGACTTTATCAGCCAGCGGAACCTCGACTGGCCGAACTTGTCACAGACGCTCTCATTGTTACTCCAAATCCCCAAGTAATAGAGTGGTTCTATGAGTGAAAAAACCGAAAAACCCACCCCGAAGAAAATTCGTGATTCACGCAAAAAAGGGCAAGTGGGCCAGAGTCAGGACGTACCCAAACTGCTTATCGTCACCGCTCTTATCGAGATTATTCTTGCCATGGTAGAAGATGGTATGAAGCAGCTAGAAACTCTCGTCGCTTCTCCCTTATCTCTGATGAACCAACCTTTTGGCTATGCTCTTAACGCGGTTATTGTTGACTGCTTTAGTATTGCTATCGCCATGATGGGAATTGTGTTGGGCGTCGCCGTTATAATGCGCTTAGCCGGCGCTTGGTTGCAGTTTGGATTTTTATTTGCACCAGAAGCTCTAAAAGTTGACTTCAATAAACTCAACCCAGCGACACAACTAAAAAACATGTTTTCCGGCAAAAAATGGTTTGAACTACTCAATAGCCTATTAAAAGCCATTATTCTTGGCTTATTAATTTATTGGCTGCTGTATCAAGCCTTGCCGACCCTGATCAAGCTGCCTTACCTGTCACTTACCGAAAGTTGGCTTGCCATTGCAACGCTGTTTAGTCATGTGGCCCGCAGCTGTTTGTTAGTCTTGTTAGTACTCGCCGCTCTCGATTTTGGAATGCAAAAGTACTTTTATTTTAAAGGCTTGCGCATGAGTAAAGACGACATCAAAAACGAATTTAAAAACTCGGAAGGCGATCCCCATACCAAGGGACATCGCCGCTCAGAAGCAAGGCGACTTGCGAACGAAGAACCACAACCACGCAAAAATAAGCCGGTATTAAATGAAGCCGATATGTTGGTGGTAAACCCTACCCACTTTGCAGTCGCATTATTTTATCAATCAGAAAGCACACCATTACCTTTAATTATGACGAAAGGACAAGATGAAGATGCTTTGGATTTGATTGAGCAGGCAAAACAAAAAAACATTCCTGTGATTCGTTTTATTTGGCTAGCGAGAACATTATATAAAAATGATATTGGCAGTTATATTCCTCGAGAAACCTTACGATATGTTGCAAAGATATACCAGGTATTACATAAATTTGATACAGAGAACGTTTCCGATGTTTATAGCCAAATATCCGACATAGAGTCTTAATTAAAAATATGACAACAATATAAAAGATTAAAGAAGAATCATTGACACTAGTTCCAAAAAACAAGAGAAAATGGAGTTATTACTCTAACTTACATAATTAAGCAAAAGCTTAATTATGTATTTTTATACCTGTAGGAATATCCTTACAAAAAAATAATCCAATTTAAAAAACCTTATAAAGCTAGAGACAATCCCTTACTAAAATAATTCAACGTATTGAATATAAACAAATAATTTAATTTAAACCAATCGGTTAATATTATTAAAAAGTAAATTACATTTATTTACACTGTCTTGGAACAAAGTAGCGAATTCTTTTACTTATTAAACATCGCTAGATTCACTGGCGTTATTAATAATTAAATAGGTAAAAGCATGAATAGTTCAATTTCTTTCCAAGAATTCAAAAAACCAGTAATAAACATAGAAGAGTTATACAAAAGTCAAAATGAACGTCTACGTCGTTTTATTCAGAAGAAAGTGTGGCATGAAGAAGATGCAGAAGAAATCTTGCAACTAACCTACTTAGAAGCCATGCGTTGTAAAGACAAATTCAGTGGCGCATCCAAACCGGAAACTTGGTTATTTGGTATCGCAGTAAACTTAACTCGTAATTATTTCAAACAATACTACGGACAGACGGTTTTAGTCGACGAAATGACCGAAGCCATGAGCCAAGAGTTACAGAGCGACGTGGATGAAAATCCGGCAATGTTAGTAGAGCACGAACGTCTCCTAAATCGCACCATGGAAGCGATTGAAAACCTACCCAGCGAAACCCAATCCATTTTAAAGCTGATCATAGATGAAGACCTAAGTTACCAAGACACTGCAGACTATATTGGTATTCCTATTGGCACCATTCGTTCTCGATTGTCACGCGCACGCCAAACATTAAAAAGTTACCTGGAGCCCTCTGCCTAATGCTATGTAACCGCCATCTAATCCCTTTAAGATTCAGGCGTGATAACCACTTTGATACCATGTTAGACCAATGGCCCGTTATTATCACCCCCCCTTCTCCACCGCCAAACTGCCGTACACCGTTCCCTAAACACTTATTCTTACTCACCTATTCTCTTCTTGATTCACTCCTACTTACTCCACTCTCAAAAATTAGAGTAATAAATCTAGTTTTGCGTCTCACGTTACTTCTTAGTCGAGGTCCTCCATTCCCAAAAGGAACTGAACCCTTAGCAACGCCACTCAGCACCAGAACACGTGTTCTATTTTTATTTTACTAACAACGAGGCCATGGACATGACCCCCACACAAACTAAAACTGATCAATACCTACGCAATTTCGCACATTCAATGAATACACAATTGAGCCTACGTAACGGCGTGTGTGCCATTTATGATCACCTTTCCCAACAAAATGCGGTGGTTGAAGTCCCTGATTTTAGCGACAACATTATCTTCCACTGTGTGATCATGACATTACCTAGCGATCTCAGTGCAGAGGTCATGCGAAAAATCCTGCTATTGAACTTTGAAATCAGCGCCATGCAGGGGTGCTGGCTCGCCATTGATGAACAACAGCAATTGTGCCTCTGCCATCTATTGCCGATTGATAAAACCGATCAACAACTCTTCAACGACTCACTGATTGGCTTTATCGAACAAGTAAAGCAAGTACGCCCATTTGTAACACCTTGGTTCTCAGCGCCTGTCACTCACTAGCAGCATTTGTGCATGCGGCAGGTGATGCCCTGTCGCATGCACAGCAGCTTGGTTAACCGTCAACTCCACTGGGAACTAATTTAGCTCACATTCCACCCAAGCTTTGTATCGAGTAAAACCGAGCTGCGGCAACATGTTTTGCGCGCAACACCCACACTGTTTTATCAAGGAGAGACTGATGCCATCCGTTGAATCTGTACGCCATCGTCTAGACATGCAATTTGAACGCACCCAAAACAACATGGACAAATTGGTGACCAACTTAGACAACGCATCATTAGATGATATCTATGCGTTTAACTCGGCGATGCGCCAAAACGCCACCGCGAGTTGGGCAGTCAACCAAGAGCTGCAAGTCAAACACAACTTGGCAAAAGCCATCATTAACGAAATACGCTAATGATGTTATCGATCACAGAGCTAACCGCCACCTTAGACCATTGGTTAACGCAAGGGACGCCCAATATTGCCATCGAAGTGGACAAGCGTCCGATTGATCTAACTCAGATGGATCGCGGGGTAACAATGCGCATTCCATTTCCGCTAACGCTTTCTCAATGTCCTCATCCAGGAATGTTGGTCATGTTAACGGGAATGGGATCTGATCGTTTCACTGCCCTACCAAGTCTTGATTGTCATGGTCAGTATCATTTAGTGGATTTTATCGCTATGGATAAGAAATCACCTTCTGTTGAACCTCTTATGGCCAGAATTGAGCAGATCGTAAATCAAGTCACCTGTTGGCAAGCGTGTTTAAAAACACAATTTCCTGATTTGGATGAGACACCTAAGCAACGACCCAATCAGGTTCCTTTTGTTCCGTTGAGTTTGTCACAGCAACTGCGACCGTTTTGACAGTACGAGTGGTTTTAACAATCCAACCGAATAAAAAGAACTTTCTGTAATCCAGCATGAGCACATTATGAAAAAGACGATTCATTGGTTTCCTCTGGTTCTGACGCTATTTGTCATGTTAACCAGCACCGCCGTCCATGGTGCCGTACCAACCAAATGGCAAAGCACGGCATACGCGTTTGATGCCCAAAAAACACCCTTGATTGACGCTTTAAACGAATTTGCCAAAACATTCGGCGTGAAGCTAAATCTGGGTAAAGTCAGTGGTGTGGTTAATGGAAAATTACGTGCCGCTTCAGCAACGGATTATTTGAATCGGCTAGCTTTGGAGCATCAGTTTTTATGGTTCGTTTACAATGGCACCCTTTACGTTAGCCCGCTTGACGATCAAACCTCGACCACCATAGAAGTGTCTCAAGATGCGATATCCGACCTCAAAAATGCTCTAACTCAAGTCGGTTTACTCGACAAACGCTTTGGTTGGGGGGAGTTACCCGATGAAGGCATCGTGATGGTCTCTGGTCCAACTCGCTACGTAGAACTGATTCAAAAATTCAGTAAAAAGAAAAAGAGCAAAGAAGACAAAATGCAAGTCATGGTCTTCCCGCTAAAATACGCATTAGTAGGCGATCGTGACATCAAGTTTCGTGACAAAAACATCCAAATTCCAGGCATTGCCAGTATGCTGCGCGATCTACTCGAAGGACACAAAAATGCACCAATGGCAATGAACACAAATGGACTAACGTTAGACAGTAGCTTGCAATCACTCGGTAATTTGCAAACCTTGGCTGAACAGCGCATGCAGAGCAAAATGCTGGGTAATAGCATGAGCCAAAGCCAAGTCAACTCCCAACTAACTAGCAAACGCAGCTCAGGCTCCAAGATCAGTGCGGATACACGTAATAACGCCGTACTGATTCGTGATGATATTGATAAACGTCAGATGTATCAGGATTTGATCAACAAGCTGGATCGTCCGCGTAACGTGATTGAAATCGATGCGGTTATCCTTGACATAGACAAAAACAAACTCGATCAATTAGGTATTAACTGGCAGGTCGGCGCAGGGAGCACCGAAGCACAGATCAACCCAGCGGGGGTGACACCGTTTCTTTCTACAGGCACCGCAGCAACGGTGATGATCCAAGACTTTGGTCACTTCTTTGCTAATATTCGCGCGCTAGAAAATCAAGGTGAAGCATCGCTTATCGCCAATCCATCCATCTTAACCATCGAAAATCAACCGGCAGTGATCGACTTTAATGACACGGCGTACATCAGTTCCATTGGTGAACGAGTGGCCAACGTCTCCCCCGTCACGGCCGGCACAAGCTTGCAAGTTATTCCACGCATGATCGAATCAGCCACCGCGCCACTGATTCAACTTTCTTTAGATATTGAAGATGGCCGAATTGAATACAACGATAGCAGCACAACGCCTACCGTAAACCGGGGCACCATAAGCACTCAAGCGATTATGCAGACGCAACGCTCTTTGGTAGTCGGTGGTTTTAAAGTGGAAAAAAACGCCCAGCAAGAGAGCAAAGTGCCTTTACTTGGCGACATTCCGGGCGTGGGCAAACTGTTTAGCTACAAAAATAACGACCAATCAAAACGTGAACGCCTCTTTATTATCACGCCACGCTTAGTAGGTAATGAATTGAATCCTCATCAATTTATCCCAGAAGAGGACAATGACAATGTCCAACAAGCGCTAGATAAAGACCGCGCCAAACGGTTGGGGATTACTCGCACTCTGGTTTCTAAGGCACTGACTCAACTGAACAACTTGTTTTTACCCGATGGATTTAGCGCTGAAAAAGAGATTCCTTATACGCTAGAACACTATTGCCAACGTACCGAAGGTGTCACTTTCAATCGCAAGAATCGCGAATGGTACACCGGCGAAAAATTTGCACTGTTAGTCGGAACCGTGACCAATAAAACCGACCACTCGATTCGTTTTGATGAAGCCACTTGTACTCATCGCGACACGCTTGCTGTTGCGGTACGTCCTAGCACCTTAATGGGGCCCGGCGAATCAGCAGAAGTGATGCTTGCAGTGATCAAACCAGAAACTGATAAGCCCACCCGTACGTCATTGCTTGATAATGCAGTCAGTCACTAAGGAGCTTTTAGATGTTATACCGCCAAGCATTACTGTGCCTTTTCATCACTTTAATTAGTGGCTGTGCCACCACTAGCACTAACGTACCCAAGTGCTTAGATAACCATTGTGCAAGAGAAATGTCCTCACCAACGCAGTTGGTGATCTGGTGGGGACCCGCCCTGCGTGACGAATTGAAAAAAGACCCAGATACCACCGTATACGATTTAAGCCAATATGATTAAGCAACAAATAACCCAGTGGCTGACGACTAGCCAGCATACCTCGGGTACCAGACTGCCCCTTAGTCATGATGCCGTATTGCAACGGCAATCTAGAGCAGGACAAGACGGAGTCACACTGGAACTAAACCCACTGATCTACGATGAATTGTGGTTACAAAGCCTGCTTCGTCAATACCATGCTCAGCCAGAGCAATTTTGGTGTTGTAAGCCCTTTATGTCGGAGAAAAAAACATGGTGTTTATGGATTGAGTTACCCTCATCAGGCAACGTTGAGCAGCACGTCGAACAACTGCTGGTAATGCTCACCTTGGCGCAGTTGGACTAATGAGACGCTAAACTCAATCATTACTGCCTAGCTATTGCATCTATCTGCATAAGGTTACACACTGAACTGTATAACTTTTTAAGAACAGAGATGAGGCCGGGATGAAAATCATCAACGCGCGCTTGCGCCAACAGACACAGCTTTACACTCTCACTTGCGAAAATGGACGTTTCGTCGCAATTGAGGCACAGACTCAAGGAATGGTCGACACCTCGGCTGATATTGACGCCCAAGGTCACCTGCTTTGTGCGCCCTTTGTTGAGCCACACATCCACCTTGACGCTGTAATGACCGTCGGTGAACCACGCTGGAATAAAAGCGGCACTCTGTTTGAAGGAATTGCCTGCTGGGCAGAGCGCAAACCCATGCTAACCGAGCAAGATGTCCAAACTCGCGTACGCAAAACCGCTCGGTTACTGGCTGAAAACGGCGTGCAGTTTGTCCGCACTCATGTGGATGTAACTGACCCAGAGCTTACTGCGCTTAAAGCCATTGTAGCCCTTAAAGCAGAACTCGCCCCATTCATGGATTTGCAAATTGTTGCTTTTCCTCAAGAGGGCATTCTCTCCTACCCTAACGGCAAAGGTTTGATGGAACAAGCGGTAGAACTCGGTGCCGATGTTATTGGCGGCATACCTCACTTTGAATTCACCCGCGAATATGGGGTGGAATCGATGCGTTGGGTTATGGCGTTTGCTAAACAACACGACAAATTGGTGGATGTGCATTGCGACGAAATTGATGATGAAGCGTCGCGCTTTTTAGAGGTTCTCGCTACTGCAGCCCTTGAAGCCGGGATGGGCGATAAAGTGACTGCTAGCCATACCACAGCGATGCACTCTTACAATAACGCTTACTGCTCTAAACTGTTTCGTCTATTGAAAATGTCGAAAATAAACTTTGTCTCGTGCCCAACCTCCAACATTCATTTGCAAGGTCGCTTTGATAACTTACCTAAACGGCGCGGAATCACGCGCATTAAAGAGCTCACCGACGCGGGAATGACCGTCGCTTTAGCTCAAGATTCGATTCAAGATCCTTGGTACAGCCTAGGTAATGGTAAGTTATTGCGCGAGCTTGATTTTGCCCTACATGCTTGCCATATGATGGGCTTTGATGATTTCTCCCACGGTTTGGATTTCATCACTGACAATGGCGCGAAAGTGCTGCACATCACAGAAAAATACGGTATTGAAGTCGGAAAACCAGCGAGTTTCATCATTCTTGATGGAGCCGATGATGTTGAGGTGATTCGCGACCAAGCAGACGTGCTTTGGTCGGTAAGAGAGGGGAACGTATTAATCGAGCGTAAGCCAGCAACACTGACCAAGACCATTGCGTGGTCATGAGTTAAATCACGACTCAATGCACAGTGAGTGTAGTAAAGAAAGCCAATCGCTCTACAAGTGATAAAAAAAGCGCATTCCCTGAGGAAGGCGCTTTTTATTCGTTATCAAACAATTCAACCAGCTCATGAACCAACCAAGTTGCCGCCAGTAAATCAGCACTACCGCCTGGACTTAAGTGTTTTTCTATCAACATCTTATCGAACTCAATAAGCTCATTCTCTATTTCTGCATATTGATAGCCACCCAAATTAAGCAGATGAGCTGCATGGTTTTGCACCAAGCGCAATCCTTCAATACCACCACGCGAGACCAAATTGCTATCATCATTGTTGGCCATTAACACCAACAAGGTATGCCACATGGCTTGTTCGGTCGAAACACCATTACGCAAACACATTTGATAGGCTGGCAGCGCGTGCTTCATGATGGTGCCAAGACCGGAAGCGGCTTCGCCACGAGCACCGGTTAAACCGTATTGTTGGAACATACGCTCCCCTGCGGTTTTCGGCTCGTGTTTGGCGTTACCCTTCAACTCATCAAACACCAAAAATTCGCAGGCTTGGCGAATCACTTCTTTGATGTGCAAAGCATCGACTTTAAGTTGTTTGCCTTTAAGCCACCCAACCGCTCCGCAGATCAACCCTAAGTTGAAAATCATGCCCTTATGAGTATTCACCCCATTCGTGGCCCGAAACATTGCACGCTCTGCTTCAACGCCAATGGGGCGCAACACATGCAATAATTGGGTAACCGGATGACGCGAATGATGGCTCCCTGCAGCCACAAAACGTTCGAGATAAGGCACGATCGCATCCGCACTCGCGACAAACGTATCGAGCGTCATATCATCATGAGAACCGTTGTTAGCGGTATCCACTAAACCCGGTTTCGGTGTTAGGTGCACTTCCAGCATCATGGCATGGTAGGCCAAATGAGCGACCAACTTAGGTAGGCTGAATGCACGTTGACTAGGAGACGGAGCAGCCACAGCAACCTCTTGAGAAAAGTCGATTAATAACTCAAGCGTAGCATTCATACTCATGGGTCATTTCCTCGATTTTCGCCAAAAGCTCTTTTAAATCATGACGACGTGAACGTGCGCACACTTTCGCCTCTTCTTCACATAGAAAACAGCGGCGACGTGGCTGATTAACGCCATCACGAGAAACGGTTTTTCCTCGTACATCAATCACATCCAAGTCCATTAGTCGGCCAAGTTGATGATGATTTTCGATCTCCATCATGGCCTTTTTCAACAAAGAAGCAGAAGGTGCTTTGATGGCAACAATTGCTTCGGGACCGGTGTTTTCGACAATCTTTTGACTGCCGATGATTTCCCAACCTTGTTTCGCACATAGCGCACGAATCGCGGCTAAACCGGCTTTCATAACTACACGGCTAGAGCCATTCATCTTAACTGGACCAGGCATGTTAACAGTGAATGAAACAATGGGAAGAGAGTGGCGTTTAAGCCACTCTTGTTGTTGTTTCACCCGAGTTTCTTTGCGGTCAAGCAGTTCGTTTAAGCTCACCTCAGAATCGGTTGAAAAGGTCATTATGCTTTTACCTGTTTAATCACATCAATGATAGAACCATCGCGGTAGTGAACAAAACCAACAGTACGTTCTTCAAACTCTAACGGCTCTGGTTTACCTGTTAGCAATTCGGCACGTTGTTGCAGTTCAGTAACCTCAAATACTGGTAGGCCAGCCGCAACCAAGCGCTCTTTCACATCAGGACGATTAGGGTTAACAGCGATACCTTGGTCAGTCACCAATACGTCGATAGTTGAACCAGGCGTCACCACGTTAGTCACTTTTTCAACAACTGTTGGGATACGACCACGAACCAGAGGAGCAACGATAATGGCTAGGTTAGCTGCAGCAGCAGTATCACTGTGGCCACCTGATGCACCGCGAATCACGCCGTCAGAACCTGTAATCACGTTGACGTTAAATTGAGTATCGATTTCTAGAGCACTCAAGATAACCACGTCTAGACGATCCACAACCGCACCTTTTGATGATGGGTTAGCGTATTCGTTAGCCGAGATTTCAATGTGATGAGGGTTGCGAGAAAGCGATTCAGCAGCCACTGAGTCAAAGCACTGAACATCTAACAGATTCTCAATCAAACCTTCTTCATGTAGGTCGACCATAGTGGCAGTGATACCACCAAGAGCAAATGATGCGCGAATATCTTTACGAATCATTTTTTCTTTTAGGAAACGAGTTACCGCTAGTGATGCACCACCTGAACCAGTTTGCATTGAGAAACCGTTGTTGAAGTAACCAGAGTTTTCGATGACGTCTGCACAGTATTTAGCAATCAGAAGTTCACGAGGGTTTTTGGTCATACGAGTCGCATCACCACCAATTTTGCTTGGGTCACCTACTTCTTCAACCTGCACAACAGCGTCTACGTTGTCTTGGTGAATCGATGCTGGGTACGCTGGGTAGCCAACTAAAGATTCAGTCAACATCACCACTTTATCTGCGTATTCTGAGTCCACTTTGGCGTAGCCTAGTGAGCCACAGATAGATTTACCTTTGAAGCCGTTTGCGTTACCAAACTCATCACAACAAGGCACACCAATAAACGCCATATCAATGTGAATTTCACCTGATTGAATAAGGTGAACACGACCACCGTGAGAGTGAATGTGCACAGGCTCTTCTAATAGACCACGAGAGATTTCGTCAGCCAATTCACCACGAATACCAGACGTATAAATTTTAGAAACCACACCGTTTTTGATGTGCTTAACTAAAGGCGCGTGAACAGAAGTCAATGAGCTTGATGCCAAAGTTAGGTTTTTAATGCCTAGCTCAGCGATCACATCCATCACCATGTTAATGGTTTTATCGCCGCCACGGAAAGCGTGGTGGAAAGAGATAGTCATACCATCTTTCAAGCCGAGGTCTTTAATTGCTTCAACAAGAGAAGCTTTTATTTTGCGGCTTTTTTTGTCTGACTCGTTCGCTAAATGCGGAGTCAATTTCAGAGCTTCAGTGTATGGAGTTAATGAATAACGTTCCATCTCATCAGCAGTGAGGGGATTATTTAAAGTACTAACACTCATGACACTACCTTTACTGTTTGATACCAGATTCAGCACGTTGAAGTGTCCAGCGTGCGCGTTCGATAATTGGGCTGTCGACCATTTTGCCGTTCAGTGAAACAACGCCCAGGCCATTTGCTGCTGCTTCTTCAGCGGCTTCAATAACTGCATTAGCGTAATCCACTTCTTTTTGCGTTGGCGCAAATACGTTGTGAACCATGTCGATTTGGCGTGGGTTAATCAAAGATTTACCATCAAAGCCCAACTGCTTAATAAGCTCAGCTTCTTTTAGGAAGCCTTCTTCGTTATTAGCATCAGAGTAAACCGTATCAAATGCCATGATACCGGCAGAACGAGCGGCTTGGAGAATCGAGCAACGAGCAAACAGTAACTCAATGCCTTCAGGCGAGCGTTGAGTTCGAAGATCGCGCACGTAGTCCTCCGCGCCTAAAGCGATACCGATTAAACGTTTAGAACTGTGGGCAATTTCAACACAATTGTTGATGCCTTGTGCACTTTCGATAGCAGCCAATAGTTTGGTGCTGCCAACTTCACGGCCACAGCTGATTTCAATTTGTTCAATCGCTTTTTCCATTTCAATGATGTCGTTCGCAGAGTCCGTTTTAGGTAAACGAACACAATCTGCACCGCCACGAACCACAGCATTCAAGTCTTTAAGACCAAATTCAGATTCAAGAGGGTTAACACGAACAACGGTTTCAATGTCTTGATACATTGGATGTTGTAGCGCATGGAACACCAACATACGAGCGGTGTCTTTTTCACGTAGCGCAACAGAATCTTCCAAGTCAAACATCAATGAATCTGGCTTGTAAATAAAGGTGTTACTTAGCATAGCTGCGTTGGCGCCAGGTACGAACAGCATACTGCGACGAAGTTTAATCATGACAACTGGCTCCAATCGATCTCTTGCTCACCACAAGCACGTAATACTGCAGCTTGAACGCGTGCTTTAATCACACAATCAAGTGCACCTTTGTCTTCGATAATGATTTTTGCATCAGCCACTTCCATATTAGAAAGCGTTTCCAATACAACATTTCGAATCGCCTTACCAAACTGCTGTTCAACGGTGCTGTCCAGAGACAGTTCAATACCGCCACTCACATTAGGTTCGATACGGACCTGAAGATCACTGGATTCCAGTGTACCCGCGAACGCGGGGTGAGAAATTTTCATTGGTTCGACCTTGATGAATAGTTTGTAAAAAAGCAATCAGCATGCATTACACAGTGGCCACGGAATGAGGCTGCTGTGCCGGGGCAATGTAATGCTGATTGAGATAAGAATACGTCGTTTGTGGCACTAAACTGCGCACGGATGGAATATCCTCTGCTCGCAGCAGGTCACGCACTCTTGACGCAGAGATAGGCTCTGCTCCTTCCTGACACCGCTCAATTTCAACCACTTCAATCGCAGGACCACACTCATCTTCGAGATCTTTTTCTAACCATTGACGCATTGCCTGATTGTAATGGCGAGTAACAGGGCACAGAGGTTCACTACCGACGAAGCGGTGCGTGATCCCAAGCGCTGGGGCAATAGCATTGCGGAAAATCTTAAGATCCAATGCGGTGTGCGCATAGTTGATCACTTGCTGATCTTTGATGAAGTACGTTGGGAATGTCACCCGAGAAATAATGTAATCAGATCCGGTATGAATGGTCAGATTTTTAAGATGCTCGGTTCCAGCACGAATCATGGCAAGCCTGTCGGCAAAGGAGAATTCATTACCCTCTTCTTTGACGGCAAACAGATGCACCCAATCACACTGTAGACATGCTTTTTCTATCAGATATTGATGACCAAGAGTGAACGGGTTCGCGTTCATTACGATGCCACCGATTTTACCGCCTGGCTTACGTTTAGCAGACAGTTCCTGACAATAAGTTTTTAAACGGTTAGGGCTATTTTCCAGCAGTGCAACATTGGGTTCCACCTTTTCAACTAAGTGGAAGCCACACTGGCGAAACATCACGATATTGGCAGGCTTAGTAAACAAAAATAGATTAAATCGGCCAAGTTCATAAGCAAAACTCGTGAGCTCTGACATTAACTTGAGCGCAAACCCAGTGCCTTGTAAGTCTGGCGATATCGCAATCGACTTTAGAACATTGCCAGCTAATCCACCACAGGCAATGATCTCCATGTCCTCTTGGTAAGCCACGACGAAGTGTTCCACATCTTCATCGATCCCTAACTCATGTAGAGACAAAAACTGTCTTATAGCCAGCATCCGATTGCTCTGCTTAGTAGAAATCCGGGAAAAAGTGTAACTCTCCAACATCACGTGCCTCACCTATCTCTTTACGGGAGCAGTATTACGCGCTTTAGTCTATAAAATATCGAGCGTAATCACTTTATTTTTCAGAATAAAAGTACTTTATGAATTTTATGTTTTTTATTTATAAGTTACTGAAAAATAACACATTGAAAATTAAAAATCATAAAAACCATTGAGATTTTAAACGCCACTTTATTCAATGACAGTTTTCACAAATATTAGAGAAGTAATCCCATAAATTGAATAAAGTGTTATTAACCTGCTGGATAATAAAAATGAACGAAAAAACCCTACAAATTAATGAGAGCAAAAGCTCTTCATTAAGTTCAAACTTGCTTGATAGCAAAATATTTGGTGTACCATTGCCATTATTTGCTTTACTTACCGCCATTATAGCAATTGCACATTTTACTAACACCCTTCCAAAAAATATTGTTGGTGGTTTTGGTTTTATGTTCGTTGTTGGCGCTATATTTGGTGAAATTGGTAAACGTTTACCAATATTTAACAAATATATTGGCGGTGCTCCTGTAATGATATTTTTGGTCGCAGCTTGGTTCGTGCAAATGGGCTGGCTCCACCAAAGTGAAGTCACTACAGTGAGTGACGTAATGAAAAAAACGGGCTTTCTAAACCTATTTATTGCGGTTTTGATTACCGGCTCGATCCTTGCGGTTGAACGTAAATTACTTATCCGTTCTCTAGCCGGTTACATCCCAACGATCCTTGCAGCCGTTGCTGGCGCTTCAATCATGGGGTTACTTGGCGGCCTAATGTTTGGTATTACCCCAGACCGTATCATGATGATGTACGTGCTACCTATCATGGGTGGTGGTAACGGTGCTGGCGCAATTCCGCTATCTGAAATCTACGCTTCAGTAACCGGTGGTTCTAAAGAAGAATATTACTCTGTTGCAATTGCTATTCTTACTATCGCTAATATCGTCGCGATTGTTGCTGCAGCTGTTCTTAACGGTATTGGTACCAAACACCCTGCGTTAACAGGTAATGGCGAGTTATTACGTAAATCGAATTTTGATAGCAACAATAATGATAAAGATGTAAAAATCACACCACGCGAAATAGCAATTGGTTTGATGTTAGCAACTTGTATTTATACATTCTCATCATCACTATCAAAAGATATTTTACCTGGTTTTGGCGATATTAAGATCCATACTTTTGCTTATATGGTTATTATCGTTGCTGTTATTAATGCCCTAGGCTTATGCTCTGACGAAATAAAAGAAGGCGCAAAACGTCTATCTTCTTTCTTCTCTAAACATCTACTTTGGGTATTGATGGTTGGTGTTGGTATCGCTTACACAGACCTCGGTGAAGTAATCTCAGCTATCTCATTTATGAACGTTATCATCGCAACGCTAATCGTTGTCGGCGCTATCTTTGGTGCGGCACTTGGTGGCTGGGCGATGGGCTTCTATCCAATCGAATCCTCAATCACGGCGGGCCTATGTATGGCTAACCGCGGTGGTTCCGGTGACTTAGAAGTGCTTGCTGCGGCAAACCGCATGAGTCTTCTCTCTTACGCTCAAATATCCTCTCGTTTAGGTGGCGGTATCGTCCTCGTTATCGCGAGCGTGGTATTTGGCATGATGATGTAAATCACCCCCTTGCTCCACTGGCGCGCTTTGCGCGCCTTTTCTTCTCTTTGGAAATGTTGCTATGCAAGAAACATCGCTCTTTATGGAGGGCATTAACCTACTCACTTTGGGTATGGGATTTGTCTTTATCTTCCTTGTCTTTTTAGTCTTTGCGACAACGGGAATGTCTCGCTTCATTACCCGCTTTGCGCCTCCTCCCGTCGCACCAAAAGCTAAAGCTAAAACCAAACCTGTTGTAGCTCCAAAACCTGCACAAGATGATCAACTAATCGCCGTTTTAACTGCTGCAGTTCATCACCATCGAGCTCAACAACAGCAAAACTCATAATCATAATAAAGGAGAACTTCGAGATGACTCAGGCTACTAAACGCGTTGGTATTACCGACGTAGTGCTTCGTGACGCCCACCAATCTCTTTTTGCAACTCGTCTACGTTTAGACGACATGTTGCCTATTGCTGCACAACTTGACGACATCGGTTACTGGTCTCTTGAGTGTTGGGGCGGCGCAACATTTGATAGTTGCATTCGTTTCTTAGGCGAAGACCCATGGGAACGCTTGCGTACTCTAAAAAAAGCCATGCCTAAAACGCCGCTGCAAATGCTGCTGCGTGGTCAAAACCTACTGGGCTACCGCCACTATGCTGACGACGTGGTTGATACGTTTGTTGAGCGTGCAGTGAAAAATGGTATGGACGTATTCCGCGTGTTTGATGCGATGAACGACCCGCGCAACATGCAACAAGCGATTCGTGCTGTGAAAAAACAGGGCGCGCATGCGCAAGGCACTCTAAGCTACACCACCAGCCCGGCACACAACCTACAAACTTGGGTTGATGTAGCGCAGCAATTGGCAGAAGAAGGTGTCGATTCAATTGCCATTAAAGACATGTCTGGCATTTTAACGCCTTTCCAAGCTGCTGAGTTGGTTCAAACCTTGAAAAAACAAGTCGACGTTGAACTGCACTTGCACTGCCACTCCACCACTGGCATGGCTGACATGACCCTGCTTAAAGCGATTGAAGCGGGTGTTGACCGCGTTGATACCGCTATTTCAAGCATGAGTGGTACTTACGGCCACCCTGCCACAGAATCTCTCGTAGCCACATTGCAAAACACCGGTTACGACACGGGTCTTGACCTACACAAGCTAGAGAAAATTTCTGCATACTTCCGTGAAGTACGTAAGAAATACCATGCGTTTGAAGGCATGATGAAAGGCTCTGACTCACGCATTCTGATTGCTCAAGTGCCTGGCGGCATGTTGACCAACATGGAAAACCAGCTCAAACAGCAAAATGCGTTAGACAAACTTGACCAAGTATTGGAAGAAATCCCACGCGTTCGTGAAGACCTTGGTTCTATCCCACTGGTTACCCCAACATCGCAAATTGTGGGTACTCAATCGGTTATCAACGTCTTGATGGGTGAACGCTACAAGAGCATCACCAAAGAAACGGCCGGTATCCTAAAAGGCGAATATGGCCGCACTCCCGCGCCAGTCAACACTGAGCTACAACAACGCGTGTTAGATGGCGCACAAGCCATCACATGTCGTCCAGCAGATAACATCGCGCCAGAAATGGTGGAGCTGCAACAATCTGTTGTTCAACAAGCCAAAGAGAAAGGCATCACCTTAAGTGAAAACGCCGTTGATGACGTATTGATGGTCGCTCTATTTGACCAAGTAGCTTGGAAATTCCTAGCTAACCGTAATAACCCTGATGCATTTGAACCTGCACCTCAAGCACCAACGAAGGAAGAGAAAAAAGTGACCGCTGCAAATTCAACCCAAAAAGCCGATGCTGGTATCTACACCATCACAGTCAACAACCAAAACTATGTGGTGAAAGTGGCTGAAGGTGGCGACATTACACAAGTCTCTACCGCCCCTGCTGCCGCTCCGGTTGCTGCTTCTGCTCCAGCACCAGTCGCTGCCGCAACAGGCGAAACCATGAATGCCCCTCTTGCAGGTAACATCTGGAAAATCAACGCTAAAGCGGGCGAGCAAGTGCAAGAAGGCGACGTATTGCTAACGCTTGAAGCAATGAAAATGGAAACTGAAATTCGTGCACCTCATGATGGTGTCGTAAGCAGTATTGATGTGAGTGAAGGTGATGCCGTACAAATGGGTGATGCCCTACTGGTATTGGCATAATCGAGTGAGGTGTAACCATGATGGATAACATCATCGCAATGGTGAATGACTTTGGCTTTTTCCACTTACAGTGGGGACAAGCCGTGATGATCGTCATCGGGCTGGTATTGCTCTACTTGGCGATTGTCAAACAATTCGAACCTCTTCTTTTGGTTCCAATTGGTTTTGGTGGCATTTTGTCTAACTTGCCAGACGCAGGTTTGGCCATGTCGGCAATCGAAAATGCGATTTACGCAGCGAAACCGGATGTCATGGCGGCGTTTGCTAACGTATTGCACATGAGTGCGGGGGCAGGTGCAGAAGCCATTAAAGAGGCGATTCATAGCGCAACACCAACCCAGTTAGCGTCTCTTAACTTACTGGCTGAGCAATACACTTACACTGATGGCATGCTGTATCAGTTCTATCATGTGGCAATTGCGTCAGGGGCGGCTCCACTCGTGATCTTTATGGGTGTAGGCGCAATGACCGACTTTGGTCCACTGCTGGCTAACCCAAAAACATTGCTTCTTGGCGCGGCAGCTCAATTCGGTATCTTTACCACCGTATTGGGTGCATTAGGCCTTAGCCAACTGGGTGTGATGGACTTTAGCGTATCTCAAGCAGCCGCTATCGGTATTATCGGTGGAGCTGACGGCCCAACCGCTATTTACGTATCCAGCTTGCTGGCACCAGAGCTATTAGGTGCTATCGCGGTGGCTGCCTACTCGTACATGGCATTGGTGCCGATGATCCAACCACCGATTATGCGTGCTTTAACTAGCGATGCAGAACGTAAGATCCAGATGAGTCAGCTTCGCCAAGTGCACAAGCTAGAAAAGATCTGCTTCCCGCTACTGCTGTTGGTGTTGATTGCGATGCTATTGCCATCAGCAACCCCGCTACTGGGCATGTTCTGCTTTGGTAACTTAATGCGTGAATGTGGTGTGGTAGAACGTCTCTCTGATACGGCGCAAAATGGATTGATCAACATTGTGACTATTTTCCTAGGTCTCTCTGTTGGCTCAAAACTGATGGCGGATAAATTCTTGCAACCACAAACCATCGGCATTCTCTGCTTAGGTATTTTGGCCTTCTGTGTCGGTACTGCAGCCGGTGTGCTTATGGCGAAATTGCTTAACCGCTTCTCTAAAGATCCGATTAACCCACTCATTGGTTCTGCTGGGGTCTCTGCCGTACCAATGGCGGCTCGCGTATCTAACAAAATCGGTTTGGAAGCCAATAACCAAAACTTCCTCCTGATGCATGCGATGGGTCCAAACGTTGCTGGTGTGATCGGCTCTGCGGTAGCCGCAGGCGTGATGATCAAATATGTGCTTGGATGATCTGCCTTTTTTGAGCATTTTATAAATTTGATTGGGGTTTTAGACCCCAATCAATTTTTCTATTTTGTGACAAACGTATACTCTCGCTATGGCACACAAACTTTCGTT
Organism: Vibrio tritonius; assembly: GCF_001547935.1. Lineage (NCBI taxonomy): Bacteria > Pseudomonadati > Pseudomonadota > Gammaproteobacteria > Vibrionales > Vibrionaceae > Vibrio > Vibrio tritonius. Next base: position 2,740,500 of record NZ_AP014635.1, read on the forward strand.
TTTATTGCATAAATTTATCTGTGGTCACCTTTCCTTCCAAAAAAGGGTTTTCTTGCTTTTACTTGTTGTAGTTGTGCTACAGCTATTTCTTGTTGCTGGATTTTTCCATCAATCATTGAGTAGCAGTTTAGAGCATCAAGTGACCAGTAAGGCGATGATTCAGGCGAAAGAAATTGCCGGTGATACGAACTTTGTCTCGTTGATGGAGCAGCGAAATGTTTCTGAAATCCAACGTTACATTGAAAGGCTACAACGTATTACCGATGCTGATTTTATTGTTATTGGCGATAAAAAGGGCATTCGATTAGCGCACCCAGAAAGCGACAAAATTGGCAAACCCATGGTCGGCGGTGACAACATCAAAGCTCTAAAATACGGCACCAGCTACACCACGGTAAATAAAGGTAGCTTAGGAGTCTCCATTCGTGGAAAGGCCGGTATCAAATCTCATGATGGCAAAATTATCGGCGTAGTATCCGTTGGGTATTTGCTCGATAGCGTAAGTTATTGGCTGATGTTCTACTCCTACCCTGTTATCTTTGCTCTTATTGTACTGATGATTTTTTCCGCCTTAGGTGCATGGCTATTCACTCGCCATATCAAGCAACAAATGTTTGATATGGAACCAGAAGAAATCGCAATGAACTTGCATTTGCAACACTCGATATTGCAAAGTGTGTACGAAGGAACGATAGCGGTTGGACGTAAAGGCGATATTTTATCGGTAAATACTAAGGCTCTGGATACTCTAGGGATACCACACAAGCCGGAATATTTGATTGGCCGACCAATTCAAGAATATGTCACGCCATCGGCGTTTTTCTTAGGTGCAAATGCTTTTGGTGACTTTAGCTCCAATGTCCCAGACGTGATGCAAGACGAGCTCATCACCTGTAATGGTGAAACCCTCGTTGCTAACCGCGTTAACATTGAAGATGGAGACGAACATATTGGTTGGGTCGTCAGCTTTAGACGCCGCAATGACTACAACACACTCACTTCGCAAATCTCGCAAATTCGTCAACATAACGACAACCTGCGAGTTATGAGTCATGAGTTTGCTAATCGACTTTCTGTGATTGGCGGTTTGGTTCAAATCGGCGCCTATGACCAAGCGATTAGTACCATTCGTAAAGAAACAGAACAGCAACAACAGTTAGTGGACTTTATATCTCAGACCTTCCACTCCAAAGTGATTGCTGGACTCTTGCTGGGGAAATATACCCGAGCAAAAGAACTAGGTTTAACACTGGAATTCGACCCGATATGTCATCTAGAAGACGATCCGGTCAGCATTACTCCAGATGAATTAGCGGCAATTTTAGGTAACTTGCTCGATAACGCATTTGAAGCAACATTAAAAAATCCGCAAAGCAATAAGAAAGTCTCTCTACTACTTACCTATTCTGGAGAAGAATTGGTAATGGAAGTGGCTGACAATGGTACTGGCATACCCAATGAAATATCAGACACCTTATTTGCAAAAGGGGTCACAAGTAAAAATCAGCCAGGCCATGGCATTGGTCTCTACCTAGTACACCAATATGTCACCCAAGCAGAGGGGACAATTTTGGTGGACGACGCAGAGCCACAAGGCACTATTTTTCAATATTTATACCCAATAAGAGCTGAACATGATGGAACCCATTGATGTACTGATTGTTGAAGACGAATCGAGCATCGCAGAAGTACACAGTTTTTACTTACAGCGCCTACCTCGATTTCGCCCTGTCGGAGTCGCAACAACTGTCTCCGAAGCGCGCAATATGATCAGAATACTCAAACCTCAATTGATTCTTCTAGATAATTTTTTACCTGATGGTAAGGGAATTGACATTTTAAAAGAGCTAGCGACGCAAAGTCATGCCCCTGATGTTGTGTTTATTACCGCGGCCTCAGACATGGAAACCGTACGAGAGGCGGTAAGATGTGGTGTGTTTGATTATCTGCTAAAACCGATCGCATATGACCGGATGCAAGATTCACTTGAGCGCTACTTACGCTACATTAGCTCACTGCGTGCGAGTGATAACGTTAACCAGCGCCATGTTGATGAACTGTTTAACTTCCAAGCCAAGACACAACACATCGAAGCACTACCGAAAGGCATTGATGAACTGACGCTCGATAAGCTCAAAGAGATTTATATGCACCATGACCAAGCTTATACCGCAGAATCTTTAGGAAAAGCGATTGGTATTAGTAAAACCACTGCTCGGCGTTATCTGGAATATTGCGTAACAAGTGGATTTCTTGAAGCACAAATTCAACATGGCCGTGTCGGCAGACCAGAGCGTATATACCAAAGAAAGCGATAAGCTCCGGTCCAAACCACTTACCCTACAAGGTTAGATTACTGGGGATCACTTCAGTTTGGTCCCCAATTTCTAGCTGTCCTTGTAGGTTTTTGCAATGTGCTTCACACAGAGGAATCACAAAAACCTTGCCTTGCTGTTCACCACAGTTACATGTCACTAATACGCCATCTGAAGAATGGTTTAAACAATGAGCCTCAGAGCAATATTCATCGTGTTTTTTACTGTAGTGTTGCCAATATTCAAGCCACAATTCTCGTACTTCATGACTTCTTAAATCTTCGGATACTTTTTTCACTATCATGTTCAGTCACTCTAGTATTGAAAAACGTATCAATATTTAAGCCCATTTTTGGATCAATAAGTTTGCTGTGATTCAAATTTCGCTATGGTCTCTACCGATTTTTTGGTTTTAATGTTGTTAATTCTTTAAATAAGTTATTAACAATACACTCACAATCAGGTCTCGTCCATTATCTATTAGCCGTTGTGGCTGTTAGCAATGCTTGACAACTTATCGATCAACTTGGTCTCTTCCTCTATAAGATCAATCTTCTCGTGTGTCTCATGCGCTCGCATGATATCGTCTTCCGCCATTTGCGCAGCTTGATCTGAATTTTGCGACAACACAGCTAACTCTGAACTGAATTTCTCAGAATCCGATTCAATCTGGCTCAACACCGAGTTAATACTATCGATACCTTTGGCAATTTCACCAATTGATTCGGTTACCTCTTCAATGGTTTCCCCAGTCTCTTGCACACTGGTTTGCGTGCGTTTCGACAAAGCCCGAACCTCATCCGCTACCACAGCGAAACCACGCCCAGCTTCACCAGCTCGCGCAGCTTCGATGGCGGCGTTTAACGCCAATAAGTTGGTCTGTTCAGCAATACCGCTGATCGATTGAATGATATTCACAATGCGATCGGCACTGTCTTTCAATTTATCCATCCCTTGCATCAAATTTTGCCGTTGAGATTGCTGCTGCGCAATCTGAGTCATAAAGGCCTCAAATTGACCGCCTAGGCTCCGCTGTTGTTCTGCCGCACTCGAAGCTTGTGAAGCACTGCCTTCGAGCTGTTGCGTTGCTTGTTGCAACATAGGATGAATTTGACTCATGTGTTGAATGACATTCGACTGCAGCGTATTAATTTTCTTGGTACTCACCAAGCTTGAATGCAAGTAATAACGAGCAAACGATGCTAAGTAGAATGGGAAGTTGTCGGCATACTCATCGCGAAAAGAATCCCCTTCCCCGACTTTAAAGAAACCAATCGACGTAACAGTTTGGTTCTGGTGCAAACCAAGAAATTCGCCAAAAGTTGAAAAGCCCGATAAACAGACGCCATTAAATGAATCCACTTTATTTAAACTGTCTGAGTTATTGAGACGACGTAAAATACAGTCGTTGGCAATCATAGCAACCGGTTTAGACGATTTCCCGTCCATAAAGCGCTTGTAGTCATTTGCTGTAGATTGGGCAAAATCTTTCGCTTTAACTAAGAATAAACGTTCACCGAATGCGAAATCGCCGAAGAAACTGATACTACCATCAGGGTTAATGGCGGCAACTGAACGAATATACAACTCGTCGTTTATCGAAATACCAAATGAGTATTTATTAAGTTGATCGCCAACTTGCTCAGGACTACATTTGAAATGTCTTGATAGCCAATCAACGGGCGTCATCAAGTTCATCTCGTCGTCCAGTACCGTATTCAGGGTACGAGTGAATGGGTTAAAATCCACGACGTCAAAGCCTCGGTTGGTATTTTCAAAGTTGTGACTTTTGAAAATACCATATCGATATCCCCGCGCTATTTTAGCAAAACAGACAATCGCTCTATTAGCTTGAACCTGACCATCTAACGCAATCTGCGCCGCTTGAAAGTCCAGTTTTCCCCCAGCGCTCCCACCAATAAAATAGCAAGGGAATTTACGAGTACGATATAAAGCTTGCGTAAAGAAATCTTCGCTGCCAGTTAAGCCATCAAAGTAGGTAAACGCGATCGTGTCGTGACTATCCACCGAAAATGGTGCCCGCATCTGGCTAATTTCATTAGAAATTTTCTGAATTCGATGTTCAGACTGAGTGTATATATTCACCCCTTGCGGCGCTTCTTCATTAAACATCCGTAACGAATGAATTGACATTTTAGGGAGGAGTGCTTTCGCGAATGCATGCAAAATAATACTATCCCAGCGTTCAGGGGTATCGTGATAGAGTTTGGAGCCGCCACCAAGCTCACCGGCAGTCATGATACCAATAATGTGTTCAGCAAAAGGCATCGCTTGCTTGAGTTTGTTGTTTACTGACGCAAAATCGCAATGGGGAGAAATGAAGGCGATCACAAGTGCGGTACCACCAGCCAGTTTAAAATCAGCCAAGTTTGCTTCACTAATTTCACTGCTGGTTATCGTTCTCGAACGAGATACTTCAGCAGCCTCCGCTTTCTTTTGTGCTGATGTATTTTTCTTAAAAAACATGTCCCACTCCCTTCCTACTCAAATTCACATGGTTTAGCAAAGAAGGCTTACCATGCGGCACAATCGAATAACCGTTATGATGGATTTAACCGGGCTAAATCCTCTGTTATATGCGCTATCAGCAATCTATCTCATAGCATGTGGCTAGATACTCTTATTGAGCATAATAGATATTGAAAAAGTCGAAGGGTTTACCGAGTTTTTTTTCTCTTTCAAATCGTTTTTTGCGTCAACCTGTTATCAAGATCTCATTGAATCTTTCAATTGGGTTGCACTTCCAGTTAAATCTCAACTATCTCTCTAAATAGTCATGCACTTGACTTTGTAACTGTTTGATTTGACTTCGTAACCATTGAGCAAAAATCTCAGTATGTTCATTCGCATTAAGCATAATTAAATAGTAGCCAGCTCGAGCACTAATCGCCGGAAAAGGAGCGACTAATCGACCTAATTCAAGCTCTTGGTTCAATAAAGCGGTACGTGCTAAAGCAATACCAACGCCAGCCTCAGCTGCCGACATCGCCATATCAGTACGATTAAAAAAGTGTTCTTTGTGTGAAGCTAGTGGCACATTCATCTCGGTTGCCCAAAATAACCATTCATGGTCGCGAGGTGCTTTGGCCCAAGGCATAGCATCATGCAATAACACCACACTTTGCCACTGTTCCTCATTCATCTCTTTTTGCTCAATCCAAGAATGATGACTGAGATAACTAGGACTCATAACCGGTAACAAGGCTTCTTCAAGTAGTAATTCTGCACTCGCTCTTGGATAAGGAATTGGCCCATAATCTATAGCGAGATCGAAATCGCCTCGCTCACTGTCTACCAACGCTCCTTCAGCAAAGGTTTGTACCTGAATATCTGGATGTTGCCGATAAAAATCTTCCAAACGAGGCACTAACCATTTATAGGCAAATGAGGGAGTTAACTTCAATCGAACCTCTTTTCTCAACGCTCGTTGACTCAAGCTTTGCAACGTAGCATCTATTTCTTGAAAGCTACGCTGCAGTACCGCTAACAGAATTTCACCTTGCTCTGTCAAGGTCACACCTCGGGAATGGCGTTCAAAAAGGCTAAAGCCAAGTTGCTGTTCTAATTGGATCAACTGCTGACTTATTGCACCTGTGGTTAAATGCATGGCTTTCGCTGCACTACTGAGGCTTGGGTATTGAGCAACTTGGGAAAAGGTATAAAGAGCGGCGATTGAAGTCTGTTTCACTGGGCATCCTGCTTATAGAAAAACTAAACACTGATATTAATTTATATCGATTGTTAACAATAGGTAAAGAGAAGAAACTACTGGCAAATAAATAAAGGAGTTGTCTTCATGGAAGTTATCGTTTTGGGTAGTGGTGTGGTCGGCTTGACCTCCGCATGGTATTTATCACAAGCAGGTCATGATGTTACCGTCGTTGATCGTCAACCTCGCAGTGCAGAGGAAACCTCTTTTGCTAATGCTGGACAAATATCTTACGGTTATTCATCACCTTGGGCAGCACCAGGGATTCCTCATAAAGCGATAAAATGGCTATTTGAAAAACATGCCCCACTGAAGATCAAACCATCACTGGATCCTGAGCTGTTAAGCTGGATGACTAAAATGCTGGTGAACTGCAAACTTTCGCATTACAGCATCAATAAGGCTCGCATGCTTGCAATTGCTAACCACAGCCGCGACTGTTTGCTCGATTTAAACAAGCACCACAATGTACAGTATGAAGGTCGAGAGAAAGGTACCCTACAGGTGTTCCGTGATGAAAAGCAGCTAGTAGCCATCGAAAAAGACATGCGTTTACTGGCGGAAAGTGGTGTGCGTTTTGAGCTGAAAGATGTGGCGGGATGCATAGCTCAAGAGCCGGGGCTTGCTCCAGTGCAAGACAAACTTGTTGGTGGTTTATATCTACCTGATGATGCAACGGGTGACTGCTATTTGTTTTGCCAACAGATGACTGAATTAGCTAAAGCACACGGCGTACATTTCCAATTCAACACGAATATAAAACGATTAGTCACTGAAAACCGCCAAATCGTAGGGGTTGAAACGGATCAAGGCATCCTAAAAGCAGATCGCTACGTGGTGGCGATGGGCAGCTATTCTACCGCACTCCTCAAACCGATCGGTATCGATATCCCGGTTTATCCGGTGAAAGGTTACTCGCTGACCGTGCCTATTTTGGACGAAAGCTTGTCACCACAATCTACCGTAATGGATGAAACCTATAAAGTGGCGCTGACTCGTTTTGATAAGCGCATTCGCGTAGCTGGAACAGCAGAACTGGCTGGATTTGACCCTGCATTACCTCAAGCACGTAAAGACACTATTGAGATGGTAGTGCGCGATCTTTTCCCTCATGGTGGCGACTTTGCCAAAGCTGAATTTTGGACAGGTTTTAGGCCAATGACACCCGATGGAACACCGATCATTGGTGCCACTCCATACGCTAACCTCTTCACCAACACTGGTCACGGCACATTAGGTTGGACCATGGCTTGTGGTTCAGGACACATTCTTGCGGATATTATCACGCATGGTGAATCGCCAATTCATACTCAAGGATTGAGCGTCTCTCGTTATCACCACGCGGCCTAACTCCATTTACCCCAAATGCCTTCGTCGCCATGTTATGACCAAATAATGTGGCGACTTTTTATACAGAAAACTACTCTAGTTCGCATAATTAGCATTCCACATCGCCACAAACTCAATTTAAAATAGATATATTATCTAAATAAAGCCCACATTTAAGCACATATACCTGCTCATTTTCGATACACCCCAATAAAAACTCCCGTACTACGCTTAATATTCCATATATTGTTATAAATTAAATACAAAGCACAATATATAGATAAAAACATTAACATCCACGTCACATATACCTTATGATGTGGCACGCAAAACACAATAATCAGATAAATAGAACCTAAACAAATTCATTTTTGTTGCCGTAATGAAAGTGATTTTTGCGCAAGGTTCTCACATAACAGGGATATTACGTATGCAGTCATTTGTGGACTTTTTAAATGGCATTATCTGGAGTCCGGTATTGATCTATCTTTGCCTCGGTGCTGGACTGTTCTATTCAATTTTGACGCGCTTTGTACAAGTGCGACACTTCTTCGAAATGTGGCGTTTACTATTTTCTGGTAAGAGCTCCACTCGCGGGATTTCATCTTTTCAAGCGTTAGCGGTTTCGCTATCAGGCCGTGTTGGTACCGGCAACATCGCCGGCGTTGCTGCGGCAATCGGTTTTGGTGGCCCAGGCGCTGTATTTTGGATGTGGGTTGTTGCCTTCTTTGGCGCAGCAACCGCCTATGCAGAATCCACGCTAGCTCAGATCTACAAAGAAGAAGATAACGGTGAATTTCGCGGTGGTCCTGCGTACTACATCGAAAAGGCAATGGGACAAAAATGGTATGCGTGGATTTTTGCTATCGCCACCATCTTTGCTTGTGGTGTTTTACTGCCTGGCGTTCAATCTAATAGTATTGGTAACGCGGTTGAATCTGCGTTTGGTACGGGTGGTATGATTGAAACCGCCGTAGGCACGTTTAGCTTTGCTAAAATCCTCACCGGCACCATCATTTCAATTCTATTGGGTTTCATCATTTTTGGTGGCGTAAAACGTATAGCAAGCTTTACTCAAGTTGTCGTACCTTTTATGGCACTGGCGTACATCATCACTGCCTTTGTGATTATCCTATTAAATGTGAACCAAGTACCTCATGTATTTGCTTTGATTGTGGGTGATGCTTTCTCGCCTATGGCTGGCTTTGGTGCTGCAATTGGCTGGGGTGTAAAACGTGGTGTCTACTCAAACGAAGCAGGACAAGGGACTGGCCCCCATGCAGCCGCAGCGGCAAGTGTCGATCATCCCGCACAACAAGGCCTTGTTCAGTCGTTCTCGATTTATATCGATACACTGCTTGTCTGTTCAGCAACCGCCTTTATGATATTGATTACAGGCGCTTACAACGTATCAGGACCTGATGGCACTTTCTTAGTGCAAAATCTCGCTGAAAGTGTCAGTGCCAATGGCCCAGTATTTACTCAATTGGCCATTGAAAGCGCACTACCTGGCGTCGGCAAGACTTTCGTTGCCTTTGCTCTGTTCTTCTTTGCCTTTACCACAATTCTTGCGTACTACTATATCGCTGAAACCAATATTGCTTACATTCGTCGCAGCCTAAAAACCGAAGGGTTAGCTTTCTTACTTAAGATTGTCATCATGGCTGCCGTGTTCTATGGAACCATCAAAGCAGCTAACCTTGCATGGGCTATGGGTGATATTGGTGTGGGTTTAATGGCATGGCTCAATATCGTGGGCATCTTGATCATTTACTTTATGGCAAAACCTACCATGCGAGTGCTGCGAGATTATGAAGAACAACAAGCGCAAGGCGTAACCGAATATCTATTTAACCCAGTAAAACTTGGCATTAAGAATGCGACTTACTGGGAAGAACGTTACGAGCGAAAAACAGGTCAATCCTGTGCTGCTGCGGCAGCAACAGATTCAGCAACAAACCCATCCGCTAAAGCTTAGATAGAGCCAAACGTTATCAAGCGTTTAACGTAAAAAGGTTAGCCAATTGGCTAACCTTTTATTTTTTTTATTGGAAACTAGTTCGCTTGCACTTGTTGAGCATCAAGATGTGATTCAGCTTCTAATGGACGTTTTGCCCAATAACCTGCAAGTAACGAACCGGAAAGATTATGCCATACCGAGAAAAGTGTACCAGCGACAGCAGCAGCCGGAGTAAAGAACTTCATCGCTAACGCTGTGGCTAACCCTGAGTTTTGCAGACCAACCTCAAATGCCACTGTGCGGCAGGTCTTCTCTTCAAATCCAACTAAACGACACACCCAATAACCGAGCGTTAAACCGATCGAGTTATGCAGCACTACCGCTAAAGCGACAATAGGACCAATTTGAGTCAACTGATGCGCATTTAACGCCACAACAATGGCAATGATCGCAACTATCGCCGCCATTGAAATTAAGGGCAATACTGGCTCAAGTTTCTCAGTAAATGAATGAAGAAAAGCGTTAAGCAATACACCAAGCGCCACTGGAACCAGCACGATTTTTACTAGACTGATGAGCATACTCATTACTGGCACATCGACGTTTTTACCCGCTAATGCTTCCACTAGTAGTGGTGTGATTACCACACCTATTAGCGTAGATATGGCCGTCATGGTAATAGAAAGCGCAACGTCACCTTTGGCCAAATAACACATCACATTGGATGACGTTCCCCCCGCGACACTGCCAACGAGCACCATTCCGACCGTCAAAATCGGATCAAATTGAAGAACATAACTCACTAAAAGAGCGGCTAAAGGCATAATCGAAAATTGTAAAACCAGCCCTACTCCAATAGCTTTTTTGTTTTTAACGACATTTAAAAAATCTTGGGGTTTTAGCGTAAGCCCCATAGCCAACATGATAATAGTGAGCAATGGCACAATGTTAGATTTGAAGTCTGTAAATAACGAGGGTTGAAAGAAAGCCAATAAAGAAAAGAGCACTGCCCACAGAGGGAACAGATTGGTGATGGTACGTAGCATGATACATTCCTGTAGATCGCACAGAGCAGGAAAGCCTCATTATTCCTTTGAGGTCATTATGTATTAGTGCTTCCTGCACGTGCTAGTGTGTTGTGTTTAAAGTTAAAAGGACAAATCAACGGTTGATTTGGTGCATAATCTGCACAGAACATCTCTATCGAGACAATTAACCTAACCTTTTTGAAACAATATTCACATCCCTTTTTCATGTTTTTTTTTGCAGAGAAGTCGCTCACTCTCTTTAGTGACCCACAGAAATGAAAAACGCCAGCAATATTGCTAGCGTTTTAATAGGTTTAATCTAACTATAGATTAGTGTGCAGCAGCTTCTGTTAGAGCAACTTTTTTCGCGCCTACAGGCAAGACTTCACGACCAAATTCATTATTTAGTACGATTGCCATTGCAAAGTAGATTGCGCTTAGACCACAGAAGATACCTTCATAGCCTGCAATGTGACCTAGAGTTTCGCTACCAGTAAAGTTATGCGCTGCAAGTAGAGCGAATAGAATGGTCAGTGAACCAAACACAACGCGTTTTGCTACTGGGTAACAGAAAGTACCGATAAACATGAAACCAGTAAATAGCCCCCACAAAGCCAAGTACCATCCCATGAAAGAGGCTGGACTAGCAGCTAGCCCCATGCGTGGCATTACGATTAAACCAACTAAGGTCAACCAAAATAGGCCGTAAGAAGTAAATGCTGTAGTACCAAAAGTGTCACCACGTTTGTAACACATGATTCCCACGATTACCTGACCCAGACCACCATAGAAAATACCCATAGCAAGAATCATTGAATCTAGTGCAAAAAATCCCGCGTTATGGATGTTCAATAATACAGTGGTCATCCCAAAGCCCATTAGGCCTAATGGTGCTGGGTTGGCTAATTTTGTCGACATTCAAACTACCCTAAATAATAGAATTAGAAATAAGTAAAGCGCGGATTTTAAAGAAGCTTTGTATAAAAGATAGATAGCAAAAATGAAATGTTAGATTTATTTATTGATCACATCAATAAATACTCAATCTTATGGGTTGTCTCTGGTAAAAATATTGGCATTTTCATTGAAAACACCCGATTTATATCAAAAAAAACCAGAGTCTTTACCCCCGTAAGGTCAGAGATTACCTAGGAAATGATCGCTCCTACTCCATGCTTTGAAAATATTCTCAATAGAGCAGTTTATCGGTCGCATAAACAACGAGAATGACAACAAGCAGCAAAAGAAACAGAATTAACGCTACCTTTTTGATAGAGCTTGATTGATCCACCACCTCACCTGCTTCTTCTTTCACTCTTTTATCTTCATCAAAGTGCCATTTAATCGCCAAGAAGGCGCCAATACCTAATATGATCAGCTTAAAAGCGCCTGCAAGATATGGGAACCAATCACCCCAACTGCCATCGTTCATTCTCTCTCTCCATCAAATACAATTTCGGCTGTACAGTATACCCAAATGACCTAAAAATGCAGAATTCTGAGCTTCAATAAGCGAATACTGACTCCCTGACACAACATCTTGAGGCTCATTGGGTATAAAAAATGCCAGTCACATTTCTGACTGGCATTTTGTTTATTTTATACAAACAGTTAGTAATTTACTGTTTGTTTTATTCCCACTCGATAGTTGCTGGTGGTTTACCAGAAATATCGTAAACAACACGTGAGATGCCATCAACTTCGTTAATGATGCGGTTAGAAACCTTACCTAGGAAGTCATATGGTAGGTGTGCCCAATGCGCCGTCATAAAGTCGATAGTTTCTACCGCACGTAGCGATACAACCCAATCGTATTTACGACCATCACCCATTACGCCAACAGAGCGTACTGGTAGGAACACAGTAAATGCTTGTGATACTTTGTTGTAAAGATCCGCTGCGTGAAGCTCTTCAATGAAGATAGCGTCAGCACGACGTAGCAAGTCACAGTACTCTTTCTTCACTTCACCAAGAACACGCACACCTAGACCAGGACCAGGGAATGGGTGACGGTAAAGCATGTTGTATGGAAGACCTAGCTCAAGACCGATCTTACGCACTTCATCTTTAAACAGCTCACGTAGAGGTTCAACCAAGCCCATTTCCATATCGTCTGGCAGACCGCCAACGTTATGGTGAGATTTGATAACGTGTGCTTTACCTGTTTTAGATGCTGCTGATTCGATAACGTCAGGGTAGATAGTACCTTGAGCCAGCCATTTCGCATTCTTAAGTTTGCGTGACTCTTCATCAAATACTTCAACGAAAACGCGACCGATGGTTTTACGTTTTGCTTCAGGTTCATCGATGCCAGCAAGTGCATCAAGGAAGCGATCTTCTGCATCGACTTTGATGATGTTCAGACCGAACTTATCACCAAACATGTCCATCACTTGTTGCGCTTCGTTCAAACGAAGAAGACCGTTATCAACGAATACACAAGTCAGTTTATCGCCGATTGCTTGGTGAACAAGCATCGCAACAACAGATGAATCAACACCACCAGAAAGGCCTAGAATAACTTCATCATCGCCTACTTGCTCTTTAATGCGAGCAACAGCATCTTCAATGATAGAAGCTGAAGTCCATAGACGTTCACAACCACATACGCCCATCACAAAGTTTTCCAGCATTTTCATGCCTTGTTTTGAGTGAGTTACTTCTGGGTGGAACTGTACGCCGTAGTATTTCTTCTCTTCGTTTGCCATAGCAGCGTATGGGCAAGTATCAGTAGTACCGATGGTTACGAAGTCTGAAGGGATCTCAACCACTTTATCACCGTGGCTCATCCAAACATCAAGAAGAGGGCTGCCATCTTCGGCTAGTGCATCTTGTAGACCAGCAAACAGTGCAGACTCAGCAGTTACTTTTACTTGAGCGTAACCAAATTCGCGTTCGCTAGAACCGGCTACTTTACCGCCCAACTGCTCAGCCATTGTTTGCATTCCGTAGCAAACACCCAATACAGGCACACCTGAATCAAATACATATTGAGGTGCACGTGGTGAGTTTTCTTCCGTAACACTTTCCGGACCACCAGAAAGAATAATGCCGTCAGGATTAAATTCGCGGATGTCCGCTTCTTCTACATCCCAGCTCCAAAGTTCACAGTAAACACCAATTTCACGCACACGACGTGCAACAAGTTGTGTGTATTGTGAGCCGAAGTCTAGGATCAGAATACGTTGGTCATGAATGTTCTTAGTCATATTGAGCAGTCTTACCAGCTAAGTTTAGAAACGGAGGCGAGTCTACCCGCCTCCTATTGAGTCTTCAAGCAAAAAAGCAAACGTTTACTATCGCTGTATAATTAAGCGCGGTAGTTAGGTGCTTCTTTTGAAATTTGTACGTCGTGAACGTGTGATTCTTTGATACCAGCACCAGAGATACGAACAAACTGCGCTTTAGTACGTAGTGTTTCAATATCTGCAGAACCAGTTAGACCCATACAAGAACGTAGACCACCCATTTGTTGGTGAACGATCTCTTTCAAACGGCCTTTATAAGGAGTACGACCTTCAATACCTTCCGGTACTAGCTTGTCTGCTGCGTTATCAGATTGGAAGTAACGGTCTGAGGAACCTTTAGACATTGCACCTAGTGAACCCATACCACGGTAAGACTTGTATGAACGACCTTGGTAAAGGATGATTTCGCCAGGGGCTTCTTCAGTACCAGCAAACATAGAGCCAACCATCACACATGATGCGCCAGCAGCAATCGCTTTAGAGATATCACCAGAGAAACGGATACCGCCGTCACCAATCACTGGAATGCCGTATTCGTCAGCAACAGCAGCAGCATCAGCAATAGCGGTTACTTGAGGAACACCAACACCAGTTACGATACGAGTAGTACAGATTGAGCCTGGGCCGATACCTACTTTAACTGCGCTTACGCCTGCTTCGATAAGTGCACGAGCACCTTCAGCAGTTGCAACGTTACCACCGATGATATCTAGATCTGGGAATGCTGCGCGAGTTTCACGAATACGTTGTAGAACGCCTTCAGAGTGACCGTGTGAAGAGTCGATAAGTAGAACGTCCACACCCGCTTCAACAAGAGCAGCAACACGTTCTTCATTACCAGCACCAGCACCAACAGCAGCACCAACACGTAGACGACCGTGCTCATCTTTACATGCGTTTGGTTTACGTTCTGCTTTGTGGAAATCTTTTGCAGTGATCATGCCTTTTAGTTGGAACTCTTCATTCACAACCAGTACTTTTTCAACACGAGCACGGTGCATACGTTCTTGAACTTCTTCGCGAGATGCACCTTCAGTTACTGTTGCTAGGCGGTCTTTCGGCGTCATTACTGCTGAAACAGCTTTAGTTAGGTCTGTCACGAAACGAACATCACGACCCGTAATGATACCAACTAATTCGTTGTTTTCAGTAACAACTGGGAAACCAGCAAAACCGTGTTTTTTAGTCAATTCCATTACATCAGCAATGGTAGCTTCTGGACGAACGGTGACAGGATTTGTCACAACACCAGCTTCGAAGATTTTCACTTGGTGAACTTGCTCAGCTTGCTGTTCAATAGACATGTTTTTGTGAATGAAGCCGATACCGCCTTCTTGCGCTAGAGCAATGGCAAGGCGTGCCTCTGTAACTGTGTCCATGGAAGCTGAAATCATTGGAATATTCAGCGTGATGTTTTTAGTCAGACGAGTGCGAAGATCGGCTGTGTTAGGAAGAACAGTTGAGTGTGCTGGGACGAGTAAAACGTCGTCGAAGGTAAGAGCTTCTTTTGCAATTCGTAGCATGTGCAATATCTCACAACAAAGGTGTTAAAAGGTAAGAAACCACTTTATCGTTTCGCATAATAAAGGGATTCATAATTGATATTGCGAACGGATTATACGCCCTGCGCAATCGCTTGACCACACATTTTTTTGTTTTTTATTTGCAATTCCCCCCTTGCTATGTATTATATTGCCGCTAACTTCCATACTAACGTCTTGGGAATCAGCTTTGTCCTCTCTTGCTAATCAGAATATCTACACTGTTTCACGTCTAAACGCCGAAGTTCGCTTACTGCTTGAAAATGAGATGGGAATTGTCTGGTTACTCGGTGAAATATCTAACTTTTCTGCGCCTGTTTCCGGGCACTGGTACCTCACACTAAAAGACTCTCGTGCACAAGTAAAAGCCGCTATGTTTAAGGGCAGCAATCGCTTTGTGCAATTTAGACCACAAAATGGTCAGCAAGTCCTGGTAAAAGCACGCTTATCTCTTTACGAGCCTCGTGGTGATTATCAAATCATCATCGAAAGTATGCAGCCTGAAGGCGACGGTCGTTTGCAGCAAGAGTTTGAAAAACTTAAAATGCAGTTAGCCGCGGAAGGTCTATTTGCCCAAACGCTAAAACATCCTTTACCAGAACATCCCAAACGTGTGGGTATCATCACCTCTAAAACTGGCGCGGCATTACACGACATTCTAAATGTCTTAAAACGTCGAGATCCTAGCCTGCCTGTCATTATCTATCCAACGATGGTTCAAGGTGATGAGGCCGCCATTCAGATCGCTCAAGCGATTGGTCGTGCAAACAGTCGTAATGAATGCGATGTACTGATCGTTGGTCGCGGTGGCGGTTCGTTAGAAGATCTCTGGTGTTTTAACAACGAAATTGTCGCCCGAACCATTGCGGCAAGCCAAATACCGATCATCAGTGCTGTAGGTCATGAAGTGGATGTCACCATCGCCGATTTCGTAGCCGATGTACGTGCTCCAACACCATCAGCAGCGGCCGAATTAGTGAGCCGCGACAATAGCCACAAAATGCAGGCGTTTTTTAATGCTCAGCAAAAACTGGTCAATAGCTGGCGCTATTACTTATCGCAACAAAAGACACAGCTAACCCAACTGAATTATCGGCTAGATAAACAGCATCCGATGTATCGTTTAGAGCGTCAACAGCAGCGTTTGGATGAACGGGAAATGCGCTTGAAACAAGCGATATTGAAACGCTGTCAGCAAACTCGCCAGCATTTGGCGCGGCAAGAGTATCGCTTACAACTGCAGTCTCCCGTTAAACGTCTTACACAGCAAAGACACCAGTTGGCCATAACAGAACAAAAACTACTAGAAGCAATGCAGCGCTCTCTACTTAAAAAACGTTATCAATTTGGTATGTTGGCAGAAAAACTCGATACCGTAAGTCCGCTATCAACACTTTCTCGTGGTTACTCCATTACACAGAATGCACAAGGTAAGGTTGTACGTAGCGCGCAAGAAGTTAACGTCGGAGATACTCTCATAACTCGTCTTGCCGATGGCGAAATCCATTCAACCGTCGACCAATAATCTCTCTTGAGTTTCAAGGAGGCGTTATTGCCTCCTTAATTTGTCACAAATTCAATTCTCACTCGCGATTTAGACTTTAGCTCATTGCACTGTGGGCAGAAATAACTCACCGCACCACACGCCTGTAGCTTTTCCATCTGCGCATCGCAATCAGGGCAGTGAACCAGTTTTTTATAATGCTTCTGACACTGTTTACAGAGATATTCTCCATCCCAACTCAGTTCTTCCTGACATTCTGGGCACAAATTACTCATTGATCTTACCTAATACCTTATAGATAAAGCCATTTAACGAGATCCATAACACAACATAAATGATCTACATCACACTTTACTGCAAAATTATGGCTAGTAATTACACAAACCAACCGGATCATGAGCAGGATCGTAGGCTGATCTTATGCTTTATACACTTTGATCAGCGATCTGCACGAAAAAGAACTTTTATATAACCACATCCCGAAAGCATAAGTTACATGTTCTGTATTTCAATTTATAGCAATATAAAATATCGCAATTATATATAATGAACCTAATAATTAGCATTTAATAAAAGGATCATTTATTCAGATCGAGCTTTTACATTGGTGTGTATTTCGAGGTTCTGTGCATCTATCTGCCTAATTATAATGCGGATTGACGCAAAATCACTCAGAGATCTTGCATGGGTACCACCACATGGGATCGTAGCCACAGAATCTTCGTCTAAGCGACATTTCCAGTAACGCGATTCCGTTAGCACTGTTCCTTCACAGATCAAATCAATCGTACTTCCTAATTCGATCCAACTCGCAAGTTGTTGATTCACTGAATCCTCAATGAATTGAAGATCCGCACTAAACACCTCAGTATTAAACCCACGCTTACGTAAAGTTTTACCTAATCGATAACCAACAATGGCTTGATGAGGCAGTATTTGACTTGATGACTGAGCATAACGATGAAAATCCCAATGGTTGAGAGAATCTTTCATCTCAGCGTCTTTACGCCAATAGGTTTCCTTCCCTAGCACTTTGTTCAAAGCAAGGCTTGTAAGGTGTTCAGCGCTGTGAGCCAAGCTCAGTTCTTTCTGGTGTATGGCATCCACCTCTAACAAAAGGTCTTGCCCAAGCTGAAAACCATGACCAGTACCTTCGATACGATGTACCACGACAAAAACCCAACCTTGCGTATCACGTTTTACCGAAATCGCTTTATCAACCTCAAGCTTACCTGATTCAATCTCGACGGCCCCAGTTAGGCAATCCACTACTGAAAAGCGACTGTCGTTAATAAGCAACGAGCCTTGATCTGCAGGATGATCTGGCCATAAATGACTGACTGGATGAAAGTTAGAACTTAGTGTAACAATGTCTGTATAGGACTCCCCTTCCTGTATTGCCATAATCGTTGTTTTAACGGGTTCACTCGAGTAAGGAAAGGTGACCTCAGTAGGTACTAACTTGGTGTGGGCGTAGGTTGACATGTGGGCTCCTTTATCAAAAGCCCAGAATAGCAAAAAGCCCAAGAAACTTGGGCTTTTTTGTGATTACTTTCTACGAGATTTTACTGCGCTCATCAGACGCTTACGTTTACGCTCTTGCGATAACGTCAGTTTATCACCCTTATTCTCAAATGGGTTTTCACTGCTTTGGAACTGGATACGAATTGGCGTACCCATGATTTCCAATGAACGACGGTAGTAGTTCATCAAATAGCGTTTGTACGCATCAGGTAGTTCATTCACCAAGTTACCGTGAATCACAATGATTGGCGGGTTATAACCACCAGCGTGAGCGTATTTCAATTTCACACGACGACCACGTACCAAAGGTGGCTGGTGATCTTCGGTCGCCATTTTCATGATACGCGTCAGAACTGAAGTACCAACACGTGTTGTAGCTGACTTATATGCTTCTTGAACAGATTCAAATAAGTGACCAACGCCAGTACCATGCAATGCAGAGATAAAGTGAATACGAGCAAAATCAACGAAACCAAGACGGCGGTCTAGTTGCTTCTTCACACTCTCTTTCACATCAGTAGAAAGACCATCCCACTTATTCACAGCGATAACAATTGAGCGACCCGCATTCAGAGCAAAACCTAACAAGCTCAAATCTTGATCAGATAGGTTTTCACGTGCGTCAACCACTAGCAGAATCACGTTAGCATCTTCAATCGCTTTCAGTGTTTTAACAACTGAGAATTTTTCGACTGTTTCATTGATACGTTTACGACGGCGAACACCTGCAGTATCAATCAATACGTATTCACGACCATCACGTTCCATCGGAATGTAGATAGAATCGCGTGTTGTTCCGGGCATGTCATAAACAACCACTCGTTGTTCACCCAAAATACGGTTAGTTAGCGTCGATTTACCTACGTTTGGACGACCAATGATCGCCAACTTGATTGGCTGATCTTGCAGACGTTTAAATTCTTGTTCTGCTTCTTCTTCAGAGTACTCTAGTTTCTCTTCATCAGTATCTTTAAACTGAGTCAAATCTTCTAGACCCTCGTCTTCTTCAGACATCGCTTCTGCAAGAGGATTCAAAGCGCGATCGATCAACGCATTGACACCACGGCCATGAGCTGCAGCAATTTGGAACATTTTATCCATGCCCAGTTGCCAGAATTCAGCACTTGCTGCTTCTGCATCAATACCATCAACCTTGTTGACTACCAAGAATGAAGGCTTTTCAATTTTACGTAAATGATTGGCGATCGCTTCATCAGAAACGGTCAAACCTGCACGACCATCAACAAGGAAGAGCACAACGTCAGCTTCTTCAATCGCGGCAAGCGACTGTTCAGCCATTTTGGTTTCTACACCCTCTTCACTGCCATCGATACCACCAGTATCGATCACAATGAACTCATGCTCACCAAGTTGAGCACGTCCATATTTACGGTCACGTGTTAGACCAGGAAAGTCAGCGACCAATGCATCCCGTGTGCGAGTGAGTCGATTAAATAGCGTTGATTTACCAACGTTAGGACGCCCAACAAGAGCAACAACAGGTACCATAATAACCTCTACAAATCTTCGTTCTTATGTAGTTATAGGTAAAGATTCTCTCTCTAGAATTAATTTTTACCTAAAATCACATTTAATTTAATACCAATAAAACGGCTCCTAGCTGTTTCCAACCAGGAGCCGTTTGTGAATTATATCACGATTTATTGTTTAATCGTCAGTTTCTTTACAGAACCATCACGAGTCACAACGATAAATCCGTCGTCTACAGCAAGAGGGGCAACCGCAAAGCCGCTGCTATCAATATCCTCTTCTGCAACGAAGTCGCCTGTATTAGGATCGAGCCAATACAGATAACCTTGTGCATCACCAACAACAATATAACCATCGATGACTGCAGGCGGGGTCAGTAGTCGGTTTTCCAACTTGGTATTTTTCCAAAGTTCGGTACCACTACGCGCATCAACAGCCACTAGGTGATCATTATCAGTCACTAAATAGAGAGAGCTACCACTGGTCGCCATGTTTTTCGACGATGAGTAATTACGCTTCCACACAGGGTTACCAGAACGCAAATCAATAGCAACGAGCTGGCCGTTAAAACCGATAGTGTAGAGGTTCGACCCAATCAACAATGGAGAAGCATCAACATCAACCAAACGATCGATCTCGGTCGCTCCTTTTGGTTGACCAATTGGTTGTTGCCAAATCAACTGACCACGCTCAACGATAGCTGCCGCAAGACGACCAGAAGGTGTTCCCCAGAACACGCCGCCAGAAAAAGCAACGGGTTGACTATCACCACGCAAAGTTAACGTCGGAACTTCGGTATTAATGACCCAAGCCTGCTTACCATCCTCATGATCAAGCGCGACCAAAGTACCACGACTGGTATTGAACATTACAAGGCTGTTATCAGTAGCTGGTGCAGCTAACACTTCACCATCAACTTTTGCAGACCACTTCTTCTCGCCTGTTTTTTCATCCAGAGCGAAAACAACACCATTTTCACTGCCAATGTATATTAGCCCATAAGCAGCAGAAATACCGCCAGAGAGACGCGCAGTATCGTCCTCTTCTAAGTCCGTTTCCCACAGCGTATCGCCTGTTTTTGGATCGAGTGCTTTAACCAATCCATCACGAGCAGCAACAAACACTTTGTCGTAATTCACCACTGGAGTCAGTTCAGAAAAGTACTGACCAACACCAGAACCAATTGACGCACTCCAATCTGTGTTTGAAGAAAATTGGTTTTCCACTTGTGGTACAGGTGCCATAACCACGTTATCTTCTTCACCAGCACAGCCAGCCAACAGCCCCAATACAGACATCGACAGCAGTACCTTGTTGAACATCTTATTCATCAACTCAGGTTCCCTTATTTGGCTAGATCGTCCAGTTTCATCTGTAGCGTTTGACTAGCATCATGAGCTTGCTGTGCTTCAGTATATGCAGTGTAAGCACCTGACGTATCACCTTTACGCATCAGTACATCACCGCGCAATTCAGCAACACGTCCAGTTAGGCTTTGATCTTTAATACCATCTAAGGTTTTCAATGCTTCGTCATATTTGCCAAGTTCAGTTTGAACTCGAGCAACACGCAGTGTAATCACAGCATTTAATGCCGTATCATCAGTATGTTGTTGAGCCCATTGAAGTTGAGTTAGAGCATCGTCTAATTTACCCGCTTCAATTTGAACTTTAGCCAGCTGAGTAGCTGCCAACACTGCATATTGAGTATCTTTGTTTGCATCGATGTAGTTCTGAATATCTTGATCCGCTTTTACGCCTTGCGCAGCAAGAGTCTGAACAACTTTGGTGTAATTCGCCGATGCTGATTCTTGTTCAGCCACCATAGAGTCATGGTAATAACGCCAGCCAAATAGACCACCAAGACCGATCACCGCGCCGATAACAACAGCAGTACCGTTCTCTTTCCACCAATCTTTGATCGCTTCGACTGTCTGTTCTTCAGTATCGTAGAGTTCCACTTCCTGTCCTTCTTAAATAAGATGTCTCAACAATTAGTACGTTTAGACGAGATGATTCAATTGAGCTGCAACATCAGTCAGTGCAACGGTAGTTTGTTCGCCACCAGCGAGGTCTTTCAGTACTACTGTACCTTGAGCAACTTCGTCTTCCCCAAGAACTAAAGCAACAGCCGCACCGACTTTATCCGCACGTTTAAACTGCTTCTTGAAGTTACCGCCACCGAAGTGATTCATCACTCGTAGGCCTGGTACTTGTTCACGTAATGTTTCAGCAAGTTTCATACCTGCCATCATAGTACCTTCACCACCCGTCACAATGTAAGCATCAACGGCACGACGAACCTCTTGGTTACCCAAGGTTTCCATCATCAGTACTAAACGCTCAAGCCCCATGGCAAAACCAACTGCTGGCGTTGCTTTACCACCAAGTTGCTCGACCAAACCGTCATAGCGGCCACCACCACATACTGTACCTTGAGAGCCTAAGCTTTCAGTCATCCACTCAAATACTGTACGGTTGTAATAATCTAAGCCACGTACTAAACGTTCATTTACGGTGTATTCGATACCAGCAGCGTCAAGAAGTTCACACAGACCTGCAAAATGTTGCTTAGATTCTTCATCTAAATAGTCTGACAACTTAGGTGCATCGCCAAGAATTGCTTGGATATCTTTGTTTTTCGTATCAAGAACACGCAACGGGTTAGTGTACATACGACGTTTAGCATCTTCGTCCAACACCTCTTCGTGTTGTTCAAGGAAAGCGATAAGAGCGGTGCGATAGTTACCACGCGCTTCCAGAGAACCGATAGAGTTCAATTCCAAACGTAGGTGTTCTGCAATACCGAGTTCACGCCAGAGACGAGCCGTCATCATAATCAATTCTGCATCGACGTCTGGACCATCGATACCGAACACTTCCACACCACATTGGTGGAATTGGCGGTAGCGACCTTTCTGCGGACGTTCGTGGCGGAACATTGGCCCCATGTACCATAGGCGCTGTTCTTGATTGTAAAGTAAGCCGTTTTCAATACCAGCGCGCACACAACCGGCGGTACCTTCAGGACGTAGAGTCAGGCTGTCACCATTATCGTCAAAGGTGTACATCTCTTTCTCTACTACGTCGGTCACTTCACCAATCGCACGTTTGAATAGATGAGTCATCTCAACGATTGGCATACGCACTTCGCTATAGCCGTAAGCGCTAATTACATTTTTTACAATGCCTTCCACTTTTTGCCAAAGCGGAGACTGAGTTGGGAGGCAGTCATTCATGCCTCGAATTGCTTGGATAGTCTTAGCCACAATACTTACCGTAATATCGTTGAGATTAATCGTTGTCTAGTTGCTGTACATCGATGCGATTTTTTTCATCAAGCATCGCAGCTTTAGCGCGAATTTTAGATTCAAGTTGGTCGATCAGGTTATCGTTATCGAAACGTTCTTTCTGACGCACGCCATCTTCATAAAGCGCACTTTTCTTGTTGCTGCCAGCAAGACCTAGATGAGCAGCTTCGGCTTCACCTGGGCCATTAACAACACAACCGATGACCGATACATCCATAGGAGTTAACACATCTTCAAGACGTTGCTCCAAGGCGTTTACTGTGCCAATGACATCAAATTCTTGGCGTGAACATGTTGGGCAGGCAATAAAGTTAATGCCACGAGATCGAATACGTAGAGATTTAAGAATGTCGAAACCAACTTTAATTTCTTCTACAGGATCAGCAGCCAAAGAGATACGCAATGTATCGCCAATACCTTCCGACAGGAGTAGGCCGAGGCCCACTGCAGATTTAACCGCACCAGCTCGAGCGCCACCTGCCTCTGTGATACCTAAATGCAAAGGTTGATCAATTTGTTTTGCTAAGAGGCGATATGCGTCTACTGCTAAAAAGACATCTGATGCTTTAACGCTAACTTTGAATTGTTCGAAGTTCAACCGATCTAAAATGTCCACATGGCGCATCGCGGATTCCAACAAGGCTTGCGGAGTTGGTTCGCCATATTTTTCTTGAAGATCTTTCTCTAGAGAACCGCCATTAACACCAATACGAATTGGAATGTTTTTATCACGCGCACAATCAACAACAGAACGAATACGGCTTTCATTACCGATATTGCCTGGGTTAATACGCAAACAATCCACGCCATACTCTGCCACTTTTAACGCAATGCGATAGTCAAAGTGAATATCCGCAACCAGCGGAACAGAGACTTGCTGCTTGATAAGTTTGAATGCTTCTGCGGCGTCCATTGTTGGAACGGAGACGCGAACGATATCCGCGCCGACTTTCTCTAGTGATCGAATTTGAGCAACTGTCGCATCCACGTCAGTTGTTCGGGTATTCGTCATAGACTGAACGGCGATAGGTGCACCATCGCCAATGGGTACATTACCCACATAAATACGTGTCGATTTACGACGTTTAATTGGAGACTCGTGCTGCATAGTAATTGTCTAAGGTAAGGTCAATCTTGCTACTTTGCCTGAAGTATACCGAGAAAGGTCGACAGGTTCACTCGCAAATGTCATTTGAACTGCTTCTGGAGCACCCAAAACAACTTTAAATGGCTTATCGCCACGCAAGTTCAATGACTGACCTTCTTTTTTGACACCAATCGCCAATGTCTTACCGTTCGCGTCGGTAACTTGAATCCAACAATCGGCAGAAAACACCATGGTCATTTCTGCAGGATCAGAAATTGCGGCTGGTGCTGGAGTCTCAACCACAGGTGGTTTAATTGGTGTTACTTTGGTTTGAGTAGACTCAACAGGCTTCGATGGTGCTTCTTGTTGCACCTCAGGAACCTCATCTTTCGTGGCGTCTACTTCTGTAGATTCATCCGCATTAGAACTTTCTGGTTCAGTGCTCTCTGTATCTGAGATTTCTGAATCAGCACTATCTTGCTCCTGACTCAGAGAACTTACTGTTGCAAAATCATCGTCTTTTGCGGCATCGGTTTGTGAATTATCATCTGCTGGAGAGGCAGGTTCCGTCTGTAGCGATGGTTTAGGCACCTGTGGAGACAAAGTATCTTGATGGCTATTTTGCCACCACCATAATGACGACATACCAATTAATATGATCAAAATGCCCCAAGTTAATACCATGATGCGCTGATCGTGTTGTTCACGCTTGGTCTTTTTAGAAAAACTCTGCATTGGTTGTTCTTTAGGTACAACTTGGCAATGCTCTTGATAAGATTCAAGAATTTCTTTATCCGTAATACTCACAGCTTTTGCGTAAGAACGAAGATAGCCGCGGGTAAAGGTAGCGACTTGCTCTGAATCGAATTCATTATTTTCGATACTAATGATGATGGATTCTTTTAAGCGTAAACGAGCAGCAATCTCTTTCTGGCTTAAACCTAATTCTTCCCGTTTATTTTTCAACAACGTTCCTGGTTGTAACGTGTTGCATTCCTTTTGAATGTCGTCTTGCTGTTCTGTATTCATCCGCGATATCAATCTCGTATTTTGATGTCCAAGTCAAAAGCCAGCTTATCGATTTTTATTAGAGTTAGTTTTAGCTGTAACTCAAGACTTCAACAAGGTGAAACTTTTCCAACGCTATTAACTAGCGATGTCTCAAATTTAATTTTGAGAATAGTGAATCATTCTAATAGATATTAGACGTTAAACAACAATGAATTGGGCAAGAAATTGCAAACTGGTCAAGGTTTTTCGTTAATTTAACAATTTGAGCGACCAAAATAGACTCAAAATGATAAAAAACAGGCCAGATAAAATCTGGCCTGTTGATAAAGTGTTCGCTTAAAGTGCTTTCACTGGAATAGCGAGAGCGTCGGCTTCTTTCGCTTTTGTCCGTTTGGTACGGTCGATAACGTCCCCGACCAACTGACCACAAGCTGCGTCGATATCATCACCACGCGTTTTACGAATCGTTACTGTATGCTCATATTTCATGAGTGTTTTTTGGAAGCGGTCAATGCGAGAGTTGCTTGGCTTCCCGTAAGGTGATCCAGGGTAAGGGTTAAACGGAATCAAGTTTATCTTACATGGCGTACCTTTCATTAGGCGCGCTAATTCTTCCGCATGCTCTGTACCATCATTCACATGGTCAAGCAGAACATACTCTACCGTCACCTTACCACGGTTAGCATTGGACGTTGCAAGGTAACGACGGACAGTTTCTAAGAAAGTGTCGATATTCCAACGATCGTTGATCGGCATAATATCGCTACGCAACGTATCATTTGGTGCGTGCAAAGAGATCGCCAAAGCGACGTCGATTCTACCAATCATTTGCTCTAGACCAGAGACAACACCAGAGGTCGAAACAGTCACACGACGTTTTGATAGACCAAAGCCAAGATCATCCAACATGATCTCCAACGATGGAATTAGGTTTTTCATGTTCAATAGTGGTTCGCCCATCCCCATCATTACCACGTTGGTAATTGGGCGACGACCGGTCTCTTTTTCTAAACCGATTTCGCGAGCAGCACGCCATACCTGACCAATGATTTCAGATACACGTAAGTTACGGTTAAAACCCTGCTGAGCTGTGGAGCAAAATTTACATTCCAGTGCACAACCTACCTGAGATGATACACATAAGGTAGCACGGTCTTCTTCTGGGATGTAGACAGTTTCAACGTCTTGGTCGCCTACACGCATAGCCCATTTAATGGTGCCATCAGAAGAGTGCTGTGCTGCCGAAACGTAAGGCGCACGAATTTCACATCTTGCGTGTAGTTTTTCACGTAACTTTTTGTTGATGTTACTCATCTTATCAAAGTCATCACAACCAAAGTGATAAATCCACTTCATTACCTGATCGGCACGAAATGCTTTCTCACCTAGTTCTTCAGCGAAAAATGCACGCATGCTAGCGCGATCAAAGTCGAGTAGATTGACTTTCTCAATTGTCATGAAGGCCTCTCAAAGATGGAACGATAATTAAGGGCGCGAATTGTACAGCCTTTATTCAGCAACAACAAGTGCCGCAAGCCCTCGTTTTTTCTATGGTAATGACAACTCATTGATTAAAAAACAACCAAAGATATTCTTTGCTAAAAAAAAGCTCCCTGCAAGGGAGCCTTCTTATCAAAATCACAAAATTAAGGACGGGGACAAATTTCCGCAGCAGGGAAAAAGAACTCAATTTCACGAGCCGCTGACGTTGGGCTATCACTACCATGAACCGAGTTTTTACGCATGCTGAGAGCGTAGTCGTTACGCAATGTACCACATGCAGCTTCTTCTGGATTCGTTTTGCCCATCAGCTCACGATAACGTGTAATTGCGTTTTCACCTTCAAGTACTTGAACCATTATTGGGCCAGAGGTCATAAACGCTTTTAGGTCATCAAAAAAGGCTTTACCTTCATGTTCAGCATAAAAGCCACTCGCCTGCTCTTCGGTTAGATGTACCATTTTAGCAGCAACAATACGCAAGCCCGCCTTTTCCATACGATGGTAGATTTCACCAATCAAATTACGTTCGACGGCGTCTGGTTTGATGATAGAGAATGTTCTTTCTAGAGCCATAAGATGTTTTTCCTTCTCGTTTTGATTTTATAGTTTTGTTTACTCAACCCTGAGATTGGCCAAAATCAAGCTGGCTACGACAAGCATAGATAACTTGTTGTATTTTATGTAATGAAATTCATCACAAAAGACAATAAAAGGGCGAATGAACAGGCGGCACAAGACCGCCTGTGGCTGACTTCATTAGGATAACGACTTATTTCATCAAAATATTAGCTAGGGTTTTAACACCAATACCTGTTGCACCAGCAGCCCATTTATCAGTAGATGACTTACGATAAGTAGCAGCACAGTCTAAGTGTAACCACCCTTTCTCGTACCCCTCGACGAAGTAAGATAGGAATGCAGCCGCTGTGCTTGCACCAGGAACATAATCACCAGAGGCAATATTAGACATATCCGCAAAGTTTGATGGCAACATATCACGGTGGAAGTCACACAAAGGTAGAGGCCATAGGCCTTCGTTTTCTTCTTTCGCAGCTGCGAGCGCTTTATGTGACAGTTCATCATCAAAGCTTAGTAGTGCGTGAAAATCATTACCAAGAGCATTCTTTGCTGCACCAGTTAGTGTTGCACAGTCAACAATGATCTCTGGGTTTTGCTCACTTGCGTAAATTAAGCCATCAGCTAGCACTAAACGACCTTCAGCATCCGTGTTCATCACTTCAACTGTTTTACCGTTTTTATAAGTGATAACGTCACCCAATTTAATAGCGCGACCTGAAATCATATTTTCAGCACAGCAAAGAATCAATTTAACACGCTTATTAAAACCACGTAAAATAGCCAGAGCAAGCGCGCCAGTTACTGTGCCTGAACCACCCATATCTGACTTCATTGATGTCATGAAGTTAGAAGGTTTGATACTGTAACCGCCTGAGTCAAATGTGATGCCTTTACCAACAAGACAAGCATACACTGGCGCGTCTTCTTTACCGGTTGGGTTGAAATCTAGCTGCAACATTGCAGAGGTGCGTTCTGAACCACGACCAACCGCATAAATCCCTTCCCAACCTTCAGTGAGTAGGTCTTTATCTTTAACGATTCGGTAAGTGACATGTTCTGGCGCGAGGGATTTAATAAAATCACCAGCCATAGTTGCTAGTTGGCGAGGTGCCACTTCTTCTGCACTTTTGTTGATGATGTCACATGCCCAATCAGTTGCTTTGATGCGCGCATTTAATTCGTTTTGATCAGCTTCAGCCAATGCTGTCCATTCTAGCTGATTGCGTTTTTTAGGGTCGCGATAACCTTGATAGAAAGCCCAAACCTCTTCTAGGTTCCAACCTTCACCAGCGAGTACAACTTGACGAAGACCTTGGCCATCAAATTTGCGCGCAGCGCGTTGAATCGCAACAAGATCATTTTCACCTTTTAGATGAATTGTCGCACCTTGTTCTGTGTAAGAAAGTAGCGCACCTTCTCCCCATTGAGGCTGAGCACTATCTGTGCTGATAAAAACAGACATCTGTGTAGACATGGTTTCTCCTTGTCTTATAAATATGGCTTTAACCTATGCCATTTAGTAAGTAATGCTTTGATGGTAGCATTTTGCTCAAGCAAAATGTCAACTCTGTTTAAGCGGGTCAAATAGACAAAAACGGACCCTAGGGTCCGTTATATTGCTTTAAAACGGCGAACTCGCCTAGATTAACTTCCGAATTATCGGAAATATTTAATCTAACTCGTCCATCCAGCACAAAATGATCGCTTCCAATATTTTCTCATTGGAACGCTCTGGATCATCATCGAAATCTTCCAAGTCCATGATCCACTGATGCAAATCGGTAAAACGAACGTTTTTAGGATCAACATCAGGGTACTGTTCACACAGCTCTATCGCGATATCAAGCGAATCTGTCCACTTCATAATCATTTCCGTCCTAATATTGGCGTCGCATAATCATTCAATGCAGCGTCATGTGCTTAAAATTAATGATCTTCTTTAGCGTGGTTTAACGAGTACTTTGGAATCTCAATCACTAGGTCTTCATCTGCTACAACAGCTTGGCAGCTTAGACGTGATTCAGGTTCTAGACCCCACGCTTTATCTAGCATGTCATCTTCTAACTCATCACTCTCTTCTAGGGAGTCAAAACCTTCACGAATAATGACATGGCAAGTCGTACATGCACAGGATTTCTCACAAGCGTGATCGATGTTGATCCCATTTTTTAGGGCAACATCCAATACTGATTGGCCTTTTGGTGCATCAAATGCAGCGCCTTCAGGGCATAGATCTTCATGAGGTAATACAATAATTTTAGGCATGATAGTTTCTCTTAAATCTCATCAACCGAATGGCCAGCTAATGCAGCACGAATGGATTTATCCATGCGGCGTGACGCAAAGTCTTGGCTTGCTTTATCAGTCTCTTTTATTCCCTGTTCAATTGCATCGGCATTATCACCATTACGCAGTTGAATTAGGTTTTCAATCGCAGCCAGCAGAAGAGCACGCTCTTGCTCTGACAACAACTCATCACCATCTGCTTGTAGCGCAGACAATAAACTTTCAATAACCCGGTCAGCTTCAACACGCTGCTCAACAAGAGCTCGTGCTTTCATGTCGTCTTCAGCGAAGCTCATTGAATCGCGCAGCATATTCGCCACTTCATCATCGCTCAAGCCGTAAGAAGGCTTAACTTGAATCTCTGATTGAACCCCGGTGCTCTTTTCCATCGCTGTCACAGACAGCAACCCATCAGCGTCAACTTGGTAGGTCACACGAATATGCGCCGCCCCAGCCGCCATTGGTGGAATCCCTTTTAAAGAAAAACGAGCCAGTGAACGACAGTCATCAACCAATTCACGTTCGCCTTGCACTACGTGCACGCTCATCCCCGTTTGACCATCTTTAAAAGTAGTAAACTCTTGAGCGCGAGCGACAGGAATGGTGGTATTGCGTGGAATAATTTTCTCTACCAAGCCCCCCATAGTCTCTATACCAAGAGACAAAGGAATCACATCCAATAGCAACATTTCAGCATCGGGTTTGTTACCGACTAACACATCGGCTTGCAATGCTGCACCAATCGCAACCACTTCGTCTGGATTGATACTGGTTAGAGGTGTGCGACCAAAGAAATCACCAACCATTTCGCGCACAAGTAGAGTACGGGTTGAACCACCCACCATGACCACTTCTAAAACATCATCCGCTGTCACGTCAGCATCACGCAGAGCGCGACGACATGACATCAAGGTTTTCTTCACCAACGGTGTGATAAGATCATTTAACTCTTCGCGAGATAAAGTACCTTGCCAGCCCAACACATCGATAGATGCTTGTTCTTGCGTTGATAAATCGATCTTCGCTTGAGTCGATGCATTTAACAATGCTCGGTAATCTTCTGCACTCAGTTTACCGCTAAGGCCCATCTGTTCTTTTAAGTGATCAGCAATCAAATGGTCAAAGTCATCGCCACCAAGAGCAGAATCACCACCCGTTGCTAGTACTTCAAACACACCTTTAGACAAACGTAAGATAGAGATATCAAACGTACCACCACCTAAATCATAAACCGCGATAACACCTTCTTGACCAGAGTCTAAGCCGTACGCAATGGCAGCTGCGGTTGGTTCATTTAGAAGACGTAATACATGTAACCCAGCCAAATTTGCCGCGTCTTTGGTCCCTGCACGCTGCGCATCATCAAAATAAGCAGGTACAGTAATAACCACTCCCGCCAACTCGCCATTCAGCGCTTCTTCAGCACGAGCGCCTAAAGAACGCAGAATATCAGCCGAGATTTGAATAGGATTACGATCGCCTTGCGCTGTGGTAATCACAGGTAAACCTTTTTCACTCGCTTTAAAACGATAAGGTAAATTGGGGTAACGGGCTTGGATATCATGAAGAGAACGGCCAAGTAGACGTTTTACCGAAACCACCGTATTCTCGGGATCCACTTTTGCACGTTCACGCGCTTCATAACCGACACATACATCTTCTTGTGAATAATTCACAATAGAAGGAAGAATGCTACGCCCCTCAACATCGTTAAGAGTGATCGCGGTACCACTGCGTACAGAGGCCACTAGGGAATTGGTCGTACCAAGATCGATACCTGCCGCAAGCTTATGTTGATGCGGCGCAGAGCTTTGACCTGGTTCTGCAATTTGAAGTAATGCCATGGATGGGTCCTTGTTGTTGAATTAGCCGAGTAGCTTCTCTTCTACTTTGGCCACTTCATCTTTTAATTTTGCTATAAATTTAAGCTTACGTACGGTATCAGCGGCGGTATCCCAAGCGGCATCATTTAGCTGTTGTTCCACTTGCTGCAGATAACTCTTCAACATACGCGAGACTTTACTGTCAAAATCAAACAAGGCACTTTCAGGATCTGAGCTTTGCTCTACTGCCTCAAGCTCTTCGCGTAATTCCATCTGCTCCATAAGGAACATAGGATCTTGAAGGGTTTGCTGTTCACCACGTAATTCAATGCCATGCAGTAAAATAAGATATTCGGCCCGACTAACAGGGGCTTTTAAAACTTGATAGGCATCGTTAATTTCCGCCGCTTTTTGCACCGCCATTAAACGGTCACGTTCAGAAGCCGCGGCAAAATTATCGGGATGGAAACGTTTTTGTAACTCTCTAAATTGAGAAGAAAGAAGGCTACCATCCAGTGCAAACTGAGTTGGTAGCCCAAATAATTCGAAATAATTCATATCAGAAGTCGGTCCTATAGTTCGGTTTCGGAACGCAAGCAATCGTTCCGAACCACCGAGGATTAACCGTTAAACGTTAAAGCTTTCGCCACAACCACATTCGCCTTTAACGTTAGGGTTGTTAAATTCAAAACCTTCGTTTAACCCTTCTTTTTTGTAATCTAGCTGAGTACCGTCGAGGTAAACCAAACTTTTGCTATCAACAATAACTTTCACGCCATTGTTCTCAAAAACCTGGTCTTCTTCGTTAAGTTCATCAACGAACTCCAGTACGTACGCCATTCCAGAACAACCAGTCGTTCTTACACCTAAACGTAAGCCGAGCCCTTTTCCACGGTTATCCAGGAAAGTTCTCACACGATTTGCTGCGCTCTCTGATAGGGTAATGGCCATACTGCAACCTTAATGATCTAAATTAATAAACAGAGTGGGATTATCTCCCACTCGCTGGTAAATGACTATTGATGTTTTTTCTTGTAGTCAGCAACCGCTGCTTTAATTGCATCTTCAGCCAAAATTGAGCAGTGAACTTTCACTGGTGGCAACTCTAGCTCTTCAGCAATTTCAGCGTTTTTGATCGCTGCCGCTTCATCAAGAGACTTACCTTTCACCCATTCTGTTACAAGTGAGCTTGACGCAATAGCGCTGCCACAGCCGTAGGTTTTAAATTTTGCATCTTCAATAATACCTTGTTCAGATACTTTGATTTGCAGACGCATAACGTCACCACATGCTGGCGCACCAACCATACCACTACCGATGCTTGGATCTTCTTTATCGAACGAACCAACGTTACGCGGGTTCTCATAGTGGTCAATTACTTTTTCGCTGTATGCCATGGTATTTTACCTCGAATCCTTAATGTTTCTGGTGTGCTTAGTGGCTAGCCCACTCGACAGTGTCTAGGTCAACACCTTCTTTGTACATATCCCAAAGAGGTGATAGTTCGCGCAGCTTAGTGACAGCAGCACGGATTTGAGTCACTGCATGGTCCACTTCTTCTTCCGTTGTATAACGACCGAATGAGAAACGGATTGAGCTGTGTGCAAGTTCATCGTTAAGACCAAGAGCACGCAATACATAAGATGGCTCTAAGCTTGCTGAAGTACATGCACTGCCTGAAGATACAGCAATATCTTTCAGTGACATCAGTAGTGATTCACCTTCAACGAAGGCAAAACTGATGTTCAAGTTATTTGGAAGACGTTGTTCTAGGTCACCGTTAACGGTTACCGCTTCCATATCTTCTAGACCTGCAAGCATGCGATCACGAAGTGCTTTTGCGTGGTCGTAATCTTGTTGCATTTCTTCTTTCGCGATGCGGCATGCTTCACCGAAGCCAACGATTTGGTGAGTAGCTAATGTACCAGAACGGAAACCACGTTCATGGCCACCGCCGTGCATTTGCGCTTCGAGACGAATACGAGGTTTACGACGAACGTAAAGTGCTCCAATACCTTTTGGTCCATAAATTTTGTGCGCAGAAAGGGAGATCAAATCCACTTTCATTTCTTGCACATCAATAGGCAATTTACCCGCTGATTGAGCTGCATCAACGTGGAAAATAATTTTGCGCGAACGGCATAGTTCACCAATCGCTGCAATATCTTGAATCACACCAATTTCGTTGTTTACATGCATGATAGAAACCAAAACGGTGTCTTCGCGCATTGCTGCTTCCAATTTAGCTAGGTCGATCAAACCATTGCTTTCTGGCTGCATGTAAGTGACTTCGTAACCTTCGCGTTCAAGCTGACGACAAGTGTCGAGAATCGCTTTGTGCTCGGTCTTAGAAGTGATGATGTGTTTACCTTGCTTACCATAAAAGTGCGCAGCACCTTTAAGAGCCAGGTTATCTGATTCGGTCGCACCAGAAGTGAACACAATCTCACGCGGATCTGCGTTAATTAAATCTGCTATTTGCTCACGAGCAGTATCAACTGCTTCTTCTGCCTGCCAGCCATAACGGTGTGAACGCGACGCCGGGTTACCAAAGGTGCCGTCCATCGTCATGTACTGAACCATCTTTTCAGCAACGCGAGTGTCAACAGGACAAGTTGCTGAATAGTCTAAATAAATAGGCAGTTTCATTTTCTACTCCAATGTATAAATTGCCGCTACGAGCGTGCATTAATACCTACGGGTGCCGCACCGACGGTGACAGAGTTCGAATTCTTGTGTGTCAGCCCGTGGTTTACCGTAAGACCAAAGTCTTGACGATCTGAAATTTCTAAAACTTCATTGTCAATCATTAACTCACCAAGAGTAATGTTGTTCAAGAAGTCGCTGATACGAGAGCTAAGGTCACGCCACAGCGTATGCGTTAAACAACGCGTGCCACCTTGACAATCGCCTTTACCATTACATTTAGTTGCATCAACTGATTCGTCGACTGCGGCAATGACAGTACCAACAGAAATATCGGTTGCTTCAGCACCTAAACGGTAACCGCCCCCTGGACCACGAACAGAAGCCACTAGCCCAGCTTTGCGCAGTTTGGAAAATAACTGCTCTAAGTAGGAAAGTGAAATTCCTTGTCGTTCTGATATATCTGCCAAGGGTACTGGGTTCTGTTGCGAGTGAAGAGCCACATCCAGCATGGCT
The DNA here is from genome assembly GCF_001547935.1 of Vibrio tritonius. Classification (NCBI taxonomy): domain Bacteria; kingdom Pseudomonadati; phylum Pseudomonadota; class Gammaproteobacteria; order Vibrionales; family Vibrionaceae; genus Vibrio; species Vibrio tritonius. Next base: position 2,774,930 of record NZ_AP014635.1, read on the forward strand.
GTCACAGCGTATCTTCCTTTTGAGGTCAGTCTCATATCACACCGTATCCACATTGATTATGTGGAGTAAGTGTTCCATACCTGACAAAACTGGTCAAGTATTTATTTGACTAATTTACTCAACTATTCATCCACAAAATAATAATGGTTATTTCTTATTCGGCAATTGCTTCTCTACCGAGGTTAAAATACCACGTAAAATATTGAGTTCTTGAGCCTCTGGACGAGCACGACTAAACAATCGTCTCAGCTTATTCATCACCAAACCCGGTTGCTCTTTAGAGATAAATTGGGTATCTGTTATCACCTTTTCAAGGTGCGAATAAAACAATTCCAGCTCATGTTGGCGAGGATATTCTTGCTCTTGCACCTCGGAATATCGTTCAGCTTCTTGAGCCAAATGTGCGACACGAATTTCGTAACAGAGTGTTTGCACCGCCATAGCCAAATTCAGAGAACTGTATTCGGGATTAGCTGGAATGCTGACGTGGAAATGACAGGTCTGCAATTCAGTATTCGTTAAACCGGTACGTTCACGGCCAAACACGATTGCCACTGGATGTTGTAAGCCTTCTTGCGCAAATTTCTCACCGCACTCTCTTGGATTCAACATCGGCCAATCCAGAGTACGGGAACGAGCGCTCGTGCCCACGACCAAACCGCAATCATGCACAGCATCATCGAGGTTAGACACGATCTCAGCACTTAACGCAATATCACTTGCCCCAGCCGCTAAAGCGATCGCTTGAGCATCAACTTCGCATTGAGGATTCACTAACACCAACTGACTCAATCCCATCACTTTCATCGCACGGGCTGCAGAACCGATGTTACCGGAATGAGATGTTTCAACTAAAACGACTTTAACATTGTCTAACATGGAATAATCACACCACTCTCTAAATAGCGTGGGGAGTTTACCATAAACCTGAGTAAAATGGTCAGACCCTTTTTTGCTCACTGACTTTAGTTGAACACAAAATAACCACTTCCCTTTTCTCTCGCTTTTGGTATACTGCGTCCCGCTTTTTTCGTTCTTTAACATCCGTTGGGAAATTCGTATGCATCCAATGCTAAACATTGCTATTCGCGCAGCGCGAAAAGCAGGCAACCATATTGCTAAATCTTTAGAAAACGCTGAGAAAATCGAATCAACTCAGAAAGGCACTAATGACTTTGTTACTAACATTGACAAAGAAGCCGAATCTATCATTATCCATACTATTCAAAGCTCATACCCAGAGCACTGCATCGTAGCGGAAGAAAGCGGTCTTATCGAAGGTAAAGATAAAGACGTACAATGGATCATCGACCCACTGGATGGCACTACTAACTTTGTAAAAGGTTTACCTCACTTCGCAGTTTCTATCGCAGTTCGCATGCGTGGTAAAACTGAAGTGGCGTGTGTTTACGACCCAATGCTAAATGAGCTTTTCACTGCTCAACGTGGCGCTGGCGCACAACTGAACAACGCTCGTATTCGCGTTAAACAATTGAAAGACCTACAGGGCGCTGTTCTAGCAACAGGTTTCCCATTCAAGCAAAAACAACATTCTGAATCTTACTTGAAAATCGTATCTTCTCTATTTGTAGAATGTGCCGATTTCCGTCGTACTGGTTCAGCAGCGTTGGATCTATGTTACCTAGCAGCTAACCGCGTTGACGGTTATTTTGAGCTAGGCTTAAAACCATGGGATATGGCAGCTGGTGAGCTTATCGCTCGTGAAGCTGGTGCAATCCTAACTGACTTTGCTGGCGGCACTGATTACATGAAGTCTGGCAACATTGTTGGTTCAAGCGCTCGCGGCGTTAAATCAATTCTAAAACACATCCGTGAAAACGGTAACGACGCGATCCTTAAATAATCAATACCATGTCTGATATTATCTGACATGACATTCCGTCACAGCTGAAAAAGCCCGAGTATAACTCGGGCTTTTTTTATCTTATTTTCTAATTAGTTAAGTAGAGTAAGTAGTTCTTGAGTTGAACCAATCTCTCCTAGCATTGGGAAAATACACTCAACAGAGTTTTTATGGTTAACCAAACTCTTATCCGTCATGGCATCTTCAATCAATACAACGTTGTAACCCAGCTCATAACCTTGGCGCGCGGTCGATTCAACGCCCATACTCGTAGCAATACCAACCACAACGATTTGGCTCACTTGACGAGCTTGTAGCTGCTCATGTAAGTCAGTGTTAATGAATGCGCCCCAGTTATTTTTGGTGATTATGATGTCACTCTCTTGTCGAGGAAGCTCATCGATTAGGGTTGCCCAGTTATTGGGTAAAGCGCCACCGGAATGAGGCAAACTTGTGCGACCAGGAGCGCCACCAGCAACATTGACTAGTACCACTGGCTGACTTTTATCGTGAAATGCATTGATCAATTCAATCGAGTGTTGCACTGCTAAATCGGCATTTTCTTTTGGAGGTAAAGGGACAATCCCCTCTTGAAGATCGATAACAATGAGCGCCACATTTGAATCGAGTTGCGTAATAGCCATAGGACTCTCCCTTTTAGATAATGGATGACAATTATAGTTATATAAAAAAAGCCACTGCATGCAGTGGCTTTTTCATTTATGGGCGACCTTCTAAGTCGGCCCCCTCTTTTTCGACTTTCACCGGCATTAAATGCTCTTTGGTGATACCGAGCTTCAAGGCCAAGGCCGAAGCAACGTAAATCGATGAGTAAGTACCAACAGTGATACCCAATAGCAATGCGGTAGCAAAGCCATGAATCATCGCACCACCCTCAACAAACAGTGCGATAACTACAAACAGGGTTGTTCCTGATGTAATCAAAGTACGACTTAACGTTTGAGTGATTGACGTATTCATAATTTCCGCTGGGTCACCTTTACGTAACTTACGGAAGTTTTCACGAATACGGTCAAATACCACGATAGTATCGTTCAACGAGTACCCCACCACAGTGAGCAATGCTGCAACGATAGTCAAATCGACCTCAATCTGCATGAACGAGAAAACACCGATGGTGATGATAACGTCGTGTGCCAAAGCCATTACAGCACCAGCAGCCAAACGCCATTCAAAACGTGCAGATACGTAGATAAGAATACAGATAAGGGAAACCAAAATGGCTAGGCCACCATTTTCTGCTAATTCACCACCCACGTTCGGACCAACAAATTCAATACGACGCATTTGAACGTCTTTACCCGTTCCTTCTTTGATCGCATTGATGATTTGGTTGCCTAGCTCTTCGCCTTTTACATTATCGCGCGGGCGTAAACGCACCATGACTTCGCGTGCTGAACCGAAGTTTTGCACTGTTGCGTCATCAAAGCCTTTCGTCTCTAAAGAAGCGCGAACGTCATCTAGATTAGCCGCTTGATTGAAACCGACTTCAATTAATGTACCGCCTGTAAAATCAAGGCCCCAGTTTAAGCCTTTCATACTGATCACTGCTATAGAGGCAATAATCATCAAGCTAGACAGAACGAAAGCGTATTTCGACCGACTCATAAAGTCGATCAGTTTTCCTGGTTTAAGAATTTGAAACATAATGATTCCTAACCTTAGATCGACAATTTCTTGATGCGTTTACCACCGTACATCAGGTTCACGACACAACGTGTACCGACAATAGCAGTAAACATGGAGGTTAAAATACCGATCGACAAAGTCACGGCAAAACCTTTAATAGCACCTGTACCTACTGCGAAAAGAATAATCGCTGTAATCAAGGTAGTAATGTTAGCATCGGCGATAGTACTGAATGCGTTAGCGTAGCCTTGGTGAATCGCTTGTTGAGGATTACGTCCCTCAGCTAGCTCTTCACGAATACGCTCGAAAATCAATACGTTGGCATCGACTGCCATACCGACAGTTAATACGATACCCGCAATCCCAGGCAAGGTCATGGTCGCACCAGGAATTAACGACATCACACCAATAATCAATACTAAGTTCGCCATTAGCGCTAGATCGGCAATCAAACCAAACTTACGGTAATAGACGAAGGTAAAGATCATTACGGCAATCAAACCCCAAACACAGGCTTGAACACCCATATCGATGTTTTGTTGCCCCATTGATGGACCAATCGTACGTTCTTCGACAATGGAAATAGGAGCAATCAGTGCACCAGCACGCAATAGTAACGACAGGTTATGCGCTTCAGCAATCGAGTCGATACCTGTGATACGGAAGTTGCTGCCCAATGCTGACTGAATCGTCGCTTGGTTAATAACCTCTTCATGCTTCTCAAGAATCACACGACCTTCTGCATTTTTACGGCCACTGTCTTTGTATTCTGCAAAGACCGTTGCCATCAACTTGCCGATATTTTTCTTAGAGAACGCAGCCATTTTGCTACCACCTTCACTATCAAGTGAGATGTTAACTTGTGGGCGACCATATTCGTCAGTACTTGAACTTGAATCGGTGATGCTCGAACCGTTTAAAATAACGCGCTTCTTAAGAACGACAGGACGATTGTTGCGGTCAAACTTAACTTCTGTACCCGCTGGTACACGACCAGCAGCCGCAGCTGTTAGGTCAGCACTGTCATCCACTTCACGGAACTCAAGTGTCGCTGTCGCACCCAAAATTTCTTTCGCACGAGCGGTATCTTGAACACCAGGCAGCTCAACAACAATACGAGTCGCACCTTGACGTTGAACCAAAGGCTCAGCAACACCGAGTTCGTTTACACGGTTACGTAGAATAGTGATGTTTTGCTCTACTGCGTAGTTACGAATCTCTTGCATACGAGCTTCGGTAAATGTAGCAGTTAACACATAGCGACCTTCTTCCGCAGCCGGAGTAAATAGCATGTCCGGATGTTTACTGGTCAGGAGCGTTTGTGCTTCATCAAGCTGCTCACTATTGCGTAGGGTAATATCAACTGATTCTTTCTGAGAACGAACAGCACGGTAACGAATTTTCGCTTCACGCAATTCTGTACGGAACGCATCTTCTTGTTGACCGACCAGTTTTTCCATCGCAGCATCCATGTCCACTTCCATTAAGAAATGCACACCACCACGAAGGTCAAGACCAAGTTTCATCGGCGCTGCGCCGATATCTTGTAGCCAAGTTGGTGTTGATGGCGCGAGGTTCAGAGCTACGATCTTGTCTTTACCAAGCGCTTCACTGATCACATCACGAGCAGTTAATTGAGTATCGGTGTCTTTAAAACGAACTAGCACAGAGCCATTTTCAAGAGCAACAGATTTATGAGAGAGTTGCGCTGTATCGAGCGCTTTGGTGACAGAGTCCAGCGTTGACATATCAACAGAGGCGCCACGCGCCCCTGTAATCTGAATAGCCGGATCTTCACCGTATATATTTGGAAGTGCATAAATCGCTGCTACCAAGATAGCAAACAGCACCATTAAATACTTCCATAAAGGATAACGGTTTAGCACAGCGAGGATCCTTGAGCTGTCTTATAGAGATTTTAGTGTACCTTTAGGTAGCACCGCTGAAACGAAGTCTTTTTTGATAACCACTTCGTTGTTTGCATTCAGTTCAATCGCAATGTAGTCATTGTCGTCAGAGATTTTGCTGATTTTGCCAACAAAACCGCCGCTAGTTAGCACTTCATCACCTTTGCTCATAGAAGACATTAGGTTTTTATGCTCTTTGGCGCGTTTTGCCTGTGGGCGATAAATCATGAAGTAGAAGATGACTGCAAACATGCCAAGCATGATGATCATGCTGAATTCACCGCCAGGTTGTTGCGCGGCACCTTCGCCTGCTGCATGCGCTACAGAAATTAGACTCATTGAGAAACGTCCTCTAAGTTATTGTTTGTTAATTCTGATGTTTAATTGGGCCAAATTGGACCAAATTCAAGCCAGTAGCCCCAATTCGGTCCAACTTAAAAATTACGCTTTGTCTTTTTGTAACGGTGGCACTTCGCGATCACGACGAGCATAAAACTCAGTTACAAATTGTTCAAAACGATCTTCTTCTATCGCCTGACGGATTGCCGCCATTAGACGTTGATAGTAACGTAAGTTATGAATCGTGTTGAGACGTGCACCAAGAATTTCATTACAACGATCTAAATGATGCAAATACGACTTCGAATAATTTTTGCAAGTGTAACAGTCACACTCAGGATCCAGTGGTGTTGTATCCGTTTTATGTGCCGCATTACGGATCTTGATCACACCTCCAGTCACAAATAGGTGTCCATTACGAGCATTTCGTGTCGGCATCACACAGTCAAACATGTCAATACCACGACGAACACCTTCTACTAAATCTTCCGGTTTGCCAACCCCCATTAGGTAACGAGGTTTGTCTTCAGGCAATTGTGGACAGGTATGCTCTAGAATGCGGTGCATATCATCTTTCGGCTCACCTACGGCCAAACCGCCGACAGCATAACCATCAAAATCGAGTTCAGTTAGACCTTTTACTGATACATCACGTAAGTCTTCATAAACACTACCCTGAACAATGCCAAATAGCGAGTTCTGGTTTTTCAGTTTTTCAAAATGATCACGTGAACGTTTTGCCCAGCGTAATGACATTTCCATCGACTTTTTCGCTTCATCGTGTGTCGCAGGGTATGGCGTACACTCGTCAAAAATCATCACGATGTCAGAACCTAAATCTTTCTGAATCTCCATAGATTTTTCTGCATCCATAAAGATTTTATCGCCATTTACTGGATTACGGAAATGCACGCCTTCTTCAGTAATTTTACGAATATCACCTAGGCTGAATACTTGGAAGCCACCGGAATCGGTAAGAATAGGACCTTGCCAGTTCATAAAGTCATGCAAGTCACCATGTAGTTTCATCACCTCTTGTCCAGGACGAAGCCACAGGTGGAAAGTGTTTCCGAGCAGAATTTGAGCACCAGTATCTTTCACTTCTTCTGGTGTCATACCTTTTACCGTGCCGTACGTACCCACCGGCATAAATGCAGGGGTTTGAACAGTACCACGTTCAAAAGTAATCTGGCCGCGACGGGCATTGCCGTCTTTTTTCTTAAGTTCGAACTGTAATTTCACATAGCCTCCAATGTCAGAGAAACAGTCTGACGGGATATCAGTTACTAAGTTTACAACCCTAGTCACTGGGTATTGATAAATATTGAGCCGTTATAAAAACACACTATTATTGCGTTTTTTTGCTGATAAACATCGCGTCGCCGTAGCTAAAGAAACGATATTTTTCGGCCACAGCGTGATGGTAAGCTGCCATCGTATGATCGTAACCAGCGAAAGCACTTACCAACATAATCAAGGTAGATTCTGGCAAATGGAAGTTGGTGATTAAACAATCCACCAATTGATACTCATAGCCAGGGTAAATAAAGATCTCGGTATCACCAAAGAACGGTACTAATTCAGTGCCTTTTTTCAGTGCATCTTGCGCGGCACTCTCTAGAGAACGAACAGAAGTAGTACCAACCGCAATAATGCGTCCACCACGTTCTCTCGTTGCTTTGATAGCATCAACAACTTCCTGCGGCACTTCTACGTACTCTGAGTGCATGTGATGATTTTCAACATCATCCACGCGCACAGGCTGAAAAGTACCAGCACCCACATGCAAGGTCACATAAGCAAATTCGACACCTTTTGCTTTGATTTGTTCAAGCAATGGTTTATCAAAATGCAACCCCGCAGTAGGAGCAGCCACAGCGCCCGGTTTTTTGTTGTAAACCGTTTGGTAACGCTCTTTATCGGCATCTTCATCAGGGCGATCGATATACGGAGGTAACGGCATATGTCCAATGGTATTAAGGATATCGAGTACAGCGGTTGCCGAAGTAAAACGAATTTCAAACAGCGCATCGTGGCGAGCCACCATTTCCGCTTGGAACTCATCATTTTCGCCAAGGAACAATTCGGTACCTGGTTTTGGCGGTTTTGAACAACGGACATGAGCTAAAATAGAATGCTCATCCAACATACGTTCAACCAACACTTCTAGCTTACCGCCGGAAGCCTTACGGCCAAACATACGCGCAGGAATGACGCGAGTATTATTAAATACCAGCAAATCACCTGGTTGAACGAGTTCTAGAACGTTTTTAAATGTTCCATCCGTAAGTTCGCCACTGTTGCCGTTAAGCTGCAGCAGACGACTCGCGGTTCGTTCTGTCTTGGGATAGCGAGCAATAAGCTCGTCTGGGAGTTCAAAACTAAAATCTGAAACGTGCATGACTTCTGATTCTTTATTGAGTGAATTTGTGCGATGGATATTTCGCGGCGCGCTAGTATATACCGTTACCTAGAGGACTTCAAAATACGCACCTATTCCCAAACAACCTCAACATACAGAATTCATTACTTCATCCACAACCACAGGTTAAGCTCATCACCAAAGGAATGCTCATTCTTTTTTACATCCATCCAACGTTTATAGTTAAAGTCACTGCTCAACTAAAGAAAATGCATCATTTTTAACTTTGGTCACGCCTTATCACCACAAATAACGATTCACATCTCACTCTCTTTCTCTTAAAAAAACTATAGTCAGTTCATTAATGGACAATAGGAGATGGCCATGATTAAAGTGGAAGAGATGATGACTCGCAACCCACATACGTTGCTACGCACCCACACGCTGTCCGATGCAAAAAGCACAATGAAAGCGCTTGATATACGCCATATTCCAATTGTTGATGCCAATAGACAATTGCTAGGCGTAGTATCACAACGTGATATTTTGGCAGCTCAAGAGTCAAGCTTGCATCACGTACCAGAGGACTCTTCTTATACGGCTGATACTCCATTATACGAAGTCATGCATCAACATGTGATGAGTGTCGCGCCTCAGGCTGGATTAAAAGAAAGTGCTTTATATATGCAAAAGCATAAGGTTGGCTGTTTACCCGTTGTGAGCAAAGGGCAGCTTGTCGGCATCATTACGGAAACCGATTTTATCGCGATTGCAATTACATTATTGGAGCTGCAAGAAGAGTCAGAACCCGACGAATACGGCGATGAGGCCAATTAGTCCGCAAAGCCCTATTTTCTCCAATATGCCATTTAGCACTAGGTAACGCCTGCATCTTGAAGTTACTTAGGTTTATAAAGTAAAAAAAGAGCGGCTTACGCCGCTCGAAAATAAGATACCAAAGTATTGAACATACATGGAATGAGATAATAAAAAGTCAGTGGAGTTTGCTAGGTTTAAAACTGATCTTCTTCCGTCGACCCAGTCAGTGCCGTTACAGATGAGTTTCCACCTTGAATCGTATTCGTCACTTTATCAAAATAGCCAGTTCCCACCTCTTGTTGGTGTGCCACAAAGGTGTAGCCTTTTTCTGCTGCGGCAAACTCTTTACGCTGCACCATTTCAACATAGTGACGCATACCTTCGCCTTGAGCATAAGCATGGGCCAATTCAAACATGTTGAACCACATGTTATGGATACCTGCCAAAGTGATAAATTGATATTTATATCCCATGTCAGATAGTGCTTGTTGGAACTCAGCAATGGTTTTAGCGTCGAGATTTTTCTCCCAGTTAAACGATGGCGAACAGTTATAAGCCAACAGTTGATCTGGGTACTCAGCCAACACCGCCTCTGCAAACTTGCGCGCTTCTTCAAGACACGGTTTTGCTGTTTCACACCACACTAGGTCAGCGTAGGGCGCATAAGCAAGACCTCGGGAAATAGCTTGGTCAATACCCGCTTTAACGCGGAAGAAACCCTCTGAGGTACGTTCACCCGTAAGGAAGTCTTTATCGTAAGGGTCGCAATCCGATGTCAATAAATCCGCAGCGTTAGCGTCAGTTCGCGCAATAACTAACGTGGTCGTTCCCGCAACATCTGCAGCTAGACGAGCAGCAACTAACTTTTGAACCGCTTCTTGAGTAGGAACAAGAACTTTCCCCCCCATGTGTCCACATTTTTTCACCGATGCGAGTTGGTCTTCAAAGTGAACCCCTGCCGCTCCAGCTTCAATCATAGATTTCATTAGCTCATAAGCATTCAAAACGCCACCAAAGCCCGCTTCAGCATCCGCAACAATAGGCAGGAAGTAATCGATACCACCTTCATCTTGCGCCGACTTGCCGTTAGTCCATTGAATTTGGTCTGCACGACGAAACGAGTTATTGATTCGCTTCACTACAGACGGAACAGAATCAACAGGATAGAGAGATTGGTCAGGATACATAGTCGATGCAGTGTTGTTGTCTGCTGCCACTTGCCAACCAGACAAATAGATCGCTTCAATACCTGCTTTTGCCTGTTGAACCGCTTGACCACCAGTCAACGCACCAAGACAGTTAACATACCCTTTTTTAGCACTGCCATTGACCAAGGACCATAATTTATCAGCACCACGCTGAGCTATTGTATTGGCAGGAACCAGCGAACCACGTAGGTTCACGACTTCTTCGGCAGTATAAGTACGTTTTACATTTTTCCAGCGTGGATTGGTTGCCCAATCTTTTTCTAGTGCTTCGATTTGTTGACGACGAGTCAATGTCATGGTCTTTCCCTCTTTGTAAGGCGCATTGGCTTGCGCTTATGTTCCCTCTACTCAAAGTCTTCTTTGATGGGAGGCTTGTTTCACGTTCTTTGGCTATTTGGTTACGACAAATAGTCGTATCCCGGAATGGTTAAAAAGTTGGGCAGTTCGTCACTGGTTGTAATACGTTCCATTAAATCGGCTGCCTCAGCAAAACGTCCTTGCGTGAAACGCTTATCTCCTACTTCCGTTTTCACGACATCTATCTCTTGTTTTAGGTATTCTCTAAATAGGTCTTTTGATACGACCTTACCGTTATCTAAAGTTTTACCTTGTTGAATCCATTGCCATATTGATGCTCGAGATATTTCTGCGGTCGCGGCATCTTCCATCAACCCATAGATTGGCACACACCCATTCCCTGAAATCCAAGCTTCGATGTATTGCAAAGCGACCCGAATATTGTGACGCATCCCTTGCTCGGTTCGCTCACCGTAACAGGGTTCGAGTAACTCGTTCGCAGTAATAGGCGCGTCAGCCATACGCGATACATCCAGTTGATTTTTACGTCCGGCAAGCACTTCATCAAACACGGCCATGGCGGTATCCGCCAGTCCAGGATGCGCAACCCAAGTGCCATCATGGCCATTATCGGCCTCAAGACGCTTATCTCTTTGAATTTTCTCAAGTACTGCGGCATTTTCTTGCGGATCTTTGGCAGGAATAAAGGCAGCCATCCCCCCCATAGCAAAGGCACCTCGACGATGGCAGGTGTAGATCAATAATCGGGAATACGCATTGAGGAACGACTTATCCATGGTAACCACTTGACGATCTGGTAACACTCGATCAGGATGCTTTTTCAATGTCTTGATATAGCTAAAGATATAATCCCAGCGTCCACAGTTAAGACCAACAATATGCTCTTTTAGGGAGAATAAAATCTCATCCATTTGAAAGACGGCAGGTAGAGTTTCGATGAGCACCGTTGCTTTGATAGTGCCGGTATGTAAACCAAAATATTCTTCGGTGAAATGGAAAACATCACTCCACCACTTCGCTTCTTGGTATGACTGCAGCTTAGGTAAGTAAAAATAAGGACCAGAACCTTTAGCAAGTAAAGCTTTGTGGTTATTAAAGAAATACAAGGCGAAATCAAACAAACACCCAGGGATTACTTTGTCTGCAAATAGCACGTGCTTTTCTGGTAGATGCAAACCACGCACGCGACAAATAAGAACCGCTGGATTCTCTTTTAATTCGTAGACCTTACCGTTGTCTGGATTGGAATAACTAATGGTGCCTAAGATGGCATCACGAAGGTTTATTTGACCGTCTAAAACTTTGTCCCAAGCAGGAGACATCGAATCTTCAAAGTCGGCCATAAACACTTTCACATTGGCATTAAGCGCGTTGATCACCATTTTCCGGTCGGTTGGCCCGGTAATCTCTACACGACGATCTTGAAGGTCGTTGGGAATACCCATAATTTTCCAACTGCCTTCACGAATATCAACTGTGTCTTGCAAGAAGTCGGGGAGCTGTCCTTGGTCTATTCGAGCTTGAAAAGCAGTTCGCTGATTTAATAATTCGTCTAGACGAGGGGCAAACTTTTGGCACAAAGCGGTAAGAAAAACCTGCGCAGGCTCTGAAAAAATCTCCTTGTGGGGATCGCTAAGTGGACCGATAACTTTCAGACTCTCAAGAATTTGCATCGGATTAGTTTCACGCGTTTCTGCCAACATATTGCATCCTTAACTTAAACCAAAATCACATTTGTAATTTTAGAACTACAAAATTCCATTTAAATTTTGAGAAGGGCTTAACAATTAATAGGGCTTTACGGCCTAACCATTAACTTTCCAAATACTAACCGCTCTCTTTGACGCCTTTAAAATTAACCTACAACGCAGATTAAATAAAGGTTTGGCAATAGCAAAAACACAACTTTGAAGTTTTATTCCGATCAATGACTTGTGTTATTTATCAAGTAAGAAATGTAATAAATTACGTAATTAAATTACAAAAAGAACTCTGTAATTTACAGACATAAAGATTAAGAACCAACGGGGGGCTGGTGAGAGTAAGATATGATTTTATTGATAAATTAGTTATACCTAAAAATAATAAGCGTAGAGAAATCAATTGCACATATGTAAAATTAACAATGTCAACATTGCCGATTTTATGAAAGCTTCATTCGAGAAAAGCTGTAAAATTTTACAATTAAAAAATCACTAACAGAGCAATATGCTACTAAAAACACTAAATCTTGGTGAAATAAACTAGTTTTAGTAGCAATAAATACTCACTCCTGTCTAAAGTAGCTCGCTGACTACCTCTGCTAACTGACTAAATGTGGCTGTTCTGGAAGAACTAGGTCGCCAAACTAGACCTATATTGCGATAAGCCTGCTGACCGGGAGGATCCACCACCAGCAAATTTTGATTGTCTAACAAGCCATGCTCTATTGCCATTTGCGGAATAAATGTTGTACCAAGACCGTTAGCCACCATTTGCACTAATGTATGCAAGCTGGTTGCCGTGAATGGATTAATTTTCTCTTTATCAGTTAACTTACAGGCTGATACCGCATGCTCTGTCAAACAGTGTTCATTCTCGAGAAGAAACACCGATTGATCGGGTAAATCTGCGTATTTGATTGGCACTCGAATCGAATTCGCTTGATTACGGCTGATCACCATTCGAAACGGATCTTGCCCTACTACTTTGCTTTCCATCTCACCAATATCAACCGGAAGTGCGAGAACCAACACGTCTAACTCCCCTGAGCGGAGTGCTGTTAATAAATTGGTAGTGGTATCCTCACGCAGCAATAAATGCAGTTTAGGAAACCGAATATTAATCTCCTGAACCAAATCGCCTAGCAAAAATGGGGCAATAGTCGGAATACAACCCAGTTTGAGCTGCCCTTCCATAACACCGCCATGGCAAAGTTTACCTAGTTCAACTAAGTCTTGCCCTTTAGCAAGTAGCTCGCGGCCTTGTTTCACCACGGCTTCACCTGATTGGGTAAACACCAAAGGACTCTTCTTATCTTTTTTTTCATACAGTGCGCAGCCGATAAGTTCTTCGAGGTTTTGGATGCCTTTACTCAAGGTTGACTGACTAACAAAACATCGCTCAGCAGCTTCACCAAAATGCCTAGTTTCGTGTAAGGTGACGAGGTAATGTAACTGTTTTAAACTGGGCCACTTGTTCATAATCTATCCGACTCTTTTTTCTCATAAAGTGTTCTCTTTCTTTACAGAGTCTATCATCGTTTTTTTCGATTAACACAATCTATTTTATTCGCTTTTTTCTATGCTCTGCTTTGTACTATAGTTTGTTCTGTAGTTACACGGAATGAGTCATTTCAACCCTATATGACTCAGCAAAAAACTAAATTATTAGGAGCAAAAAATGGTACTAGTAGGTCGCAAAGCCCCTGACTTTACTGCTGGAGCTGTTCTAGGCAACGGTGAAATCGTTGACAACTTTAACCTTTTCGAACACATCAAAGGTAAAAAAGCAGTTGTATTTTTCTACCCACTAGACTTCACATTCGTATGCCCTTCAGAAATCATTGCATTCGACAAACGTCTTGCTGATTTCCAAGAAAAAGGTTGCGAAGTGATCGGTGTTTCTATCGATTCAGTATTCTCACACAATGCATGGCGTAATACTGCAGTGGATAAAGGCGGTATTGGCGAAGTGAAATACACTCTAGTTGCAGATACAACTCACGAAGTTGTGAACGCATACGACGTTGTTGATCCAAACGGCCCTGGCATTGCTCTTCGTGGTTCATTCCTAATCGACGAAGAAGGTGTTGTACGTCACCAAGTAATCAACGATGGTCCTCTAGGCCGTAACATCGACGAAATGCTACGCATGGTTGACGCACTAGCGTTCCACCAAGAGCACGGCGAAGTTTGTCCTGCACAATGGGAAAAAGGTAAATCAGGTATGAAAGCATCTCCAGACGGCGTTGCATCTTACCTATCTGAACACACTTCAGACCTAGATAAAAAATAAGCATAATTCGTAGCCCGCGCTCAACTCGGGTTAATGGTTGGAATATAGAGCATTAAAGCCAAACCAATCAGTTATGAAGTAAAGTCTTATCGAATCCCGATACTCTTGAGTATCGGGATTTTTTGTTATTGAATAGACCCAAGCTATTTATCCCATTTTAGGAATCCCAATGAAATACCAAATGGAAGTGTGCATTGATAACATCGAATCACTATCTAATGCGATGCAAGGTGGCGCAACTCGGATAGAGCTTTGTTCATCACTGGCATTAGGTGGCCTAACCCCAAGTTGGGGACTGATGCGTTGTGCTAGCGAGTTCAGTGTTGTTCCTGTTTTTGCGATGATTCGTCCAAGACAAGGGGATTTTCTCTATCTTCCGGCTGAAATTGAGCAAATGAAATGGGATATTGAAATGGCCGCACAAGCAGGTTTGCAAGGCGTGGTACTCGGCGTATTAACCGCAGACGGTGATGTTGATAAAGAAGCAACCTCAAAACTGACTCATCATGCTCAGGCGTTTAATTTGCAAGTGACCTATCACCGAGCCATTGACCAATGCCGCAACTATCAAAAAGCGATTGATACTTTGCTCGATATTGGTGTTAACCGCATACTTACCTCAGGCACAGCACCTTGCGCCGAACAAGGTTGTGATGTCATCGCTCAAATGGTTGAGCAAGTTAAAGATCAAATGGTGATCATGGCGGGAGCCGGAATTAATGCCCATAATGTTGCTAACATTGTGGCCCGAACAGGCGTAAAAGAAGTGCATTTATCAGGGAAAACTGTGCGTCCAAGCCTGATGAAACTAGCCAAATCCAGTGCTCGGATGGGCAATGCCGATTGCGACGATTTCAGCATTCCCATAACCAATATTGAAGCGCTCAAAGCGGTAGCCAAACAGCTTACTTCACGCTAACGAATAACGTCATCTATCGATTGGTCACCAAGGTGGCGCACGTCTTTACCTTTCACATAATAGATGATGTATTCACAAATGTTCTGGCAGCGGTCGCCAATTCGCTCGATAGCGCGAGCAGACCACATGACCTGCAAAATATGAGGGATATTTTTCGAATCTTCCATCATATAGGTCATCAGTTGGCGAATAACCGCTTCCACTTCGCTGTCTAAACCATCGTCTAACTTGTAGATTTGGGCCGCAGCCTCGACATCCATTCGAGCAAAAGCATCCAGTACCTGATGCAACATTGAAATGGCAGAGCGACACAATGGCTCTAACGAGACCTGAAATTGACGCTCACGGGTCGAAGGGCTTTCGATAACAACAAAGGCCATTTTGGTCGCTACATCACCAATACGCTCCAAGTCGGTAATGGTCTTAATAATCGCCATAATTAAACGCAAATCTTTAGCCGTGGGCTGGCGCTTAGCAATAATGCGCGTACATGCCTCATCAATCGAGACTTCCATCGCATTTACTTTGTGGTCGTCTTCGACGACTTTGCGCGCTAATTCAACATCATCTGTATGTAATGCATGCATTGCGTATGAGAGCTGCTGCTCAACCAACCCGCCCATAGTGAGCACATGAGTTCGTATCGCTTCGAGCTCGGTATTAAACTGACCAGAAATATGCCGACCTAACTGCATAACTTATCCTTAAATACAGACAATAAATTAACCATAACGACCTGTAATATAGTCCTCGGTTTGTTTTTTTGACGGTGATGTGAAGATAGAATCCGTGTCCGCGTATTCAATCAATTTTCCCATATGAATAAAAGCAGTATAGTCACTCACTCTAGCTGCTTGCTGCATATTATGCGTGACGATCACGACTGTATATTGGTTTTTCAAATCGTGAATAAGTTCCTCAATCGTAAGCGTAGAGATCGGATCCAGTGCCGATGTGGGCTCATCAAGTAATAACACTTCAGGCTCAATCGCAATAGCACGAGCAATCACCAAACGCTGTTGCTGACCACCAGAAAGACCAAATGCATTTTCATGGAGGCGATGCTTCACTTCATCCCACAGAGCTGCAGCTTTCAACGCTGATTCTGCTGCATCATCTAACGTGCGACTATTTTTCACCCCTTGCAGACGTAACCCATACACAACATTTTCATAAATAGATTTGGGAAATGGATTGGGACGCTGGAACACCATACCAACCCGTCTACGCAGCGCTGCCACATCAACATCACGTTGATAAATGTTCTTACCGTGTAAATGCACTTTCCCTTCAATATGACACCCTTCAACAAGGTCATTCATTCGGTTAAGACAACGTAACAGTGTTGACTTTCCGCACCCTGAAGGTCCGATAAACGATGTGACCTTTCCTTTTGGGATGCGCATCGTAATATCGACTAAGGCACGCTGGTTATGCTCGTAGTGAAGGCTCAAATTTTCTATCGAAATAGCCGTTTGCGCATCCGACAAATTATTTACATCCAATGGTGGGGCATACCCCAATGCTTGATTAACTGAAAGCATATTAATCTTGTCCTAATGTCCGATATTTTTCGCGCAAATTATTTCGAATACTGATAGCTGTTAAATTCAGCAATACGATGACCATCACCAATAAAAACGCTGTTGCATAAACAAGCGGACGCGCTGCCTCAATATTGGTAGTTTGGAATCCTAAGTCATAGATATGAAACCCTAAATGCATAAATTTACGCTCTAAATGCAAATAAGGAAATTCGTTATCTACCGGGAGATTCGAAGCAAGTTTCACCACACCAACTAACATTAATGGGGCAACCTCTCCAGCAGCCCGAGCAATAGCGAGAATCAACCCTGTAATCATAGCAGGGCTAGCCATCGGCAGAACAATACGCCACACCGTCTCAAACTGCGTGGCCCCAAGCGCTAGAGAACCATGACGAATTGAGTTGGGAATCCGACTAAGGCCTTCTTCGGTGGCGACGATCACGACGGGTAATGTTAATACTGCAAGGGTTAATGCCGACCACAGCAAGCCGGGCGTTCCAAACGTGGGAGTTGGTAAGTTCTCAGTAAAAAACCATTTGTCGATGGTTCCACCAATGGTGTAAACAAAAAAGCCCAAGCCAAATACACCATAAACAATGGAAGGGACACCTGCTAGATTAATCACCGCTACACGAATTAAACGAGTAAAGGCGTTATCTTTGGCATACTCATGCAAATAGACCGCGGCAATAATCCCCAAAGGCATCACCACGATTGACATCAAAAGCACCAACAAAACCGTACCAAAAATAGCAGGAAATACCCCGCCCTCTGAATTTGATTCACGAGGATCATCTGACAAAAATAGCCACACACCATGAGCCCAATGCGCAATTTTCTCTCCCATCGACATCTTGTTGGGATACCAAAAACGCAAGATTTGTCCAATGGGTAACGTCACTTGCTCCCCAGTCATATCCTCCATGATAAGTGCTTGCTTACCCAGCTGTTCTCTCAAGTCATCAATGTCTTGTTCAGCAAGGGCCATTGCATTATCGAGTTGGTTTTTCTCTAATTTATACTCGATAAGATAAGATTTGCTGAGTTGTCCGTTAAGCTCTTTTCGTCGTTTTTCATGCTGCAACTGCTCTACCTGATGGCCTAGGGCTGCGATTTTGTCCGTTATTAACGAATGAATTTGATCACGAATACGCTCGGCTTGCTCCATTCCATCAATAACAGCAGCATCGACATCATTAGCCATGGAACCATCTTGCTGAATATATCCCACAGGCCGACCGAAAAACTGCCCGTTACGTTCTCTATCGACAACAGCCCAATCTTTCGGCTGGGTTTTATCGCGTAAATGAATATCGAGAATCGAGATAAAATCCGACGTATTTCGTTCTCGATTGGCAATTTTGACACTTAAACGAGCAACACTGCCTCGCTCAATCTGCTCTTGGGTTAGAGGCAAATTTAAACTGTGAAGATGACTTAATGGCACCCATTCTTGCTCATAGAGCTGACCTACCAGTCTAGCGCCTTGATCGGTCTGCCACATATACAATGGCGAGGGCCAAAAGTAGGTGAGCCCCTTCCAACCGATGAACAGCATTAATCCTAAAACAGATAGCAAACTAGCGCTAACTGCACCTCCTGTAAGCCAAATCCAAGGAGCTCCGGACTTTATCCAACTAAATAGTCTCATTCTGTCTCCCGCTTACAATGATCGATATTTTTCGCGCAGTCGTTGTCGTACCCACTCAGCAATAGAGTTAACAACAAACGTAAAGGCAAATAAAATTAACGCGGCTAAGAATAGAATCCGAAAATGCGAACTGCCTACTGCAGCTTCAGGCAATTCAACCGCAATAGTCGCGGATAAAGTGCGCATGCCTTCAAAGATGTTCCAATCTAAAATAGGGGTATTTCCTGTCGCCATCAGCACAATCATAGTCTCGCCTACCGCACGACCTAGCCCCATCATGATCGCAGAAAAAATCCCAGGACTAGCCGTCAATAACACGACTCGGGTTAATGTCTGCCAAGGTGTTGCCCCCAGCGCTAACGAACCATCAGAAAGGTGTTTAGGTACGGAAAATATCGCGTCTTCGGCAATAGTAAATATGGTAGGAATGACAGCAAAACCCATCGCCAATCCCACAACTAGGGCATTACGCTGATCAAAATCGATACCATGTTGCACAAGGAATACTCGCACATCTCCATTAAACAACGCGCTTTCAATCAATTGGCTATTCGACATCATCAACCATGTCACCATCACTAACACTGGCATCAAGATAACAACGTGTAATCCATTGGGGATAAATCGCTTCCAGTCGTTGGGGAGTAATGTCCAAATCAAACCGGCAATAATGGTAGAGAGTGGTAATATCACAAGAAGGCACATCACCGCGGTTAAATGACTCTCAACTAATGGCGCTAACCATAACCCGGCTAAAAAGCCGATGATAACAGTCGGTAGTGCTTCCATTAACTCGATGGTCGGTTTCACTACACGACGTAGCTTTGGCGTCATAAAATACGCGGTATAGATAGCACCAAATACAGCAATGGGAACAGCAAAGAGCATGGCATAAGTCGCCGCCTTTAACGTACCAAAGGCAATAGGCACCAAACTAAATTTAGCTTCGAACTTGTCACTCGCAGAGGTCGACTGCCACACAAATTGCGGTTCAGGATAATGCTCGTACCACACTTTTTGCCACAACGCAGAAAAAGAGACTTCCGGATAATCATTACTAATTTTGGCGAGGCTTGCTACTTTCCCATCCCAAGTAACTATATAGCGTTCATTATTCGACATAGTCGCTAATAATGGCGACAACGACTCAATATGTTTGGTTAAAACCGTTTTTTCACTGGTGGTAAAATGATTTTGCACGACGCCTTGGTCATGAAAACTATAAAAACCTTTGCGGTAGGTGTCTGGCAACAAGAATCGAGTTGCTTTCGCTAGATGAAAAGTACGAATCTGTTGTAAACGTCGCTGTCCGTCTTTAAGAACATCAAACCATTGGCTTACTTGATCATTGTTATATGAGACCAAAAGTGAGTAAGCACCTGCTAACAATTTAATGTCGGTAACCAAGGCCCCTTGCTGAGAACCGCCTAAATCCACCAATTCTCTTACAACAAACTTATTACCTTTACGTTCTGCAACCACCAGCTCATTACGATCGCGTATGTAGAGAGTTTGTCCATCAGGAGTAAATAGCAATTGGTCGATATTATCTAATACGATAGGAAAGCGATAGTGATAAGACAATTTCGCCTCATCTAACGAGCCCCAATAAATTGTTAACGAACCATCATTTCGATATGTTGCAAGTGATACTTCACCCTCGT
The DNA here is from genome assembly GCF_001547935.1 of Vibrio tritonius. Taxonomy (NCBI): domain Bacteria; kingdom Pseudomonadati; phylum Pseudomonadota; class Gammaproteobacteria; order Vibrionales; family Vibrionaceae; genus Vibrio; species Vibrio tritonius. The sequence continues at coordinate 2,795,174 of NZ_AP014635.1, forward strand.
TGACCGAGAACGTGAAAACTCGGGCAACGGCATTGATATCGTTGAAAGTATAGTGATGCGTGATCAATTCGGGTTTCAAGTTTCGACCAGCACTGGTAATCTTGTAACTGAACTTTGGCTTCAACAGGGTGAAATGATGGTAAGCATCAAGAGTGGCAAACCATCCATAATCGATAGGCATATTTGCGATCAGCGCATTTTTCTCAGCGACTTTTTGACTAAACATCGCAGATTGTTCAGGCTGAGTTAGAGACCAAAACTGCGCTTCGCCATCTTGAGACAAGGTAAATAGAGCTTGGCCATAGTCATCAACGGCCATGGCATTGACATGATTAACAGGAATTGTGACCGTTGCTTGATTAGCTTGGAATTTTGCGCCACTAAACAGCGGAGTTACTACCATAGCAAAATAGACAAACATGAGCACTAATGCTCCGAGGACTCCCACTCCACCGCAAGTAACGGCAATACGAACCACACGATCTTTCCACAACCGTTGGTGGTCCCTTTTATTGAGTGAGAAATCAGTATCTGCCATGAATAACTCTAGTTAGAAAGCCTTGCATAAATTGTATGTCGATTAGGTGACAATTTTATTACAACGGTTATTTAACCGCCTGATAAAACAACAACTCTTCACATTGTGACATTATGTAATATAACTGTCATATAAAAACCCTAGTTTGCGAATGTTCAAATCGTTTATTCCAGTCGAAGGTGTGGTTCATGAGTGCGGAAAAGCTTTACTTAGATAAAGAGTTAAGTTGGTTATCTTTTAACGAAAGAGTTCTTCAAGAAGCGGCTGACAAAAGTGTCCCTCTAATCGAACGTATTCGGTTTCTTGGTATATTTTCTAATAACTTAGATGAGTTCTATAAGGTTCGCTTTGCTGATGTAAAACGTCGAATTGTGATAAACAATGAACAAGGTGGAAACAATAGCGCCAAACACTTGCTGAGTAAGATGCAAAGTAAAGCATTCAAACTTAATCAAGATTTTGACAATCTCTACAATGAACTCATCTTAGAAATGGCTCGTCGTCGAATCTTCTTGGTAAACGAAACCCAACTTGATGAAAACCAACAGCGCTGGATCGCTCAGTATTTCCGCCACGAAGTGCTTCCACACATCACCCCACTACTGATGAATGATGACATTGATGTCATGCAGTTTCTCAAAGACGAATACGCGTATATTGCGGTAGAGTTGAAAAACGCTGGCGATTCACACTACGCTTTGGTCGAGATACCAACCGACCAACTCCCCCGCTTTGTTCTCGTTCCAGAAGCAAAAGGTAAGCGACGTAAAACAATTATTCTGTTAGATAATATTATTCGTTTTTGTTTACACGATATTTTTAGCGGTTTTTTTGAATACGATCAGCTCAACGGTTATGCGATGAAAATGACTCGTGATGCGGAATACGATTTAAGTCACGAGGTAGAATACAGTTTGCTTGAGCAGATGTCCGAAGGATTGAGCCAACGCTTAAGTGCCATGCCTGTACGCTTCGTTTATGAGCGTGAAATGCCAGCAGAGATGCTCAAATTTTTGTGCGATAAACTTAAAATTTCTCACTATGACAGTTTGTTACCCGGCAGTCGCTACCATAATTTTAAAGATTTTATGGGCTTTCCTAACTTAGGCCGAGCTTACTTAGAAAACAAACCTATGCCGCCAATGCGCTGCGCTGATTTTGAAGGTTATGCTAACTCCTTTGACGCCATTCGTGACAAAGATATTCTGCTCTATTACCCATACCACCAGTTCGATCATGTGACAGAATTGGTTCGCCAAGCATCATTTGATCCCAAAGTCATTTCAATCAAAATCAATATTTACCGAGTAGCAAAAGACTCTCGCTTAATGAACTCCTTAGTCGATGCCGTTCACAACGGGAAACGAGTGGTTGTGGTGGTTGAGCTACAAGCTCGTTTTGATGAAGAAGCGAATATTGAGTGGTCGAAGATCCTAACGGAAGCGGGAGTACAAGTGATCTTTGGTGTGCCGGGAATGAAGATCCACTCTAAGTTACTACTCATTTCCCGTAAAGAAGGGGATGAATTCGTTCGCTACGCCCATATTGGTACTGGTAACTTCCATGAGAAAACCGCTCGCATTTACACCGACTTTGCTCTTTTAACAGCAGACAAAGAACTCACTAATGAAGTGCGTAATGTGTTTGGCTACATCGAGAACCCTTTCCGCCCTGTGAAATTCAATCACCTGATAGTTTCACCTCGTAATTCCCGAACTCAACTTTATCGTATTATTGATAGTGAAATTGCTAATGCGAAAGCAGGTAAAAAAGCGCAAATCAAACTCAAGGTAAATAACCTCGTTGATAAAGGATTAATTAATAAGCTTTATGGCGCGAGTGCAGCGGGTGTAAAAGTGGATATGATCATTCGAGGTATGTGCTCATTAGTTCCTGGCGTTGAGGGTGTCAGTGATAACATTCGGATTATCAGCATAGTCGATCGTTACCTTGAACACCCGCGCGTTATCATCACCTATAATGATGGTGATCCCCAAGTTTGGATCTCATCGGCTGACTGGATGACTCGTAATATCGATTACCGCATTGAAGTTGCCACTCCAATTCGCGATTCAAGACTTAAAAAAAGAATCATCGATATCATCAATATTCAGTTTACCGATACGGTAAAAGCTCGTTTAATAGACAAAGAAATGAGCAATAATTATGTCGAACGAGGTAACAAGAAGAAAGTGCGCTCGCAAATAGCCATCTATGATTACCTAAAGAATGTTGAGAAACAGACTCGCAGACTGAATAACAAAGAAGAGACCAATGAATCAACCTTATGACTCTAGAGATATAGCTGCAATCGATCTCGGCTCTAATAGCTTTCACATGGTCGTAGCTAAAGTCATCGATAAAGATCTACAAATTGTAAGTCGCCATAAGCAACGGGTAAGACTCGCCTCTGGATTAGATGAAAACAAAAACATTGATGAAGATGCTTTCTCTCGAGGCTTAGATTGTTTGGCCATGTTTGCGGAACGACTCCAAGGGTTTCCTATCGAAAATGTACGAATAGCAGCCACACAAACCCTACGCATTGCCAATAATGCCCACATGTTTTTACAAAGAGCTCGCGATGTACTGCCCTTTCCTATTGAGATCATTCCAGGAACGGAAGAAGCCCGTTTGATATATCTTGGTGTGGCTCACACCCAGCCTCAAGCAGAATCAATGCTCGTGGTCGATATTGGCGGTGGCAGCACGGAGATCATCATAGGGCAAGGATTTGATGCAGAACTGGTTTCGAGCAAACAGATGGGGTGTGTTAGCTACAACAATCGTTACTTTGCTAACAACAAACTGTCGAAGAAGAATTTTGTTGATGCGATTCTTGCAGCGCAGCAACGACTAGAATCGATCGCCAGTAAATATCGTAAGAAAGGTTGGAAAGTAGCCTTTGGCTCATCAGGAACCACCAAGGCCATCTATGAAGTATTGATTGGATTGGGATACACCGATGGCATTATTACTCTTGAACGCTTGGAAAAGCTTATCGAGCATTTGTGCCACTGGAACAGTATTGATGATATCCAGCTTGATGGCCTTAATGACGAACGTAAACCCGTTTTCGCCGCTGGTGTCGCGATCATGGCGGCGATTTTCCGTGACTTAAAAATCAAGGAAATGCACTTCTCTGATGGCGCTCTACGCGAAGGTTTACTGTATGAAATGGAAGAACGCTTTAAGTATAGCGATATTCGTCTTCGCACGGCTGAAGCGTTGGCGAACAAACATGCCGTTGATCTCGAACACGCGGCAAAAGTTCGCGGCTACGCTGGTGAATTTTTAAGCCAAGTATCAAGTGAAGTGGGTATCAAAAAACAGAGTGAACTGGCTACTCTGCTTGAGTGGGGCGCACTTTTACATGAAGTGGGCCTAAATATCAGCTATCAAGCATTCCATAAACACTCAGCTTATATTCTGCGTTATACCAATATGCCTGGCTTTAACAACGAACAACAACAAGTGTTAGCAACGTTGGCACGTTTCCAACGTAAGACACTAAAGCTCAATGAAATGGACTCATTTTCTCTTTTCAAAAAGAAACACATTCTTGGCTTAGTTCGGATTTTGCGATTAGCGATATTGGTCAATGGTCAGAGAAACGATGACCCATTACCTGAGTTACAACTGTCAGTTGAAGACGATGTGTGGACGCTGCGTTCAGACAATAAAAATTGGCTAGACGAAAATAAACTGCTGCATGCCGATTTACAAACTGAACAGCAATTTTGGGCAAACGTAGGTTGGGAATTGGCTTTCTAAATAACATCCTTCTCAAGCAGAAGTATCCTGCTTGAGAAGGGGCGATAAACACGTATCGATAAACACGACACGCACTTACCTATACAGGTTCGACAGTTTCACGTTTCGACGGAGTTATCGAACTTCAACACCGACTTTAGCAAGTTCCGTTTGCGCCACTTCTGGCGGTATCGCTAAATATCCTTCACGCTGAACCAAAGCTTGTCCTCGCTTAGAATAAATAAAGCGAACAAACTCTCTCGCCAACGGTGAAAGAGGCTCCAATGGATTTTTATTTACATACACATATAGATAACGCGAAAGTGGGTACTTACCAGCCACAATATTGGCCTTAGTGGGTGCAATGAAATGTTCACCCTGCTTGGCTATCGGAATCAGCTTAACACCAGAAACACGATACCCCATGCCTGAATAACCAATGGTTGTAATCGAAGAAGCGACTGACTGAACCACGGATGCAGAACCGGGCTGTTCATTCACTCCCCGCTTAAAATCCCCACTACAAAGAGCAACCTGTTTAAAATACCCATAAGTACCGGACACTGAATTACGACCAAAGAGCTGAATGCTCCGTTTGGCCCATTCATAAGGTATACCCAGTTGCTCCCAGGTATTTACACGCAAAGAACCACCGCAATTGAGTGTCGAAGAGAAGATACTATCGATCTGCTCAAAGTTAAGCCCTTTAATCGGGTTATCTTTATGGACAAATACCCCAATAGCATCAATCGCAATACGTAACTCAGTGGGTTTATAGCCATGTTCACGTTCAAACGCGTCCATCTCTCGAGCTCGCATAGGGCGACTCATAGGACCAAACTGCGCCGTACCATCCGTTAATGCGGGGGGAGCAGTAGCAGAACCAGAAGCTTGAACTTGCGCATTCACGTTAGGGTAAATTGATTTAAATTCTTCTACCCATGCAGTGGTTAACCCCGCAAGTGTATCCGACCCCACAGTGGTTAAACTACCTGCAATACCAATACTTTTTGCATAATCAGCTAATTCACTCTTCTGAGCAAACGCTGAACTGGCACACAACAAAATACCGAAAGCGCATACTCGCAGCCAAGACGAGCTAATTCGTTTTCTTATTGTCATGTATCACTAATCTCTTCGGTAAAATGAAAGAAAACTTACTGCCAACCCCGACTTCACTTTGGATTTCCAAACGAGATTCATGATGTGACAATGCGTGTTTAACAATCGCTAAGCCTAAACCACTGCCGCCAGTATCGCGAGAACGTGCTTTATCAACACGGTAGAAACGCTCAGTCAAACGATGCAAATGTTGTGGCTCAATACCATCACCGGTGTCAATCACCTCAAGACAGGCACCCTGTAGTGATTCAAACCATTTCACCGTAATTGAGGCACCAGATGGCGTATATTTAACGGCGTTATAAACAAGGTTAGAAATAGCACTACGCAGCTGATCTTCATCCCCCAACACCGTGAGGTTTTTATCCACTTCAAAATGGAAAGAGTGCCCAGCATCACCACTTAAACTCTGCGCTTCTTTTTCTAAGATCTCCAGCATGACCGGTACTTTTACTTCCTGATCCAGCTCATGCATCGGTGACGCTTCAATCTTAGATAGGGTTAAAAGCTGATTCACTAAACTGTTCATGCGGGCAAGTTGCTGAGACATCACCCCATGCGCTTTCGTCCACATTGGGCCAACTAACATATCTGGATCTTCAGTCATTTCCAAATACCCCTGCAGTACAGTCATTGGGGTACGCAATTCATGAGAGACGTTAGCAAAGAAATTACGACGCATGCCTTCCAACTGTTTTAGCTGAGTAACATCACGCACCACCATAAGATGTTCGCCTTCCGTGTAAGGCACAATACGTAATTCTAATGAACGCTCCACATTAAGGGGAGAGCGCATCTCTAAAGGCTCGGTAAAGTCATCTTTTTGCAGATACTTTATAAAATCAGGCGTGCGAATTAGGTTAGAGATAGGCTGACCAGAATCGTCTGGCCAATGAAAACCTAATAAATGTTGAGCAAGACGGTTACACCAAACAATATTACCTTCTGAGCGAAACACCACTACAGCATCGGGTAACGATTCAGCACCATTACGGAAACGACGTATCAAGTTACTTAATTCTTTACGTTTTTTACGTTGGCGTTGCTGCAAACGGTATAAACCGTTAAAGAGAGATTCCCATTGGCCAGAGCCAGAGGGCGGCGTTAAACGCTTTTCATCCCATAGCCACGCAGAAAGGCGAATTTGGTTGTGCAGATGCCATAATAATTGCATTGCCGTCGCAGCTAACAACAGCCAAGACATGTAACCAAAGATCCAGCCAATGATAATCCAAGGTAAGTAAAAAAAAGCCAGCTCCCAGGCTAGCTTTTTCCAAGTAAGTCGTTCAACCATAATAGAGATGAAATATCCTTAAGCTTTGGTTGAGAATCGGTAGCCCGCCCCACGCACTGTTTGGATCAATCGATCGTGTCCTGCGTCTTCCAGTGCTTTACGTAAGCGACGGATATGTACATCGACGGTTCTATCTTCAACGTACACATTGGTTCCCCAAACATTATTTAACAACTGTTCACGACTGTATACACGCTCTTGGTGTGTCATAAAGAAGTGCAACATCTTAAATTCGGTTGGTCCCATGTCTAGCGGTCTATCTTCAGCAGTAACACGATGAGAAACAGGATCCAATTTCAAACCTTGAACATCAATAACATCTTCAAGGGCAGTAGGCGTTACACGACGAATAACCGCTTTCAGTCGGGCAACCAGTTCCTTAGGCGAGAACGGCTTAGTGATGTAATCATCTGCGCCGACTTCTAAACCTCGAACTTTATCTTCTTCTTCACCGCGGGCTGTTAACATTACAACAGGGATGTTTCGCGTCATATCCTCGCGTTTCATATGCTTGATAAAGTTGATCCCACTACCGCCAGGTAACATCCAATCTAGCAAAACAAGATCAGGGAAGGGTTCGCATAGTTTGTTGACCGCAGTGTCATAATCTTCTGCTTCAACAGCTTGATAGCCTTTCTGTTCGAGCACGAAACAAAGCATTTCACGAATAGGTGCTTCGTCCTCTACAACCAGAATCCTTCTAGACATAATTGAATAACCTTTGCTTTTAATCAACGCTACGCATTATCAGAAATAATTATGACACTTTTGTGACCTTTGCAAAGAATTTTTCATATAACTTTCGCATCAAATTCATGATCAATATCTGACTATTCCATAAGACATTAGGACTCAAATCTCCTATTATGTTTCGCTTTCGAACAAGGAAAAGAAAAATATGTGGTTTAAAAACTGTATGGTTTACCGCGTAAATCGCGATGTAAACTTTAATGCTGATAAGCTAGAACAACAGCTAGCTGAGTTTCACTTCACCCCATGTGGCAGTCAAGATAAGCAAAAATTTGGCTGGGTACATGCGATGGGTAAACATGGCGACATGATGACTCACGTCAGTGAAGACCGCATTTTAATCTGTGCCAAAAAAGAAGAAAAAATGCTTCCTGCATCAGTTATAAAAGAATCTCTTGCAGAAAAAGTGGCACAAATGGAAGTGGAAGAAGGTCGTCCTCTAAAGAAAACAGAAAAAGACAATATCAAAGACGATATTATCATCGACTTGCTACCTCGCGCTTTTTCTCGCAGCCACTTAACTTACGTACTTATCATGCCAAGCCAAGGTTTAATTTTGGTTGATGCTAGCAGTTATAAAAAGGCAGAAGATGTTCTCGCTTTATTACGTAAAAGCATGGGAAGTTTGCCAGTGGTTCCAGCCATTCCAGAAACAGCAGTAGAAAGCACCATGACGGAATGGGTAAAAAGTGGCAATTTACCACAAGGCTTTAACCTCCTGGATGAAGCTGAGTTGAAATCACTTCTTGAAGATGGCGCAACGATTCGCTGTAAGAAACAAGAGTTAACAAGCGACGAGATTCTTAGCCACATTCAAGCCAATAAAGTAGTGACCAAATTAGCGCTTAATTGGCAGGATCGAGTGAGTTTTATCTTAGGTGATGATTGCAGTATTAAACGCATCGCGTTTAGTGATGAATTAAAAGATCAAAATGAAGATATTCCGCGTGAAGATCAAGCCGCACGCTTTGATGCTGATTTTTCGCTCATGTGTGGTGAATTAAGCACGCTATTGCCTAACTTATTCGATGTATTGGGTGGTCTTCCTAATACCAACGAATAAAACCACAGTCACTCTGATGATATTTATCAGAGTGACTTCCTCTCACCACTATTCATTCGCTTCAATTTGACGTAAAATTTGCGCCCCTCAATACCATCAGGTGGTATTGAACTGACTTGAGATCAGATAGAGAAAGAAGCAATGACTACAGAAAACACATTCGTACCCGAGCTATTGTCACCCGCTGGCAGCCTAAAAAATATGCGTTACGCTTTTGCTTACGGTGCAGACGCAGTATACGCAGGCCAACCTCGCTATAGCCTACGTGTTCGTAATAACGAGTTTAATCACGAGAATTTGCAAATTGGCATCAATGAAGCGCATGCCCAAGGCAAAAAATTCTACGTGGTATGTAATATCCAACCGCATAACTCGAAATTAAAAACCTTTATTCGCGATTTAAAACCAGTTGTCGATATGGGCCCTGACGCACTTATCATGTCAGACCCGGGCTTGATCATGATGGTGCGTGAAGCATTCCCTGAAATGACTATCCACTTATCAGTACAAGCAAACGCGGTTAACTGGGCAACAGTGAAATTCTGGGCTGCTAATGGTGTGGAACGCGTTATTGTTTCTCGTGAATTGTCTCTAGAAGAAATTGAAGAAATTCGTGAACATTGTCCTGAGACTGAAATCGAAGTGTTTGTACACGGTGCACTTTGCATGGCGTATTCTGGTCGTTGCCTACTATCTGGCTACATCAATAAACGTGACCCTAACCAAGGCACTTGTACCAACGCTTGTCGTTGGGAATACAAAGTAGAACAAGGTAAAGAAGACGCAGCAGGTCAAATCGTTGAAGCATTCGATCCTAAAGAAGCTCAAGCAATTGAAGTTCAAGAAGAACGCCCAGACAACACCATTGGTCTTGGCAAACCTTCTGATGAAGTCGTGCTACTTTCTGAAAGTCACCGCCCAGAAGAAAAAATGGCGGCATTTGAAGATGAGCATGGTACTTACATCATGAACTCTAAAGATTTGCGTGCCATTCAACACGTTGAACGCTTGACTAAAATGGGCATCCACTCCCTTAAAATCGAAGGTCGTACGAAGTCTTTCTACTACTGCGCTCGTACAGCTCAAGTTTACCGTAAAGCAATTGATGATGCGGTAGCAGGCAAGCCATTCGATGAATCACTAATGACTACCTTAGAAAGCCTAGCGCACCGTGGTTATACCGAAGGCTTCCTACGTCGTCACACTCACGATTCATACCAAAACTACGATTACGGCTATTCTGTATCGGATGCACAACAATTCGTTGGTGAATTTACCGGTAAACGCCGTGGTGAATTGGTTGAAGTAGAAGTGAAAAACAAATTTGTTATTGGTGACAACTTAGAATTAATGACACCACAAGGTAATGTCATCTTCACTCTAGAAATGATGGAAAACCGCAAAGGCGAAGCGGTAGAAGATGCGAAAGGTAATGGTCACTTTGTTTATATCCCTGTACCTGAAGAAATGAATCTTGAGTACGCTCTTTTGATGCGTAACCTTAACGCAGGACAAGATACTCGCAATCCAACAGGCAAGTAATCTATGGCATTATTGATTAAATCAAAATGTACTAACTGCGACATGTGTGAGCCAGAGTGCCCTAATAATGCAATCTTCATGGGGGATGAGATTTATGAAATTGATCCTAACCTATGTACTGAGTGTAAAGGTCACTATGAAAAACCGACATGTCAGTCAGTTTGCCCGATCAATAACTGTATTATTACCGATCCAGACCATATTGAGACTGAAGAGCAACTTCTAGAAAAGTTTGTAATCATCCAAGGTCTTGCATAATAAAGACAAAAAGCCCAATCTCTTGATTGGGCTTTTTATTATTTCTTCGCTAATCCTTTCGACTGTAAATAGCCCAAAATAAACGGGCGTGACTCTTTGGAAAGATAAGCGGTAATCTCTTTTGACCACCCTGCTTGTTTTACATTACTACTGCGAGACAAATAGTAGTCATGCATTGTCTGATCATAACCATCAATCAATGCCTTATCTAATGAATGGTAACTATCCGTATGAACTACCACCTCCTGCGGCAAACGGGGTTTGTGCTCTGGATTCTGATCAGGATGACCTAGACACATACCAAATAAAACTGCTGTATGCGCAGGCAATTCAAGTAAGGCATCAACTTCTGCTGGATTATTTCTTAAACCACCAATGAACACACCACCAAGCCCCATAGACTCAGCGGCAACTAAGCAGTTTTGTGCCATTATTCCGGCATCTACCGCACCAACAAGAGTCAGCTCCATAAACTCTGGCTTCACGTTCTCATTCAACTCATAATGACGTTGGAAATCGATACAAAACACCAGAAACTCTGCGGCTGATTCTACATAAGCTTGATTTCCCGCTAACTGAGCAAGTTTCTTCCGTTTATCTTTATCCTTAATTCGGATAACAGATAATACCTGCATAAAGTGCGATGAAGAGCCAGACATCCCAGCTTGAATAATTGTGTTAAATTCCTGCTCTGTAATAGCTTCATCGGTAAATGCGCGAATGGAGCGGTGCCCCATTATTGTATTAATCACTAAATTCATAAACTTAGCCTCTACTTATCAATAGTGCTCAGCGTTATCGTAGTAGCCCTTTGGCTCTAAAGCAGTAAAAATAACAGCAACATCGATTTCTTCACCAACAATTGCTTTTACTTGCTGAGTTAAGATTTTTGCCACTTTATCCTGGATATCTTGACCCCGATCGAACCAAAGCACTTCCACGAATGGATAGGCAGGAGCAACTACACCATCGAAAAAGAAAGTTGTATAGATATATTCAAAGGTAAAATCTTCGCGTGGTGAGTCCATTAATGGCTGTAGCTCATCAATTAAAACCGTAGATAAAGCTTGAACTGTTTGCGGTTCAACCGCTCTGAAACGAAAATGTGGCATTGGTAAAATCCTTCTGTTTTACACGATGATAACAGTTAAGGAAACAGGCTGCGAATAATGAATAATTCAAGCAAGATGAATTTATTTGCCAAGATGAAAAATAAAAAAGGCGATCATTCAGCCTTGATCGCCTTTAACCAATCTTCTTTCCTTCACTCGATGACTGGTATGAGATTATCTGTAACGTCTAACTAACCACAGTGGACGTGATAACCTACCGAGATATACCGTGAATATCCCGATACAACAAACTCTATCACAGTAGACCACCCATTGAAATGATAATAATTATCATTTGATTTTTATTGGTAAAATATCACATCTAGAACTTCATCGAGTACCCTAATTCTAACTTGGCCAATGCCAAACCGGAGTATCAAACATCTCTTGGCCAAATATGTAAGTTTCCCCAAGCTCTTTTTCTAGACGAATCGCATTACATTCTGGGTATTCTTCCAGAGCCCAAACGAGTTCTTGTGCATGTGACACCACCCAAACTTGGGTTTCATTAGCCGCTTTTGTAATTAAGCGACCTAGTGCAGGAAGCAAATCGGGATGCAAACTTGTTTCTGGCTCGTTTAACACCAGTAAAGATGGCGGACGAGGAGACAGTAAAGCGGCCACAAGTAACAAATAGCGCAATGTTCCGTCCGATAGCTCAGCGAGCGACAGTGGACGTAGTAGACCATGTTGATTGAATTCGAGGGAAAAACGTGACTCATAAACTTTAGTAAATGAAATAGTTGCCCCTGGGAATGCATCGCTAATCGCACTCTGCATACCTTCTCTATCCCCTATTTCATGGATCGTACGTAAAGCCGCTACCAGATCATGCCCATCGTGGCTTAAAATGAGTGTACGAGTACTGATTTGCGGCTGGCGAATAGGAGAGTCACGATCCGTACGAAAGGAATCATAAAAACGCCAACTATCAATCTGTTTCTTGACAGCAAACACCTCTGGAGCTGCCATAGGATCCGCAAGTTCAGATAAGAGACTGTCAAATGTCGCTAAATGTTGAGCATGAACCTGCCAACTACTCCCTTGCCTAACCTTAGCTACTGGACCAATACGATCCACTAAACAGCTAGCAGGTCGATAGTAATCTCCTACCCAGATACATTCTCGACGAACCACAGGATCAGCGGTAAACATTGTTGGATCGCTCCCTCCACCAATAGGGGGAGGCGGAAGGCCCAAAGAAATACAAAAGCCAAAATCATCACTGGAAAATCCAAGGTCAATACGAGTCAATGCCTTTTCATGCTTGCCTTGAACGTCACTTTTACCAGCTAATTCCGCTTTGGTAAAACTGGTGGGGCCAGCCCAAAATGCAGAGAGAATACCACCATCATGAGCTATAGAAGAAGATACATTTCCTTTAGCCACTTCAGATAACAGCCGCAGTGATTTATAGAGGTTTGACTTACCACTACCATTCGGACCAGTCACAACATTAAGCCGACTCAATGGAATAATTATTTTCTTAAGTGAGCGGTAATTACTGACAGAAAATGATTTGAGCATACTAACCAACAGAATTTAGTTTTTATGATCCGATTATTATAAAGACAGTCTCATTAAAAGAACAATTATGATGTTGGTGATGGCAGAATAAATTAGCTAACCGATGTTTTGCTAATTCTGAAAATATTATTGATATCTATGTGACTGGGATGGTTTTTCTAAGCCAAAAAATAAAAAACCTTAACATTTCTGCTAAGGCTTTAAATTATGGCAGGGGTCGACTGGGTCGGCACTCCGGAGATTCGAACGGACTGGCATTCCTGCTCACTACACTGACTTTTATAAACCATAAAATAAAAAGCCTTAGCATTTCTGCTAAGGCTTTAAATTATGGCAGGGGTGGAGAGATTCGAACTCCCAACACGCGGATTTGGAATCCGCTGCTCTGCCAATTGGAGCTACACCCCTAAAATAAGTGGCGGAACGGACGGGATTCGAACCCGCGACCCCCGGCGTGACAGGCCGGTATTCTAACCAGCTGAACTACCGCTCCGCTATGTTCAGATTAACAAGACTTGCATCTCGCTAACGGAAATTAAAGCCTGGCGATGTCCTACTCTCACATGGGGAAGCCCCACACTACCATCGGCGCTAATTCGTTTCACTTCTGAGTTCGGCATGGAATCAGGTGGGTCCAAATCGCTATGGTCGCCAAGCAAATTCTTTAATTCGGAAAGCTGTTTTTATAAAGTCTCAACACAATTCAAGTGTCTTAATCGAGTCCTACAAAACCCTTTTGGTGTTGTATGGTTAAGTCTCACGGGCAATTAGTACAGGTTAGCTCAACGCCTCACAACGCTTACACACCCTGCCTATCAACGTTCTAGTCTCGAACAACCCTTTAGGACGCTTATAGCGCCAGGGAGAACTCATCTCAAGGCTCGCTTCCCGCTTAGATGCTTTCAGCGGTTATCGATTCCGAACTTAGCTACCGGGCAATGCGTCTGGCGACACAACCCGAACACCAGAGGTTCGTCCACTCCGGTCCTCTCGTACTAGGAGCAGCCCCTTTCAATTCTCCAACGCCCACGGCAGATAGGGACCGAACTGTCTCACGACGTTCTAAACCCAGCTCGCGTACCACTTTAAATGGCGAACAGCCATACCCTTGGGACCGACTTCAGCCCCAGGATGTGATGAGCCGACATCGAGGTGCCAAACACCGCCGTCGATATGAACTCTTGGGCGGTATCAGCCTGTTATCCCCGGAGTACCTTTTATCCGTTGAGCGATGGCCCTTCCATTCAGAACCACCGGATCACTATGACCTGCTTTCGCACCTGCTCGAACCGTCATTCTCGCAGTTAAGCGGGCTTATGCCATTGCACTAACCTCACGATGTCCAACCGTGATTAGCCCACCTTCGTGCTCCTCCGTTACTCTTTGGGAGGAGACCGCCCCAGTCAAACTACCCACCAGGCACTGTCCTTATCCCGGATAACGGGACCAAGTTAGAACATCAAACATACAAGGGTGGTATTTCAAGGATGGCTCCACAAATACTGGCGTACTTGCTTCATAGCCTCCCACCTATCCTACACATGTAGGCTCAATGTTCAGTGCCAAGCTGTAGTAAAGGTTCACGGGGTCTTTCCGTCTAGCCGCGGGTACACTGCATCTTCACAGCGATTTCAATTTCACTGAGTCTCGGGTGGAGACAGCGTGGCCATCATTACGCCATTCGTGCAGGTCGGAACTTACCCGACAAGGAATTTCGCTACCTTAGGACCGTTATAGTTACGGCCGCCGTTTACCGGGGCTTCGATCAAGAGCTTCGACCTAAGTCTAACCCCATCAATTAACCTTCCGGCACCGGGCAGGCGTCACACCGTATACGTCATCTTACGATTTTGCACAGTGCTGTGTTTTTAATAAACAGTTGCAGCCACCTGGTATCTGCGACTCTCAATAGCTCCATCCGCAAGGGACTTCACCGTCGAGAGCGTACCTTCTCCCGAAGTTACGGTACCATTTTGCCTAGTTCCTTCACCCGAGTTCTCTCAAGCGCCTTGGTATTCTCTACCCGACCACCTGTGTCGGTTTGGGGTACGATTCCTTACAATCTGAAGCTTAGAGGCTTTTCCTGGAAGCATGGC